>NZ_JBEXYK010000005.1:0-351924 GCF_040630865.1 Nonomuraea sp. NPDC005730
CCGGTGGAGTGCGGCCGCTCGGTGGAGACCGCGCGGCGCAGCGCCCTGGCAGGGTGGGCCGAGTACGGCTACTGCGCCTCCCATTCCCGCTACTTTTGGGGGCTGCGCCTGCACCTGGTGTGCACCTTGGGCGGGTTGCCGGTGCTGTTCGCGCTGAGCGGGGCCAAGGCCGATGAGCGCGAGGTGCTGCTGGGCATGCTGGCCACCGCTCCCCGGGTACTGGCCGACCATCGGCATCCGACGTTGATCGCCGACCGGCAGTTCTACGGCCGCGCCTTCGAACACGAGCTGGCCGAAGGCGGGGTGCGGCTGCTACGCCCGGCCCGGGCCGGTGAGGCCGAGCGGGCCGGCGCGCAGCTGTTCAAGCCGTTACGCCAGACCATCGAGTCGATCAACCAGACCTTCAAAGGCCAGCTGGACCTGGAACGACACGGCGGACGCACGCCGGCCGGCGTCACCGCCCGCATCTTCGTCAAGGTTCTGGCTTTGACCGCGGCCATCTGGCACAACGATCACACCGGCCAGCCGATCAAGAGATCACTCACCCGCTACGACCACTGATCACCCGGACCCCTTGGACTCAACCATCTAGTGGGTTTGCGGTGACCGCCGTAGCTCAGTGGGCCGTCTGCTGGCGCAGGGAGAAGATCAGCCAGGAGAGGCGCCTGGCCACTGCTGGAGCGCTTCGTTTTTCTGATGTCACCCCCCTTCCAGGCAGTGGACTGCCGCGACCTGCTGCGGTCAAGACTGCAACACTGTGTGACATAGATCACATAAGGCTGACTTCGAAGCCATCGAACCATGACTGGCGTCGTCAGCTGCATAAATGTCTCTCTACGAGAGCGTCGGTGCCAATACCAGGTCTTACACGCCTCTTTACGAGCTATGAGAACGTCAGGCATGATCAGCAACTGATTGTCCTTATGTGGACCTTATAGGCCGTCATGGGCTGCGGCAGCGCATGCCCTTCGTCTTGCGTGGAGGGTGTGGCGTGGTGCTACCGCGTGCGCGAATGTGGTTAATGCTGGGCGTCATCACGACCACAATGGCGGTCCTATTACTTGGCCTCACTGTTCCGGAAGGCCTCATCCAACATGCTGCTGCATCGGCGCCCTCACAGACCGAAGAGCCCAGTGTTCCCGGCCGCCCACTCACTGTCCGCAAGGATGTGACCAAGGGCGATGAGGAGGCCAAACCTCTAGTTAAGCAAGCCAAGTCGGTTTGGCCGAAGCCGGGTACTGCCGAGGTGAGCGTACCAACTGCCGGCAACCCTGTTGCGCTGGCCTCACTACCAGTAAAAGTCGGTCCGCCTAGGGACCTTCCAGCCGGCATAGGTGCGACTCCGGCCCGAAACAGGCCCCTCAGCCGGACGGAAGGAACGCCGAAGAACAAGAGAGCCCGTAAGGCTGTCGCTGGGGAGAATGCTAAACGGGCGGACAGTAGTATCGCGGATCCTGCGACCGACCCTGTGACCAAGGTAAAGGCAGAGACCTTCGATGATGTGACGGCTCGTCGACTGGGCGGCGTCGGCCTTGCCCTCCGACTGGCTCGAAACGACGGCGGGCAGAAGCCAGGGCGACTTTCGATTGCAGTGGACTATTCGGGTTTCCGGGATGCGTATGGCGGTGGGTTCGCTTCTCGGCTGTCGCTGGTTGAACTACCCGCATGTGTGCTGGACACGACTCCGTCCAAGGCTTGCGCGCGAGAAGCTGCGCGCAAGCGGCGAGTGCTACCGGTATTCAACGACGTGCTTCACAGCACGCTAACGGCGGAGGTTAATGCTGCCCCGAGCGCTGGAAACTTGGCCGCATCGGGCTGGCCCGACTCGGGCACCGTATACACGGTCGCAAGCACAGCGTCATCTACGGCGAGCGATGGAACGGGATCATTTGAGGCCACCGACCTAAAGTCATCAGGCAGTTGGCAGGTCGGTCCGTCGAGTGGGGACTTTTCCTACTCTTACCCCATACCTGTGCCGCCGGGGCCATCTGGAACTGGGCCCAAACTGTCATTGGAGTATTCCTCAGCAGCATTGGATGGGTTGACCGGCTCGACCAATAACCAGGCTTCCTGGGCAGGACTAGGCTGGGACCTCGGCGCCGGTTTTATCGAACGCACCTACTATTCGTGCCCTCATGACACGCTCGGCGGAAACCACAGATGCTGGAACACCGATGATGACCTGACCCTCTCGATCGGCGGCAGGTCGTCGCGTATCGTTAAAGATGCCACATCAGGCGCATGGAAGACCGTTGAAGACCTCGGCTGGAAGATCAACTATGTAGCGTCCGGGGCAGACTCGGGCTTCCCGTACTGGACCATCACCGCGCAGGACGGCACGACGTATCGGCTCGGCTACCACCGTGACTCAAGTTGGCAAGTGCCCTATCTGGGGCAAAGCCCAGACGCTCCGTGTTACGACAAGAGCACGCTGGAGGGGACGGAGGCATTCTGCCGTTTCCCGTACCGCTGGATGGTAGACCAGGAGATCGACCCCAAAGGCAACATCATCGACTACACGTACGCGGTCGAGGAAAACGATTATTGCCTGATCGAACCCGACTTCACCGGCTACTGCTATGACAACGGGCTCACCTATGACCGCGGCGGATACCTAGCTCAGGTGGCCTACGGCGCAAACAGCAATGTCACAGGATCGAAGCCCACCCATCGGCTGGTCTTCAACGTCGTGGATAGGGAAAACACCAACACAGGCTACAGCGACGTCCCAACCGACCTGGTATGCCCAGAGATCAAGTGTGCTGTGGGATCTCCTTCCTTCTTCGTCATGAAGTGGCTGGACACGGTGGTCACTCAATCGTGGAACACGCAGACGAACGCCTGGGATGACGTCTCTCGTGTTGAGCTGGGGCGTGGCGGAGCGGACGTGGCCTGGCTGGACACCATCCGCTTCGTCGGCTTGGCAGGAAACGGTCCCGACGCGGCCATGCCGGCAGTTCAATTCGATGGCGTCTACCTGGATAATCGCAACAACTACGACGCCGATACTCGGCCACGTATTCGCATGCTGCGTATCGCAGGGGTTGACAACGGCCTAGGTGGACGTTCCGAGGTGCGCTATGGGCAGCCTTCAGGATGCGGCCTGACCACATCAACGCCCGCAGTTGATCGCGATGACTCCGGCTGGGACTGCTACTGGACGGATGAGGGCAGTTATACCGACATCAACGGTAAGTACCACTTTGTTGGCTCGGTATACAATAAATGGTTGGTCACCCAGACGACAGACAAGGATCTGGTTGGCGGTTCGCCGGACGTGATGACCCGCTATCGCTACCTAGGCTCTCCTGCCTGGGGAAGCCCACTCGCCAACTACTACACAGATAGCTGGTGTGCTCAAGGGCATGGTTGGCCGCCGGATTTTGTCTGCGACGTGTGGGGTGGTGAATGGACACAGTTCCGCGGATATCCGACCGTCCGAGTCTTCAAGGGAAGCGGCGACGACCCGGCGGGCTACAGCGTCACCACGTCCTCATTCTTTCGGGGACTCTACGACGAGACTCTCGCTGACGGCACCCCGCGGCGTGTCACGCTGACCGACTTCGACGGAACCATCGTCAACGACCTCCGCAGCCTTACCGGCAGAACACTGCAAGAACAGACATGGCGAGCCACAACCACCGCCAACGAAAGCCCGATCTTGGCGTGCGTCTACCCCGAATGGGTTGACTCAGGCCCGCAGTGGTTTCCCAAAGCCGCAGGCCAGCAGGTATCGCACAACGGTCGCCACTGGCAGGCGGTCCGAACCACCTCAGCCGAGCCAGGAACCTCCACCGACTGGACCAACCTTGGCGCGTGCCCGACGATCACGCTCAAGGCGCCCAGCGCCTTCACAGAGGAGGCATCCACTCGATACGAGTACCAGATCGTAGTAACGGGTGATGGTCCAGACATCTCCGATCCGCACCAGGTCAACCAAACGCGGCAGGTGGCGCGAGAGAAGGTGCCGTCGGGATGGCGGTACACCGAGACCAAGACCACGTACAACGCCGACGGGTTGCCCATCAAGGTCAACGACTACGGTGAGCGTGGCGTCGCCACTGACAACTCGTGTGCAGCCACCACTTACGCCCGCAACACGTCATCGGGGGCATGGATGATCTCCTACCCCGCGTCCCAGGAGCGTCGGACCGGTGATGACTGCGCGGCCGGGACACTGCTGGGTCGGACGATCACCTTGTACGACGGGGCGACCAGCGAAACGTCAAACACACCAAAACGAGGAAATGTAACCGAGGTTCGCTCCTACACAAGCAGTTCTGAATTTACAACAGCTAAGGCCACCTTCGATGGCTACGGGCGGAAGCTGTCGGCGACCGACCCGATGAACAAGACCACCACGATCAGTTACACCCCGACTGTCGGCTGGCCGACGGCTGGTGTGACTGTTACTAATCCACTCGGGCACACAGCCACGACATGGACATCTCCTCAGTTCAGTTCGGTAGTCGGAATTCGCGATGCAAATGGCCGCGACGTAAATATTGACTATGATGCATTGGGCCGAGCCGCCGCACTATGGACGCCAGCGCAGCCCAGAAGCAGCGGCACGCCAGCAGCCACAATCTCGTATGCAATTCCCACCAACGCCAATGGCACCGTAAACGGCCCAGCCAGGACAGTAGTATCTCAGCTAGTCTCAGGATCGGGCACCGCCGCGAAGTATGTTACGACGTATTCCTACGACGATGGCCTGGGTCGCGAGCGGGAAAGTCAAATAGCCTCACCCATCGGCGGTCGCGCCGTATCCGTCACGACATACGACACACGCGGTCTAACCGCAACCAAAAGTTCGCCAGTATATAACGCGGCCCAGCCTGGATCCGGCCTCCTCAATCCCGCGCTTACCTCGTTGCCTCAATGGTCCAAGGCGGTCTACGACGGACTTGAGCAGGTGGTCGCTCAAGTCGATATGGCGCTCACCACCGAGACGCGTCGAACCACTACCGCGTACTTTGGCAATCGTAATGAGATCACACCAGCGATCGGCGGGAAAACAGTCCGCTACACCGATGCCGGTGATCAAGTAATAAAGGTTGAGGAGTGGAAAGATTCAACTATTCACTTCGATACGGCCTACGAGCACGACCTGAATGGCGGACTCACCAAGCAGATCGACGCGAATGGCAACGTCCGCACGTTCAGCTATGATCTGCTCGGCCGACGCCTTACAGGTCACGACCCGGATGCCGGAGATTTGCAGCAGAGCTTCGATGCCGCTGGCCGCCTAATCTGGTCCAAGAACGGCAACGGACAGAAAACCTCCTACACCTACGACGATCTCGGACGTAAGACTTCACAATGGGCCGGTGATCCGAATACCGGCACCAAACTCGCCGCGTGGATATTCGACACGGTGTCAAAGGGGCAACTGACATCGGCGACTCGGTACGTTAACGGCCAGCCATACACGGACACCATTACCAGCTACGACTCGATGGATCGTCCGACTGCCTCCACCTTGACGATTCCGTCGGTGGAAGGGCTCTTGGCCGGATCGTATGACTTCACCACCTCCTACACGCCTTCCGGCGCTGTGGCCGCATTCGGTATGCCCGCGGCTGCCGGCCTTCCTGCAGAGAAGGTGACATCGACCTACACCGACCTCGGCTTGCCATACGCCCTGAGTAGCGACCTCGGCACCTACATCAAGGCCACGACGTTCTCTCCGACCGGCCAGTTGGCCGAGCGTTCGTACGGAAACAACGGGCAAATCAAGCGCGCCCTGACATGGGACAACAGCACCGGATGGCTTACTCGCGTCACCACCAGCGCCAAGGCCGACACCCCTGTCCCTGTCGTTACTCAGGATGATCAGTTCTTCTACGACGCGGCCGGCGAGGTCACGCGCATTCTGGACGCTGCCTCGGCGGTGTCAGGTTCAACGGTCGGCCAGTCGGAGTGCTTCTCCTACGACGGCCTGCACCGGCTCGAAAGGGCATACACAACCACTGGCTCGTCATGCACGGCCTCGCCGGACAGCCAAGGGATAGACCCCTATAACCACACCTATGCTTACGACGGCGTTGGCAACATCATCTCGATCGATGACAACGGTCAAAATTCGGCCTACCGTTACCCCGCGCCGGGGCCGTCGTCGGTCAGGCCTAACGCGGTTACCTCGATTGACCGTCCTGCGGGCACCGACACATATAGCTACGACAATGCTGGACAGCTCACCTCCCGGTCTGTTGGAGGCAAGCAATCCACTCTCGCTTGGAACGAACTCGGGCAACTGGAAAAGACCACGGTCGACGGCAACGACACCACCATGGTCTACGACGCCGACGGTGACCGCCTGATCCGTCGCGGATCCGACAAAACCGTCCTCTACCTCGGCAACATGGAAATCGAGCTCACCGATGGTCGGCTCAGTGGAAAGCGGTACTACGCCTCCCCCGACGGCGCGACAGTCGCCATGCGCACGGTTGGCGAGGGCGTTACCTGGATGATGTCCGGACTGCACGGCTCGACTCAGTTAGCCATCAACGACGCGACAGGCAAGGTGAGCCGCGAGCGATACCTTTCCTACGGGAAACGCCGGGGAGGCGATGACCTTCCCTTCACGGACCGCGGCTTCCTCGGTAAGACGGAAGATGACAATATCGGCTTTACCCTGCTCGATGCCCGTTACTACGACGCGTCTATCGCCAAATTCATCTCGACCGATCCGCTTCTCGAGCTTTCCAAGCCCCAGTGGGCCAACCCCTACAGCTACGCAGGAAATAATCCCATCGGCATGTCCGACCCAACCGGCCTCTCCCCCTGCGTTCAGGCCGACTACAAAAACCCTCGAGACTACCGGGAATGTAAGGAATGGGAACAGCGTCGACGCGAGCAGCAGAGGAACTGCAAGAATCCCCATTCCAAGCAATGCCAGGCCTGGCGCAGGCGCACGCTCACGACCGAACTGGACAAGGAAGCCGATCGAATCGCTGAGCACCTGTCCCCGCAGTACGGATTCGCATTGGCGTGCGGAAACACAGGAGCTGACGGTCCAGTCGAATACGTTTGCTCATACAGCTCCGGCAAGGATTACGTCGCGGGGTTCTTCTTCTTGTTCTTCCCGCTCGACGGCATCGACAAATGTCTGGGCAGCAGGGACACTGGCTCCTGTTTTGAGGCGATGCTCGATGCCGTTCCCGCCACAAGGCTGGCAAGATATGGCAAGCGATACAAGGAGATCGTCTGCAATAGCTTCGTGCCGGGCACGTTGGTGCTCATGGTCGACGGCAGCCGCAAGCGGATCGAGGATGTCCGAGTGGGCGATCAGGTGATTGCCACCGATCCTGAGACCGGCAAAACGGAGGCCAAACCTGTCGTTGCGCTGATTGCAGGCGAGGGAAGCAAGAAGCTCGTACAACTAACGATAGACATCGATGGCGTCAAGGGTGATGCCACCGGGATCGTGATCGCCACCGCGGGCCATCCACTCTGGGCCGCCGACGTAAGGCGATGGGTGGATGCGGACGATCTCCGGCCCGGGATGATCCTCCGGACTGCCTCCAATGGCTATGCTGAAGTCAAGGCCGTCAGGGCATGGACAGCGGTCCGCCGCGTGTACAACCTCACCGTTTCCGATATCCATACTTACCACGTGGCTGCAGGTAGCGTTGATATTCTCGTCCACAACGCTGCCCCCTGTGGCGGCCGAATGGCATCGGCCATCGGCGACGACTCCTACCTCACGCGCGCTGCCCAAGAAGCTGGCCGAAGCAACCAGAAAGACTTGGATCACCTATTCAATGAACTTTCAAAGGGAAACATGAATCCTGGAAAGGGGAACGGATATCTCACGGGAACTGACGTAAGTTATGGGCGAGCCGAGAACGGAGGCCGTCTCTTTTTCAGAAAGGTCGGCAACACGATCGTTATCGTCGGAAAGGCAAATAAGAAGAATGAATCTAAAGTCATCGCAAGATTGCAGAGACTCTATGCAAAATAATGCATACTATTCCTGGAGTGAGGAGTTGTTCACTATCGACATCCTCCGACCCGGTGAGATGGATATCGAATCCATAGAGTTGGGGGACTCTATTATCACGCTTCCGGACGGCACTAGATTTAGCGCCTGCATGATGACCCGGGAAGAGGTCGCACGAATTCTTGAACGCGAGGAAATATCGGGCCAGTCACTTGGCGGCAGCTATTTGTGTCTCCCTGACCTGGTCATCATTAAGAACAAAGGCGCATCGGCAATGGTCGATGTGGTTCGCGACATAGTGAATTCTGGAGACATTGCCAAACGACTTCCTCGAATCGGCGAAGACGATGAACTGGACGTGCCTGTGATGTGACGCCGGCCATCGGCCTTTGAACATCCTGCAACGCATCCACGCTGCCTCATGCCGCAGCCGGAATTTATGTTGGCACCCGCCACAGGGACGCTCGTCATCACCTGTGGCGGGACTATTGTGCGCACGATGCTGATTTCTGAGGTAGCGGCTCTTCTCGACACGTCATGCCGTTCCAGTGGAAGGCCGCCTGCCGTTGTTCGCCCTTGACTAGCGAACGGCTAGGCGTCGTTGGCACCAGAGGTGGCCACGTTGAAGGTGGAGCGCCTCAGCGAACGGATGTCGACCGGCAGTTCCTGCTCGCGCCAGGAGACGTCATCGAAGCAGGTCAGGTACGGCGCGCTCTCGCTGCCTCCGTCTTCCTTGCCCACCACCCATACGTCCCTTGGCTCCGTCGCGGCCATATCGTACAGCCGCGAGTATGGCTTGGAGATGGCGAAGCAGAGCCGCGATCATCCCGGAGTCGGAGCCAGGCGACGAGCAAGCACCGGTGACCGTCAGCCGGGAGGCCAGCGCTTGGTGACGTCCAGCCGTACCTCGCTATAGGGGGCGCCAGTGGAATGCACAGGGGCGCACTGGTCGCTCGGCGGGCCGGGGCGAAGCCTCGGACCTTCGATCGTCCTCAACCCCGTGCAATGACCAGCCACAGCGCGATCGCAACCTGTATTGGTGTGATGGCCCACCCTGAGCTCAGCCACGAAGAGGGAAACTTGCTTAGCAACCATCTAAGCGCAGAGATGATCTCGACGTGCCGTAGCGAGCGATCAATGGGACGGTGTCTGACGGGGCAGGTAGCAGGTGACCAGCGTCCAGTTGGCATGACGAGAACCGAAGTGAGCGACTGTCACCGTCTTACTGGCGGCTTCTGTCGGCTCTCGGGCGCGCGGGGCGGTACGTGCCCGGACCGGCCGAAGAGCCGCAGCCGGGCACGCTTGCCGACCGGCGCGCCCGGCGGTCCGCGCAGCGGGCCGCTTTAATGACGTGTCGAGAAGTTGCTTTCAGGGCTGCCCGGTGTCTGATCATATCTCGTCGTGAGGAGGCGCGGCGGTGGTCCAGATGCATACGAAGCTGGTGAGGTAGACCGCGGCTGCGCCCTGCTCCTCCTTGTGGTGGAGGTGCATGACGGGGGCTCCAGCGGCTGGGGTGGCGTAGGCGTGGAGGTTGACCAGGAGTTCGTTGTCTGCTCGGAAGATGGAGTTGTAGAGGACGGTTCGGTGGAGGCGGATCTCTACGTTGGGGACGTCGTGTAGCCGACGGTAGAGGGTTAGGGCGTTCTTGATGCGGGCGGCCATGACTTCGGGGCCGATGCCCTCGTCGGTGCCGCGTCTGGCGACCTGGGGGCTGTTGGGGTCGCCGAGGAGGATTCGGATCTTGACGCCTGCGTGGGCTCGGGCGGTGAGGATGCCAAGGATCTTGCCGTCTTCCGGGAGGAACAGGCCGCTGTAGGTGAGGATGTCGATCTCCTCGGTTGCGCTTTGGAAGAGGGTGTGCCAGACGCTCTTGGGGACGGCCCAGCGGTGGGGGTAGATGGCCCGGACGTCGCCGACGAGGGCGAGGTGTTGTTGGGCTACCTGCGGCCAGAGGTCGGCTTCGTGGACCTGTAGGAGGTCAGCGATGGCCCAGCGGTGGCGGGGATAGGGGATGCGGCCTTGGAGCCAGCGGTGGACGGTCTTGGGGTCCACAGTGAGGGCTGCTGCGACGTCGGTCGGGGTGATGCGGGCTGCGAGCATCGCGTTGCGCAAGTGGTCGTTCATGAGGGCCGCCGCTCCTGTCAGGGAACCGTCGTTGCCTGGGACGTTAACATGAGACGTCCCTAGACGTCCCCTAGTTGCGGTGTAGAGGTTCCTGGTGCCTGGCCGATGCTCGTGGGGCCGGAAGAGCCACCGAAGGGACGGAACACATGCAAAGCGGCCGAGCACAGAGCCTCGCTTATCAGCAGCGTCTGCTGACGGAGCTGGGGAACGGGCTACGACCTCGGGGGATCGCGGCCGTCTTGATGGCGGCTGAGGATGGGCGTCCTGAGTTGAGCGTCCAGGATCGTCGCTCTCGGATCCGGAAGGTCTACGTCAACGTCCCGTTCTACTGGTTCTATTGGGGTGATCAGCCCGACGAGCGGACCAGTTGCCTCAATCTGGAGGCTGCCATCGACAGGGTTGAGCAGGTCGCCCGGAACGGCTGGCGAGCGGGTGATCAGGCCGAGCTGCGCATCGATCTAGGCCTGATCTCTGATGCGTATCGGCGTGCCTGACGGCATGGCTGTGGACGAGTCTCCGTGGCTGACGGGCGGTGCTGTCTACACCCAGATCGCGGAGCGGTTGCGGGCACGGATCGGCGTAGGACAGTATCCGGTGGGCGGTTCGCTGCCGTCCGAGGCTGAGTTGTGCGCGGAGTTCCGGGTGGCCAGGAACACGCTCAGACGTGGCCTCGCCATTCTGGAGCAGGAGGGGGTCATCGTCACGATTCCCTCCAAAGGCCGCGTGGTACCAGGGACGCGGGCGGACATCGCGTACCGCTATCAGGTGATCGCCTCTGAGCTGCGCACTCAGATCGAGAGCGGCGCCCTCGCCACAGGGACTGTGTTGCCGAGCGAGAAGGAGCTGCGGCAGCGGTACGAGGCGTCACGGGACACGGTGCGGCGGGCGCTCGACGTTCTGGAGCGTGAAGGGCTGGTCGTGGTCGAGCATGGGCGGGGCCGGTTCGTTTGTGGATGAGACGTCCTGGGACGTCCGTATCTGATACTGGATCGGCACATATGCGGTCTGTCTAAGGTGAACAGCGTGAAAGATGTCGACTGGGCCTATGGCCTAGCCAAGGACCTGCTGAAGACGACCTTGCCTCGCCGCTGGGCGCATACCCAAGGAGTGGCTGAGCGAGCTGCATCCCTGACGCCGCTCCTTGGGGAAGAGGCCGACACCTTGATTGCCGCTTCGCTTCTGCATGACATCGGATACGCCCCGGACCTGGTGGGCACGGGCATGCATCAGCTCGACGGCGCTCGCTACCTGCGCGATGTCGCCGGGGCAGATGAGCGGCTGTGCCGGCTGGTGGCCTACCACTCGTGCGCGGACAATGAGGCCCGGCAGCGTGACCTGTTCGATGTGTTGGCCAAGGAGTTCGACCAGGGAGCGCCGGTCCTGGCTAGAGCTCTCACCTACTGCGACATGACCACCGGCCCGGATGGCCGGCATGTGGATGTCAGCGACCGCCTGGCCGAGATCCACTCGCGGTATGGCCCTGAGCATGTGGTCAGCCGGTCGATCACGGACGCCACCCCCTGCATCGTGTCCTCGGTGCGGTCGGTGGAGGCGGCGCTATCCGATGTGCGGCAGGCCGACGCCGGTTAGATAGTGGTCGATCCGCCTGCGCATCGAGCGGTCCATCGGCAGTGACGTGATCTCGTTCCTGGATACCCAGCAGACCTCTCGGGACTCCTCGCTCGGAGTCGGCTCGCCCTCGACCGCGCGGCCGGTCAGGACGATGGAGAACTCCTGTCGGGCCTCGCCGTTGGAGGTGTAGAGGATCACGTGCCGGGGGTCGCTGTAGGTGCCGACCAGGCCGGTGATCTCGCAGGTGATGCCGGTCTCCTCATACGTCTCGCGGATGGCTGCCGCGGGGATGGACTCGCCGAGGTCGATCGCGCCGCCCGGCACGGCCCAGTTGTCGTTGTCAGTCCGGCGAATCATCAAGACGTCCCCGGCCGTGTTGGTGACGATGACGTTGACGGACGGGACCAGGCTGTTCGGCTCGGGTGCGTCGGGGTCGTCGTAGAAGTCGATTCGCTTGGCCATTGTCAGGACTCCACCGGGATGGCTTGTGCCCATACCTTCTCGAAACTGTCGGCGTAGGTGGTCACCATCTCGCCGCCGGCCACCCTTCGCAGATGCAGTACGGGCGCGTTCCCGGCGCGGGTGCCGTACACGTGCATGTTGACCAGGTAGTCGCCGTCAGCCTGGTAGATCGAGTTGTACAGGATCGTCTGATGGAGGCGGAGCTCGAAGTTGTCCAGGGGCAGGAGCGGCCGGTAGAAGATCAGCGCGCTGCGGATCTGCGCGGCCATGCTGTCGCCGACGCCCTCGTCCTCTCCCCGCTGAGCGACTTCGGCGCAGCCGGGGTCGCCGAGCAGGACACGGACCCGCACGCCCGCCTGCGCCTTCTCCCCCAGCAGACGGACCATCGCGGCGTCGTCGGCGAGGAACAATCCGCTGTAGACCAGGACGCCGATGTCCTGGGACGCGGCAGTGAACAGACGTCCCCACGCGTCCCGCGGTACGGCCCAGCGGTGTGGATAGATCGCCAGGACCTCGCTCTCGGACGCGGCGACCACCTGTTCCCGCGAGAGGGCCTGCGGCCACAGGTACGTCTCGTCCACACCGAGGTACGAAGCCGTGGCAAACCGGTGCTTACGGTACGGCTCGCGTCCCTTGGTGATCCACCGTTCGACGGTCTTTGGATCCACCTCAATCGCCTCGGCCAGGTCCGCGACGCTCACGCCCTTCTGCAACAGCGCGGCGCGTAGCCGTTCGTTCGCCATCTCACCTGCTCCCAAGGACGTCCGGGGACCTGGACATCGTAGGCCGGACGTCTTGAACATGTCCCGTCGTGTAGTGATCTCGTCCTGACTCTGCGTCGCACCCTCGGTTGCACAACGCCACAACGGCAGCGACCGAAGGAGGAGATGCACCCATGAACAACGAGATCACCATCCCCGCCGAGACGCCCTCGTGCGACTGCGGCAACGCCTTGACCGAGGGGCAGACCCAGTGCTCCAAGTGCCTGGCGCGGAGCCGGTGGGCGCGTAAGGAGCGGTCCCGGAACCGGCGCAACCGGCGACGGACCGAGACCAGGCGTCCCCCGCGCGGCCCCCGCGGCGCGTTCGCGATGGGGGTGAGCTGGACGTGAGCTGGCTTCCGCTGATCATCGCCGCTCTGTTGAGCACGACCCTGCTCGTCGGCTACGTCATGGTCCTGGTCGGCATCCGCCGCCAGGACAAGGCCCTGAGCCTGCGCCGGCACCCCGGCGGGGCCTCGGCCTCGCTGGCCCGGAAGGTCACCGGCTGCTACGTCCGGGACGGCGTGACGTGGACGTAGCCAACTGCTCCTCGACCTTGGCGAGGCGTACCGACAAGTCCCGCACGGCGGCGCGCAGCTCGGCCACGTCGGCCTGCTCGTCGCCGGCGGGGCGCTCCTCGACATCCCGGACGAACACGCCCTTGCCCTGCTGGCCGATCACCAGGCCCTCGTTGCGCAAGATGCCGACGGCCATCTTCACCACGCTCAACGAGGCGTCGTACCGCTCGGCGAGTTGCGCGGTGGACGGCAGCGGGGTGCCGGGCGCGAGAGAGCCGCCGTTGATCTGCGCGCGGAGATCGTCGGCGATCTGGAGGTAGCCGGGGCGCCCGGTGTTCTTGACCATCGCCGTCCATCACACCACGAAACACCGACCAAGCCAACCGAGAGGACGTTGACAACCAAGCCAACTAGGTTAACTATGTTGGTGAACGACGAAAGAGGAGGTCACAGCCCATGCGTTCCATCCCGATTCCTGTGGATGTCGGCAAGCTCGCCATCACCTGCGTCAAGGCACCGCGTCCGCGGGTGCTCAACAGGGACACCGGTGAGATCAAGACCGACAAGAACGGCAACACCGTCTACGAGGTCACCGTCTCCGTCGAGGACGAGTTCGGCCGGATCGAACTCGTCAAGATCGGCATCACCGGGGAACCGCCCATCAGCGTCGGCGACCAGGTCAACGCCGTCGGCCTGCTCGGCTACGTCTGGGAGATCGCCGGCCGATGGGGCATCGCCTACCGCGCCTCGGCGCTGCTCCCCGCCAGGGAGGCCGTCGATGCCTGACGCGCCGTACCTGCTCGCAGCCCTGGCCGCCGTCGCGGCCGGGCTGTGGGCCTGGCGCCGCTTCCACCACCCGTCCTTCTGGCTCGTGCTCGGCTTCTCGCTCGTCGGCCTGTCGGTACGGGCCTCGTGGCGGCGGGTCGCCCTCGGCTGCGGGCTGACCAAGAAGCGGCAGCGCTTCTGGTTCACCACCGTCCCCGGCCTGATGGCCTCGACGGGCATCGTCCGCGTCCGGCGCAGGTGGCAGCGCATCGCCGTGGACACCAAGCCGTTCATGTGGCTGCCACTGCCGACCCGGCACGGCTGGCGCGTCACCCTGCACACCCTAGAAGGCCAAACCCCCGGCGACTACGCCGACGTCGCCGAACGCCTCGCGCACTCCTGGGGCGTCCACGCCATCCGCGTCTCCTCACCCGGTCCCGGCCGCGTCGTCCTCATGGCCACCATGCGCGACCCGCTGGTCAAGGTCGACGAACTCCCGCCCTCACCGGAACTGCTCAAGGTCACCGTGGGGCGGCTGGAGACCGGCAAGCCCTGGACCATCGACTTCCGCACCGTGCCGCACTGGCTGAACGCGGGGGCGACGCAGTCCGGGAAGTCGAACCTCGCCAACGCCCTGATCGTCGGGCTGGCTCCGCAACCCGTGGCCCTGGTCGGCTTCGACCTCAAGGGCGGGGTGGAGTTCACGCCCTACAGGCCGCGCCTGTCCGCGCTGGCCACCTCGCGCGCCGAGTCCGGCGGGCTGCTGGATGATCTGGTCGGTCTGATGGTCGATCGCATGGGGTTGTGCCGCCAGGCCGGCGCTAGGAACATCTGGCAGCTTCCGCCGGGCGTGCGGCCGGTCCCGGTCGTAGCCCTGGTCGACGAGCTGGCCGAGCTGTACCTGATGGCCGACAAGTCCGAGAAGGACGAGATCGCCAAGACCTCGACAGCCCTGCTGCGGGTCGCCCAGCTCGGACGAGCGTTCGGCATCTACCTGTTCTGCTGCGGCCAGCGCATCGGCTCTGACCTCGGCCCCGGCGTCACCGCTCTCCGTGCCCAGTGCTCCGGACGGATCTGCCACCGCGTCAACGATCCCGAGACCGCCACCATGACGCTCGGCGATCTCGACCCGGCGGCCCTCGCCTCGGCTCGTGCCATCCCCGCCGAAACGCCAGGGGTCGCCATCGTCGCCGGTCAGGACGGCCAGTGGTACCGCGCCCGCTCCTACTACGTCACCGAGCAAGCCGCCGAACACGCCGCCCGTACTCACGCCCACCTCACCCCTGCCTGGGATGAGATCACCGCCCACCTGCCCGAACCCATCAACGCCTGAACCACGAAGGGAGGAACGATGCGACGCTTCGCCTGCTGGCTGCTCGACACCGGCCCGGTTCTCATCCTGGCCGCCATCGCGGGTGCCGGATCGTTCACCCACATCCGCGACACCGCCACCGAGCACGGCCAGACCGGCTGGATGTCCTGGGCAGTCGCCGTCTGCATCGACCTGACCTGCGTCATGGCCGCCCGCGAACGTCAACGCGACAAGAGGACCGGCAACCACCGGCGGGGACGGCTCTCGTGGCCCGTCCTCGTCCTGACCGGTGGGATCGTCCTGTCCCTGGCCGCGAACCTCGCCCAAGCCGACCCGACCGCCTGGGGCTGGATCACCGCAGCGACTCCGGCCGCCGCCTTCCTCATCGCCGTCTCGATGCTGGAACGCCGCGCCACCCGTCCGGAACCGTCCACTGCTGTGGCGTCCTCGCCCGTCCTGGCTTCGTCTTCGGCTCCGGAACTCGTCCCGTCCCACCCCCAGGACGAGGACGACGAGCGGGACAGCGACCTCGCGCCCGCCCTGATCGACTACGCCCGCCGTGTAGCCGACGAACACCACACCCGGCACGGCAAGCCCATCACCCGAGACGCCCTACGCGCCCACCTGGGCGTGTCCAACCAACTCGCCTCCGACTTGCTGCGCACCCTGCGCACCGCCTGAAGGGAGAACCGACCCATGACCCACGACCGCCGCACCGCCCTCATCCACGGCCTGCTCGACCTGGCCGCCTTCCTGGAAGCCCATCCCGACATACCCGTCTCCTCCAGCGTCACCGTCCACCACTTCACCCACCAGGCCAGCGACTCCGACCAACGCGCCGAAATCGACCAGATCGCCGCCCTCGTCGGCTCGCAGATCGACTACGAGGACTCCCCGTACGGCCACTACGCCACCTCGCGCCTGTTCGGCCCGGTGGAATACCGCGCCGTCGCCATCCTGGCCGCCGCCCGCGCCAGCCACGCCGCCGAAGCCAGCTACCGCGGCTGCATCCAATCCGACCCCACGCCCGCCACCTGATCAGAAGAGGACCCGAGCATGCGCATCCGCATCGACGGCACCCGAGCCGAGATCGTTGACGCCCTGTTCCGCCTACGCCTGCACTTCACCGTCATCGGCGTCTCACGCGCCTACCCCGACCGCACCCGCCCTCATCACTGGCGCATCTACCTCACCACCGCCCGCGACAGGAAGTGACCCGATGGACGAGGTGATCCACTACCGCTGCTGCACCTGCAACGGCACCGGAATCGACTCCGACGACGCCCGCTGCCTCGACTGCGACGGCACCGGCATCGATAACCACGGCGCATAAAGCGCAGCGCCCCCGGCCTGGCCGCACATCCGCCAAGACGACTGCCAGGTCGAGGGCCATCCCTTCACCCGAACGAGCGAAAGGAGGTCTCCATCTTGCCCACACTTCACGCCACCGCGCACGCCAAAGCGGGCATGATCGCCCGACTTAACCACCCCGACTACGACCGCTGGGCAAACCAGGTCAAGCGCACCGGCGGCTGCCGCCAGCCCATCCACCTACGCGGCAAGGTCGACCACTACGACCGTGCCACCGGCCAACTCCTGCACCGCTACACCACCCGCACCGAACCCGACGGCATCCTGCGCGTCCCGTGCAAGACCCGCCGGGCCACCCGCTGCCCGTCCTGCGCCGAGACCTACCGCGCCGACACCTACCACCTCATCCGCGCCGGCCTCGTGGGCGGCAAAGGCGTCCCCGAGACCGTCACCACCCACCCAACCCTGTTCATCACCCTGACCGCGCCGTCCTTCGGCCCGGTCCACACCCGCCACGAACACCACGGCAAGATCCAGCCCTGCCACGCCCGCCGCAACGCCACCACCTGCCCACACGGCCAAGTCATGTCCTGCACCCAACGCCACAGCAAGGACGACCCGCGCCTGGGCGAACCGCTCTGCCCTGAGTGCTACGACTACACGGGCTCCGTCCTGTTCAACGCCCTGGCCCCGCTGCTGTGGAAGCGCTTCGCCGACTCCGTACGCCGCCACCTGGCCAAACTCGGTGGCCTGCTCCTCAAGGACCTCCGCCACCACCTCACCCTCTCCTTCGCCAAAGTCGCCGAGTACCAGCGGCGTGGCGTCGTCCATTTCCACGCCGTCATCCGCCTCGACGGCCCCGGAGGGCCCGCCACACCTCCACCGCCCTGGGCCACTGCCGACGCCCTGACCACTGCAATCCAGCACGCCGCCAAAGCCGTGTCCGCCAAAGCTCCCGCCTACCTCGACCAGCCCGAACGAGTCCTGCGCTGGGGGCGGCAACTCGACATCCGCCCCATCACCCTGAACGGCGACCTCACCGACCAAGCCGTCGCCGGCTACATCGCCAAGTACGCCACCAAAGCCGCCGAATGCGTCGGCACCCTCGACCGCCGCATCAACCCCCTCGACGACCTGACCCTGTACAACCTCCGCGACCACGCCCGCCGCCTCATCACCACCTGCATGGAACTCGGCACCGAACCCGACCTAGCCGAACTGCGCCTCGCCGACTGGGCCCACATGCTCGGATTCCGCGGCCACTTCTCAACCCGCTCCCGCCGCTACTCCACCACCCTCGGCGACATCCGAGCTGACCGCGAACACCACGTCCGACAACGCGAGATCACCACCGGCCGCCTCCCGCTCTTCGCCGAAGACGCAGCCCTCGTGATCAGCGAATGGGAGTACGCAGGCAAGGGCCACTCCCTAGGCGATCAACTCCTCGCCGCCGCCATCACCGGAGGGTGCATATGAGCACTCTCACCAAGCTCTGGACTGTCCAGGACGTAGCCACCTTCCTCGGTGTTCCGATCGCCACGCTCTACCAATGGCGACACCACCGCACCGGCCCCAGAGGCCACAGGATCGGCCGCCATCTGCGCTACTTGCCCGAGGACGTCATGTCCTGGGTCCAGGACCAGGAGTAGCCCATGGCCTTCGTCAAGGACCTGTGGACCAAGACAGTCCGCGACCAGGACGGCAAACCGCGGAAAGTCCGGACCACGCGGTACGGCAAGGGCAAGCGCTGGCTCGCCGTCTGGGTGGATCCCGACGGGAAGGAGTGCTCGACCGCCTATGACCGCAAGGCCGACGCCGAGCGCAAAATCGCCACGATGGGCGCCGACATCGCCCGCGGCGACTACATCGACCCGAACGCCGGCAAGGTGCTCTTCGGCGATATCGCCGAACGCTGGCTCGCCTCCCGCATGGTGGACCCCTCGACCAAGATCCGATACGAGTACATCCACCGCCTCCACGTCGCACCGACCTACACGAAGCGCCAAGTGAAGAGCATCAAGCCATCCCAAATCCAGGCGTGGATCAGCGACCTGAGCAGCCGCTTCGAGACCTCGACCGTACAGACGGCCTTCCTGGTCCTCCAGGGCATCCTCGACCTGGCCGTCGCCGACGAGGCGATCAAGCGAAGTCCCGCGAAGTCGCCGATCGTCCAGGTGCCGAAGCGCACCACCGAAGCGATCACGGCATGGTCGGACGAACGGGTCTACGCCCTGATCGACGCTCACCCCGGCCTCTTCCGCCTGCTCCCAATGCTGGGGGCCGCGTGCGGACTGCGGCAGAGTGAGCTGTTCGGCCTGGCCCTTGAAGACATCGACTTCGAGGAGTGTCTTGTTCGCGTACGTCGGCAGATCAAGAAGCTGGGATCGCACCACGTCTTCGCTCTGCCGAAGAACGACCGTGAGCGGGTCGTACCGCTGCCCGGCCGGGCTGCGGAGGCCATCGAGCGGCACGTCTCCGCCTATCCCCCGCTGGCCTGCTCCCTGCCCTGGGAAAAGCCGGATGGCAGACTCCGCACCCACAACCTGCTGTTTCGCTGGACGGACGACCGCTTCATCAAGGCCAGAAGCTACAGCGAAACCGTCTGGAAGCCCGCTCTGGTGACAGCGGGCGTGATCCCGGCACCAGACAAGGACCCGCGCAAACGAAGCCGCTACGTCACCTCCCGCAAGGAAGGATTGCACCAACTCCGGCACTACTACGCGAGCGTCATGCTGGCCGGCGGCGTTTCGGTCAAGGAACTTGCCGAGTACCTAGGCCACGCCGACCCAGGCTTCACCCTCCGTGTCTATGCCCACATGATGCCCGGATCTCACGACCGCGCCCGCAGAGCGATTGACGAGCGTTTCTTCCGCCCGTAAGCGGCCGCCACATCAGCGTAGAGGGACGTCACTGATCCCGGTAGCGGGCTATCCGCGGAAGCCTGCGAGCCATTTCCTGCTCATCGTCGAAGTCCCACTGTTCTCCGCGGGGAACACTGCCGATCGCCGGAACCAGGGGGAAGCCGCCTGAAACGCCGCGAGCGTTCGCGGCGTCGCCGAGCCCGTCCGGATCCTGCCCAGTCACCCGCTCGTAGGCGTGATAAGCCACGTAGCCCAGTGGATCGAACTCAGGTTGCTCTTCCCTCATCTGCTCCGGATTCTGTAGCCGGCGCTTGGCAGAGTTGGCAGACGGCTTCTCCAGCTCCAGCAGGTGGAGGACCTGAGGCAACTCGATCAGCCGATCAGGGCAGTCAGTGACAGCCTCGAACGTCTCACGTCCCAGGCTGACAAGCCAGTTCACGAAGTACTCGAAGCCGTCCAGCGAACCCATGCGGAACACGAACCAGTACGCCGCATACAGATCGATAGTGCAGCCGCGATTTTGAGTGGTCGTCCACCAGATGTGGTAGTCAATGATCTCTTCGACAGGACGGCGAGAGAGTTCGTCCACCAACCACGAGACACGTGCTCTCCTCGTGTCGGTCTCGCGTCCGGAACGCTCGATCAGGCCCCAGAAGTCATCGACGTCCATGTCGCGTGATCCTGGCAGCCCTGGGCCGCCCCGTAAAGATCACGGAACAGGGACGGAACAGACCGAAAGCGAAGATCAGCCAGCGTTCCGACGGACCCGGCTCACCTCACAGGAGGGGCCGGGTTTCCGCACGTCAACGCCTACTTCAACAGCTGCCGGGCCATCACCATCCGCTGGATCTGGTTGGTGCCCTCGTAGATCTGGGTGATCTTGGCGTCCCGCATCATGCGTTCCACCGGGAAGTCCTTCGTGTATCCGTACCCGCCCAGCAGTTGCACCGCATCGGTGGTGATCTCCATGGCGGCGTCCGAGGCGGCGCACTTGGCGGCGCTGGACAGGAACGTCAGGTCCTTCTGCGGCCGGCCGTGCATCGCCAGCTCGCTCTTGGCCGCGGCGCGGTACGTCAGCTGCCTGGCCGCCTCCAGCTTCATCGCCATGTCGGCGATCATGAACTGCAGCCCCTGGAAGTCGCCGATCGGACGGCCGAACTGCTTGCGTTCCTTGACGTAGCCGACCGCGTAGTCGAGGGCGCCCTGGGCGATGCCCAGCGCCTGGGCGGCGATGGTGACGCGGGTGTGGTCGAGGGTGGCAAGGGCCGTCTTGAAGCCGGTGCCGGGCTCGCCGATCATGCGGGACGCCGGGATGCGGACGTTCTCCAGGATCACCTGGCGGGTCGGCGAGGCCTTGATGCCGAGCTTCTTCTCCTTCGGCCCGAAGGAGACGCCTTCGTCGGACTTCTCCACCACGAAGGCGGAGATGCCCCGGGCGCCGGCGGACGGGTCCGTCACGGCCATCAGCGTGTAGTACTCGGAGACGCCGGCGTTGGTGATCCACATCTTGGTGCCGTTGAGCACGTAGTGGTCGCCGTCGAGGACCGCGCGGGTCTTCATGGCGGCGGCGTCGGAGCCCGCCTCCGGCTCGGACAGCGCGTACGAGAACATGGCCTCGCCCCGCGCCACCGGCGCCAGGTAACGCTGCTTGAGCTCCTCGGACGCCGAGAGCAGGAGCGGCACGGTGCCCAGCTTGTTCACGGCCGGGATGAGCGAGGACGACGCGCAGGCCCGCGCGACCTCCTCGATGACGATCACGGCGGCCAGCGCATCGGCCCCGGCGCCCCCGTACTCCTCGGGAACGTGCACGGCGTGCAGGTCGGCGGCGACGAGGGCCTTGTAGACGTCCCAGGGGAACTCTTCGGACTCGTCGGCGGCCGCGGCCTGCGGCGCAATCTTCTCGTCGGCCAGGGCGCGGACCGTCTCCCTGAGCATGTCGTGCTCTTCGGCGGGCGCATAGAGAGGGAAGCTCATGCATAGATACTAGGACGTCCGAGCACTTTGTTACCAGCTAGTACGGTTTGCGAACAGACGCAGGTGGCACGAAGGAGGTAGCGAAGGCCGGTAGCATGCCTGGCGATCGAAAGGAGCTCGCTCGTGCCATATCGCCTCACGGTGATCGGGACCGGATACCTGGGCATCACGCATGCGGCCTGCATGGCGGATCTCGGATTCGAAGTCCTTGGCCTCGACATTGACGCGGACAAGATCCGCCGGCTGAACAACGGTGAGCTCCCCATCCACGAGCCCGGGCTGGAACCCGTGCTCCGCCGTGGGCTCGACTCCGGACGCCTTCGCTTCACCAGCTCCTACGAAGAGGTCGCCGCCTTCGGTGACGTGCACTTCGTCTGCGTCGGCACACCGCAGAAGAAGGGCGAGTACGCCGCGGACGTGTCCTACATGGACAGCGCCATCGAGTCGCTCGCGCCGCTTCTCGACCGCGAGTGCCTGGTCGTGGGCAAGTCCACCGTGCCGGTCGGCACCGCCGAGCGCATGGCCGACAAGCTCGCCCGCCTGTCGCCGGCGGGCGTCGGCGTCGAGCTGGCGTGGAACCCCGAGTTCCTGCGCGAGGGCTTCGCGGTGGAGGACACCCTCCACCCCGACCGCATCGTGCTCGGCGTGCGCTCCGAGCGGGCCGAGAAGGTGCTGCGCGACGTGTACGCGCCGCTCGGCGAGGTCCCGTTCGTGGTGACCGACTTCGCGACGTCGGAGCTGGTCAAGACGGCGGCCAACGCCTTCCTCGCCACCAAGATCTCCTTCATCAACGCCATGGCCGAGGTCTGCGAGGCCGCGCACGCCGACGTCAAGCAGCTGTCCGAGGCGCTCTCGTACGACGACCGCATCGGCGGGCGCTTCCTCAACGCCGGGCTCGGCTTCGGCGGCGGCTGCCTGCCCAAGGACATCAGGGCCTTCATGGCACGGGCCGGCGAGCTGGGGGCCGACCAGGCGCTGACGTTCCTGCGCGAGGTCGACGCGATCAACATGCGCCGCCGCGCCCGCATGGTCGACCTGGCCAGGGAACTGGCGGGCGGCTCGTTCCACGGGTGCACGGTCGGCGTGCTGGGCGCGGCCTTCAAGCCGAACTCGGACGACATTCGCGACTCCCCCGCCCTGGACGTCGCCGTGACGATCGGCCACCAGGGCGGACAGGTCACCGTCTACGACCCGATCGCGCTCGACAACGCTCGTAAGGCTCACCCGGAGCTGAACTACGGCGAGTCGGCCGTCGAGGCGGTCCGCGGGGCGCACGTGGTGCTGCTGCTGACGGAGTGGAGAGAGTTCCTGGAGCTCGATCCGGAGGAGCTGGGCGCGGTGGTCGCGACCCGGCGCATCGTCGACGGCCGCAACGCGCTCAACTCCGAGGTGTGGCGCTCGGCCGGCTGGCACTACCGGGCACTCGGCCGCCCGTAACGCCACCGCGGCACCTCTCCGAGCGCCCGGGGCCCCTCACCACGAGGAACCGGGCGCTCGGGAAAGAGCCGACCAGGCGCCCGGGAATGACACCCCTGCCCCCTGGAGGGCCCTGAGTTGCCTGCTCAGAGCTCCGCGGCCTCCGCGCGCAGCTTCTCGCCCTTGGCGTACGCCTGCTCCTTGAGACGCCCCTGGAACTCCTCCATGCGCTCGCGCAGCCCGGCGTCGGAGGCCCCGAGGATGCGGACGGCCAGCAGCCCCGCGTTGCGCGCGCCCCCGACCGCCACCGTGGCCACCGGCACCCCGGCCGGCATCTGGACGATCGACAGCAGGGAGTCCATCCCGTCGAGGTACTTCAGCGGCACCGGCACCCCGATCACCGGCAGCGGCGTGACCGAGGCCAGCATGCCGGGCAGGTGCGCCGCCCCGCCGGCCCCCGCGATGATCACCCGGATGCCGCGGGAGGCCGCCTGCCGGCCGTACTCGATCATCTCGACCGGCATGCGGTGGGCCGAGACGACGTCGGCCTCGAACGGCACGCCGAACTCCGCCACGGCCTCGGCCGCGGCCTTCATCACGGGCCAGTCGGAATCCGACCCCATGACGATCCCGATTCGCTCTGTCACGTGTACTCCCCGGTCATGAGGTAGACGGCGGCGTGGCGGGCGCGGGCGCGCACCTTGTCGAGGTCGGTGCCCAGGGCCGTGACGTGGCCGATCTTGCGGCCCGGACGCACTTCCTTGCCGTAGAAGTGCAGCTTGATGCCGGGATCGTGGGCCAGCACGTGCTCGTAGCGCTTGAACAGGTCGGGGTCGTCGCCGCCCAGCAGGTTGGCCATGACGACGACGGGGGCGGTCATCGCGGGTGAGCCGAGCGGCAGGTCGAGCACGGCCCGCAGGTGCTGCTCGAACTGGGACGTGGTGGAGCCCTCGATCGTCCAGTGGCCGCTGTTGTGGGGGCGCATGGCCAGCTCGTTCACCACGAGGCCGTCCGCGGTCTGGAACAGCTCCACCGCCAGCAGCCCGGTCACGCCCAGCTCGTGGGCGATCTTCAGGCCGATGCGCTGGGCGACGGCGGCCTCCTCGGGGTCCATGCCGGGGGCGGGGGCGAGCACCTCGACGCAGATGCCGTCCTGCTGCACGGTCTCCACGACCGGGTAGCTGACGCCCTGCCCGTGGGGCGAGCGGGCCACCAGCACCGCGAGCTCCCGCTCGAACGGCACGAACGCCTCGGCCATCAGCTCGACGCCGGTGGCGAACGCCTCGGCCACGTCGTCGGGGGTGCGGCAGACCCACACGCCGCGCCCGTCGTAGCCGCCGCGCACCGACTTCAGCACGACCGGCCAGCCGTGCTCGGCGGCGAAGGCCGCGACCTCCGCCGCCGAGGCGACCCGGGCCCAGGCGGGGCAGGGCACGCCGATCGCGGTCAGCCGTTCGCGCATGACCGCCTTGTCCTGGGCGTGCACGAGCGCGTCGGCGCCCGGGTGCACGGCGTGGCCGTCGGCGATCAGGGCCTTGATGTGCTCGGTCGGCACGTGCTCGTGGTCGAACGTGATCGCGTCGCAGCCCTGGGCGAACGCCCGCAGGTCGGCCAGGTCGCGGTAGTCTCCGACCTGGGTGTCGACGATCACTCGTGCGGCGCTCTCCCCGGGGGCGGCGGCCAGCACCCGCAGCTCGACCCCGAGCGCGATGGCCGGCGGCTGCGTCATCCGGGCGAGCTGACCGGCGCCGACGATGCCGACGACCGGCCCGATGGGACTGTAGGAACTCACGTGAGGTGAGCTTACCGGGACGGAACGACTACCTCGCCGTTGTCAACCGGCACGTGCCCGGCGCAGCCCGAGTGTCCTGATCCGGTTGCCCGCGCCGACGAGGCTGGCCATCACCACCAGATCCGCGCGCCCTCCCTCGTACGTGAGCCGCAGGGCGTCGAACACCAGGACGGAACCGGCGGCCACCGGGATCGCGAGGGTACGCGTGCCGAACAGCTCGACGTCGGCGCGGTTCGCGGTGACGTCCTTGAGCAGCCCGCGCAGCGGATCCCCCGCCGGGAAGCGCACGCCCGCCACCCCGGCCGGGTCGGTGAGGTACGTCAGGTGCCGCTGCGGCACCAACCGGGCCTGCCTGACCAGCGCCGACGGCGCCTCGGCGGCCTCCCGCGCCGGCTCGCCGGGCACGGGCACCGGGCCCGCGCCCAGCCGCCAGCGGCCGTCCTCCAGGAAGAACAGGTAGTAGGCGGGCGAGGGCTCGCGGGCCAGCGCGGCGAACCAGTCGCCCGCGTCGGGCAGCACGTAGACGGGGTCGGCGGGACGGGCTGGACGGCCGTTCCGGGTCGCCTCGCAGGCACGGCCGTCCAGCGTCCGCTCCGCCCACGTGGTCAGCTCCCGTACGGCGGCGCAGTCCCGCCGCTGCCAGGCCCCGTCGAGCTGCCGCAGCAGCGAGAACGCCTGCTCGGCGGTCGCCGGGTCGACCCGTGGCGCGGCTGCCGGGGCAGGCGTGCGGTCCTCCTGGAGCACCGGGGCGCCGCCGGTCGCCCCACAGCCCGCGGTGAGCAGGGCCAGGACCAACGCGAGCAGTCGAAGCGGCACGGGTGGCTCCCGGGAGGGCGGCCGTCTGGAGCGGCAGGTCCGACATCGCGGGCGGGCCCGCGATCTGAACGGCAGCGTAATGCTGATCTTTCAGAAATGCCGCCCATAAGGCGATATTTTTAGAAGTCGTCTTTGCGGGGTATGTTCGGCCCCCTGACACCGGCCGTACGATATCGCCGGTACGCTGAGGTGGTCAGTCTCGACTAGGGAAAGGACCGAGCGCGGACGTGGAGTTTGCCAAGCGCCTCTACCAGCGGTTCGAGTCCCTGGTTCACGAACTGGCCAAATTCGGGAGCATCGGGGCCGTCGCCTTTCTGCTCGACACGGGTGTCTACAACCTCTTCCTGCTCGGCTTCGAGTGGGGCCCCCTCACCTCCAAGGTGCTCGCCACCACGATCTCGGCGACCTTCGCCTACCTGGGCAACCGCTTCTGGACCTTCCGCCACCGCGAGCAGAGCGGCCTCGGCCGCGAATACTTCCTGTTCTTCCTGCTCAACGGCGTCGCCCTGCTGTTCGGCCTGCTGGTGATCGGCTTCACCAAGTACACCCTCCACCTGCACGACGGCCTGAGCCTGAACATCGCCAACTTCGCCGGCGTCGGCCTCGGCACGCTGTTCCGCTACTGGTCGTACAAGAAGTGGGTGTTCCTGGAGGCCACCGAGCCGATCCCGGTCGAGCTGCCCGAGGTCAGGCAGGACCGCTGACCACGCGGTTCCTGCTGTCCTCCTCGGCCGGGCGCAGGAAGATGGCGAACGTCGCCGGCCGGCGGCGCACCAGTTCCAGCCGTCCGCCGTCGGCGGCGGCCAGCGCGCGGGCGAGGGTGAGCCCGAGGCCGGTGCCTCCGCCGCCGCTGACGTTCCGTTCGAAGATCTTGGGTGCGATCTCGTCGGCGATGCCGGGGCCCTCGTCGGCGACCTCGATCACGATGTAGTTGTCGCCGCAGGTGCTGGTGACGGTGACCGTGCCGCCGCCGTGGCGCAGGGAGTTCTCCAGCAGCGAGGCGATGACCTGGCCGAAGCCGCCGGTGGTGGCCATCGCCTTCAGGCCGCGGGTGCCGTCGAGGTGCAACGTGCGGCCCGCCTCGCGGAAGACCGGCTCCCACTCGGTGATCTGCTGGATGAGCACCTCGTCGATGGCGACGGGCTCGGCCTGGGCGTGGCGCTGGCGACGGGCCGCCGCGAGCAGCTCGTCGATCACCGCGGTCAGGCGCTCGGCCTGCACGATGGCCGCCTCGCCCTCCTCGCGGACGACCTCCGGCTCGTTCGAGGCGGCGACGATCTCCTCCAGGCGCATGGTCAGGCCGGTCAGGGGCGTGCGGAGCTGATGGGAGGCGTCGGTGGCGAACTCGCGTTCGCGGGTGAGCAGGTCGGAGATGCGGGTGGCGCTGCGGTCGAGCACCTGTGCCACGCGGTCCAGCTCGGGGATGCCGTAGCGGTGCTTGCTCGGCCGCGCGTCGCCCGACCCCAGCCGCTCGGCGATCTTCGCCAGGTCCTGCAGGGGCAGCGTCAGTCTGCGTGACTGTACGACGGCCAGGCTGACGGCCACCGCGAGCGCCGCGACGGCCAGCGCCACGATCAGCAGCAGCCTGGCCCGGACGTCGCGCTCGACCTGATCCCGATCACGACTTATCCGGACGTAGACACCGGTGTTGGTCTGCGCGTCCTCCGTCATCAGGTGACCCGACGCCGGCGCGGTGCCGACGACGGTCACCCGCAGAGGGGTTCCGCGTTCCCAGATCTGGATGTACCTGCCCGGGTACTTCTGCTCCAGTTGCTGCGGGTCGAGCGGGGTCTCCTGGACCCGGGCGTACTCGACCTCGCCCACGAGACGCTTGGCTTCCGCCCCGAGCTCCTGAGCCGCCTCGTCGACGATCAGGCGGCTGACCACGACGCCCAGGGGGACCCCCAGCAACAGGACCGCGATGACCGCGACGACCAGTGTGGAGGAGAGCAGTCGACGGCGCATGCGCCTACTCGCGTTCGAACCGGAAGCCGACTCCCCGGACGGTCGTGATGTATCGGGGCTTGGCGGCATCGTCGCCGAGTTTGCGGCGCAGCCAGGAGATGTGCATGTCGAGGGTCTTGGTCGAACCCCACCAGTTGGTGTCCCACACCTCGCGCATGATCTGCTCCCGGGTGACGACCTTGCCGGCGTCGCGGACCAGGACCCGCAGCAGGTCGAACTCCTTGGTCGTCAGGTGCAGCTCCTTCTCCCCCATCCAGGCGCGACGGGAGTCGGCGTCGATGCGGACCCCCTGCACGACCGGGGTCTCGGAGGTGCCGCGCCGCAGCAGCGCGCGCACCCGGGCGAGCAGTTCGGCCAGCCGGAACGGCTTGGTCACGTAGTCGTCGGCGCCGGCGTCGAGGCCGACGACGGTGTCCACCTCGTCCACGCGGGCCGTGAGTATGAGAACCGGGGTGCCGTGCCCCTCGGCACGGATCCGGCGGGCGACCTCGAGACCGTCCATCTCTGGCAGCCCGAGGTCGAGAACGATGAGGTCGATGCCGCCCGACAGGGCCCTCTCCAGGGCCTGCGGGCCGTCGGGGCTCACCTCTACCTGATAGCCCTCGCGGCGTAGCGCACGCGCGAGTGGCTCGGAGATCGAGGTGTCATCCTCGGCGAGAAGTACGCAGGTCATGAAGCGATCGTAGGACCTTAGGCGATCGTTTCCCGGGCACAGCGCGCGGTTTGACTTGTCGTTGACCTATCCATTGACCTGGGCAAACGAAGCTAAATAAGGGTTAGTCGTGATTAAATTACCGCGATTATCGAGGGGAAAACACAAAGCGCTCCAGGCTTTCCCATCACACCACGTACGCGCGCATCCGCGGGACGCGTCGCGCCGGGCGTGGCGCCCGGAGCGTGATACCCCGATCCGGGCGCCGGAATGCCTGGAACGTGCCGTTCAGAGCCAGCTCGACCGGACGGAGGCGGCCGGGCCGCCCGCCGGGGCGGTGCCGAGCTCGCCGGCGCGTACCCGGTCGAGCAGGCGGCGGACCGTGTCGACGATCTCGGGGGCGGTCTCCCGCAGGCTCGCCGCGTCGTCCGCGCCGACCTCGGCGGGATCGACGCCCGACTGCCGCAGCACGCCGTCGAGGTCGGCCAGCCGCTCCCCCAGCCACTTCAGCGGCTCGGCCGACAGCTCCTCGTCGAACACCCGCCGGTCGGGCTCCCAGCCGCTGGAGCCCGGGTGGTGGTGCGTACGGTCGAAGCTGCCCGGCGTCCCGTCGACCGACTCCAGCAGGTCGACCCGCCAGATGAGCTGATCGACGACGATGGGACGGGCCGAGTAGATCGACCCCTTGAGCTCGCCCGGCGCGAGCCTGCGGATCTCCAGGCGGACGCCGTGCTCGGCGCCCTCCTGGTGCTCTCCCGGGTCGGGGTCGACGAAGTACAGGTCGCCGACGGCCACGCCGATGCGCTCGAAGCCGAAGAGATAGAGCATGGAGACCACTCCCTCACAGGTGTCCTGGGCTCGCCTCCCCCAGTATCCGTCAGGCCGCCGCGAGCGGCCCGGGAGCGGCGGGAAAGACGACGGCCCCGCTGCCCGTGCGGGCTGCGGGGCCGGAGAGAACGGGGGGCTCTAGTCGTCGACGGAGTGGGGCTCGGCGTAGCGGGCGAGATAGAGCTGCTCGCCCAGGCTGCGCATCAGGCCCAGCTCGGTTTCCAGGTAGTCGATGTGCTCCTCCTCGTCCTCGAGGATGTCCTCGAAGATGCGGGCGGAGGTGATGTCGCCCTTCTCCCTCATCAGCTGGATCGCCGGGCGCAGCCGCTCGACCACTGCCAGCTCGACCTCGAGGTCGGCCTTGAGCTGCTCCTCGACGGTCTGGCCGATGTGCAGCGTGCCGAGGCGCTGGTAGTTGGGCAGCCCTTCGAGGAACAGGATGCGGTCGGTCAGCCGTTCGGCGTGGCGCATCTCCTCGAAGGACTCGTCGCGCGTGTGCTTGGCCAGCTTGGTGTATCCCCAGTTCTCCTGCATCTTCGCGTGCAGGAAGTACTGGTTGATCGCCGTGAGCTCGGCGGTCAGCTGTTCGTTGAGGAGTTCGATGATCTGCTTGTCGCCCTGCATGAACGGGCCCCTCGTCGCGGTGCGGCTATGCGGTCGTCAGTTCTTCAGACTGCTTCAGGATCGCACAGATCTTCCGTACACAACGGGCACAGTCCCCACCAGCCCCAGTGGTGTCGCGAATCTGTTTCGCGCTCTTCGCCCCGGAGGCGATGCAGTCGTGGACCTCGTTCTCGGTCACAGCACGACAAATGCATACATACATCCGGGGACAGGCCTCTCAAGCGAGCATGAAGGGGACGCCTTTAGGTTAGGCACACCTAAGATAGCTCACTTCGGTAAGGCTTGCCTATGTTAGAGGCGTCACAATCACCTGACCCCGCAGGTCAGTGGCCCCTCGCCCGCCACTCCTCCAGGTGCGGCGCCTCCGCCCCGATGGACGTGGAGTCGCCGTGGCCCGTGTGCACGACCGTCTCGGGCGGCAGGGACAGCAGCCGCCCGGCGATCGACTCGATGATCGTGTCGAACGACGAGTACGACCGCCCGGTCGCCCCCGGCCCGCCCTTGAACAGCGTGTCGCCGCTGAACAGCACGCCCGCGTCGGGAGCGTGCAGGCAGACCGCGCCCGGCGAGTGGCCCGGCGTGTGCAGCACCTCCAGGGCCACGCCGCCCACCGAGATCTTCTCGCCGTCGGCCAGCGGCGTGTACGCCACCTCCGGCCCGTACACCTGCTCCCAGAGCACCTGGTCGGCCGGGTGCAGCCGGATCGGCGCGCCGGTCAGCTCGGCCAGCCGGGCGGCGGCGTTGACGTGGTCGTTGTGGGCGTGGGTGCACAGGATTGCCTTGACCCGGCGGCCGCCGGCCCGCGCGGCGATGGCGTCGGCGTCGTGCGCGGCGTCGATGATCACGACCTCGCGCGCGTCGCCGACCAGCCAGACGTTGTTGTCGACCTCCCAGGTGCCGCCGTCGAGCGAGAACGTGCCGGAGGTGATGACGCGGTCGATCATCAGAGGACCACCACCGAGCGCAGCACCTCGCCGCGGTGCATCTTCGCGAACGCCTCCTCGACCTGGTCGAGCCCGATCGTCTCGGTGACGAACCGGTCGAGCGGCAGCCGGTTCTGCAGGAACAGGTCGATCAGCATCGGGAAGTCCCGCGAGGGCAGGCAGTCGCCGTACCAGGACGACTTCAGCGCGCCGCCGCGGCCGAACACGTCGAGCAGCGGCAGCTCCAGCCGCATCTCCGGCGTCGGGACGCCCACCAGGACCACCGTGCCGGCCAGGTCGCGGGCGTGGAACGCCTGCTCGTACGTCTCCGGCCGGCCGACCGCGTCGATCACCACGTCCGCGCCGAACCCGCCGGTCAGGTCGCGGATCGCCTCGACCGGGTCGTTCTCCCGCGAGTTGACCGTGTGCGTCGCGCCGAACCCGCGGGCCCACTCCAGCTTGCGGTCGTCGACGTCGACGGCGATGATCCGGGACGCCCCGGCCAGCGACGCCCCCAGGACCGCCGCGTCGCCGACCCCGCCGCAGCCGATCACGGCCACGCTGTCGCCGCGCGTCACGCCGCCGGTGTTGATCGCCGCGCCGATGCCGGCCATCACGCCGCAGCCCAGCAGGCCCGCGACCTGGGCCGGCGCCTCGGCCGACACCTTGGTGCACTGGCCGGCCGCCACCAGCGTCTTCTCCAGGAACGCGCCGATGCCGAGCGCGGGCGACAGCTCGGTGCCGTCCTTGAGCGTCATCTTCTGGGTGGCGTTGTGGGTGGCGAAGCAGTACCACGGCCGGCCGCGCAGGCAGGCGCGGCACTGGCCGCACACCGCGCGCCAGTTGAGGATCACGAAGTCGCCGGGCGCCAGCCCGGTCACGCCCTCGCCGACGGCCTCGACCGTGCCCGCGGCCTCGTGGCCCAGCAGGAAGGGGAAGTCGTCGTTGATCCCGCCCTCGCGATAGTGCAGGTCGGTGTGGCAGACCCCGCAGGCCTGCACGTTCACCACCGCCTCGCCCGGCCCGGGGTCGGGGACGACCACCGTCTCCAGCGAAACTTCCTGGCCCTTACCGCGGGCGATCACGCCCTGCACTTCGTACGGCATGGCAGCCATCTTGTGTCAGGAGGATGATCTCCGCAAGACATAGGGCTGGACCACGCCGAGCCCTCTTGCCGGCCGCCTCCTGATCTTGTGGACCTCGACCCCGTCCGGCGCGCCGGCCAGCCCCTCGGCCAGCTCGGAGTCGACCAGGATCGTGCCCGGCCTGGCGATGGCCGTGAGCCGGGCGGCCAGGTTGACGGTGGTGCCGAACACGTCGCCCATCATGGGCACGACCGGCCCGTACGCCATGCCGATGCGCAGCTCCAGGCTGTCGGCGAGGTCGAGGGCGATCGTCGCGGCCTGGGCCGGGGCGGGCGCGGTGAACAGCACCTCGTCGCCGAGCGTCTTGACCAGCCGCGCGCCGTGCGCGGCCACCACGTCGGCGGCACGCGACTCGAAGCCCTCGACCAGCGAGGCCAGCGCCCGCTCGTCCAGCTCGCGCGAGCGGCGGGTGAAGGAGACCAGGTCGGCGAAGCCGACGGCGATCGACACGCGGGCCGGCCCCCGCTCGTCCTGGTCGTCGGCGACGGCCAGCAGGCGGGTGCCGGCGGCGGCGAGCTGGGCCCGCCAGACGTGCACCAGCAGGTGCTCGAAGTCGGGCAGGAGGGCCTTGGCCGTGTCGAGGACGCCGCTCAGGTCGGCGTCGGTGCGCGAGTCCGGGACCATCGTGCCGATCACGATCTCGGCCTGCCACTGCGCGAGCCTGGCTGTGGTCTGGCCGAGCGCGCGGGCCATGCGGATGACGGTCGGCTCGTCGAGCAGGCCGCCGTCCAGCAGGCTGCGCACCCGCCGCAATGCGGCCACGTCGGCGTCGCTGAACGCCACGGCGTCGTCGGGGAACTGGGCGAAGCCGAGCGCCCGCCAGATGTGCTGGGCGAGCTCCTGCGACACCCCGGCCCCGGCGGCGACCTGCGCGCGGGTGTGGCGGGCCGGCACGCCGACGAGCGTGCGCTCGATCTGCTCGGCGGTCGGCCTGCCGGGCGGTTGGGTGGCGTTCACGATCAGCAGGCTACGCCAACCTCAGTGGCCGTCGATCTCTCCGTCGGACGCGTCCTCGACCAGCTTGAACAGGTCCATGCGGACGTCCTGGATGCGCGGGATGTCGCGCAGGACGATCTGACCCCGCTCGCCCGCGGACTCGACGGTCAGCGTGCCGCAGCCGAGCATGCGTTCCATGAACGTCTGGTCGGAGCTGACGGTGTTGACCTTGGCCATCGGGATCTCGTCGGTGGACTTGTTGAGCACGCCCATGCTGATCGTGAACCGGTGGGTCGTCAGGACGTACCCGGTGTTCTTCCACTGCAGGTAGGGCACGAACGAGAAGATCGTCAGCAGGATCACGGCGATGACGACGACGGCGATCCTGCCGTAGGAGGTGACGCTCTCCCCCCACGTGGTGGGGAAGAAGTAGAGGGCCGCACCCGCTGCCGCGGCGATGAGGATCAGCGCGAAGAACGGGCCGACAAGGCGCTTCCAGTGGGGATGGAAGGATCGGACGCGCTGCTCACCCTGCGTCAGATGGTGGTCGGGAAGGGTCATGCCGCACATGCTGCCACCAACCCGGCCGAGCGGCTACGCCCCGGCTCATCGGGCGGCCCGCACGTGCACGACGTCTCCGGCGCCCAGCGTGTAGCGCTCGCCGCCGGACTCCACCTGGAGGTGGCCGGACCCGTCGATGCCGGTCGCCCGCCCGGTCAGCACCTGCTCGCCCGGCAGCTCCACCCGGACGTCGCGGCCGACCGTGGCGCTGGCGGCGAGGTAGGCGGCGCGCAGCCCGGCGGCCTCGGCGTCGCCGCCCGCCGCCTCCCACTCGCGGTAGTGGCTCTCGACCTCGCGCAGCACGGCCCGCAGCAGCGGATCGCGGTCGACGCAGGCGGCCTCCTCGATGGCCAGGGACGTGGCCGTCTCGACCGGGGCCTCCTCCGCGCGCAGGGAGACGTTGAGCCCCATGCCGATGACGACGGCGTCGTCGACCCGCTCGGCCAGCACCCCGGCCAGCTTGCGCTCGCCCACCAGCAGGTCGTTGGGCCACTTGAGGCGCACGTCGACCTCGGCCAGCCGGCGCACGGCCGAGGCGGCGGCCACGCCGTACAGCAGCGGCAGCCACCCCTGGGTCGGAACCGGCGTCGTGGGCCTGAGCAGGACGGAGAACGTCAGCCCCGACCGTGGCGGCGCCGACCAGGCGCGGTCGAGCCGGCCTCGGCCGGCGACCTGCGACTCGGCCACCAGCACCCGCCCCTGCTCGGCCCCGGCCTGGGCGGCCAGGGCGAGGTCGGCGTTGGTCGAGCCGGTGGTCTCGACGACGGTGACGCCCGTCCACAGGGCGCCCGGACGCACGAGCGCGCGGTTGAGCGCGGCCTCCGAGAGCGGCGGACGGTCGAGGTCGGAGTAGCGCGAGGAGGCCATCCCCCTATCTTGGCCGAACTCGCGCCGAGGTCGTCGCACCGCACCGGCTGGTCTCGAAGTCCGCAAGAGGGGTAAAGATGGGGGGATGAGCAGACGTCCTGACCCTCGCAACTGGGCATCGTGGCGGCCCTTCGGCCTCGGGTTGCGCAAGCCGAACAACTACCTGGAGCTGTGGAAGGCGTTCAGGTCGGTCAAGGGGAACAGGCGTTACGCCTGGCGCATACTCAACCAGGGCACCTGCGACGGCTGTGCGCTCGGCACGCAGGGCATGCGCGACTGGACGATGGACGAGATCCACCTGTGCAACATCAGGTTGCGCCTGCTGCCGCTCAACACCATGCCCGCGCTCGACGTGTCGCTGCTGCGCGACGTCTCCGGGCTGGCCGGGCGGAAGAGCGCGGAGCTGCGGGAGCTGGGGCGGCTGCCGTACCCGATGTTGCGGCGGGCCGGCGAGCCCGGCTTCACCCGCGTCACGTGGGACGAGGCGCTGCGGGTGGCGGCCGAGCGGCTGCGCGGCGCGCGGTTCGGCACGTACCTGACCAGCCGCGGGGTGCCCAACGAGAACTACTACGCGGCGCAGAAGGCGGTGCGGGCGCTCGGCACGAACAACGTCGACAACGCCGCCCGCATCTGCCACTCGCCCTCGACGGTCGCGCTCAAGCAGACCATCGGCGCGGCGGCCACGACCTGCTCCTACACCGACTGGATCGGCTCGGACCTGATCGTCTTCATCGGCTCGAACCCGTCGAACAACCAGCCGGTCGCGATGAAGTACCTCTACCACGCCAAGAAGGCCGGCACCCGGATCGCCATGGTCAACGCCTACCGCGAGCCGGGCATGGACAAGTACTGGGTGCCCTCCAACGCCGAGTCCGCGCTGTTCGGCACGAAGATCACCGACGAGTTCTTCGGCGTGAACGTCGGCGGCGACATCGGCTTCCTCAACGGCGTGCTCAAGCACCTGATCGAGAACGACTGGGTGGACAAGGCGTTCGTGACCGGGCGCACGTCCGGGTTCGAGGAGGCGCGCAAGGCCGTCGAGGCCCAGTCGTGGGCCGAGCTCGAAGCGCTCTCGGGGGCGACCAAGGAGCAGATGTTCCGGCTGGCCGAGCTGCTCGGCCGGGCGCGCTCGGCGGTGCTGGTCTGGTCGATGGGCATCACCCAGCACACCTACGGCGAGGACAACGTCCGGGCGATCGTCAACCTGGCGCTCGCGCGCGGCTTCCTCGGGCGCGACAAGTGCGGGCTGATGCCGATCCGGGGGCACAGCGGGGTGCAGGGCGGGGCCGAGATGGGCGCGTACGCGACCGGCTTCCCCGGCGGCCTGCCGATCACGTCCGCCAACGCCGCCAAGTTCACCGACCTGTGGGGCTTCCAGGTGCCCGACACGGCCGGGCTGACCGCGACCGACATGATCGACGCGGCCCACCGGGGCGAGCTCGACGCGCTCGTCTCCTCCGGCGGCAACTTCCTGGAGGTGCTGCCCGACCCGGCCTACTGCCGCGAGGCGCTGTCCAGGCTGGGGCTGCGGGTGCACATCGACATCGTGCTGTCCTCGCAGATGCTCGTGCCGGGCGAGGGCGACGTGCTGCTGCTGCCCGCCCAGACGCGTTACGAGATGGTCGGCGGCGTGACCGAGACCTCCACCGAGCGGCGGATCATCTTCTCGCCCGAGGTCGAGGGGCCGCGCGTGGGCGAGGCGTGGCCGGAGTGGAAGATCTTCGCCGAGCTGGCCGCCCGTACCCGTCCGGAGATAGCCGACCATGTGCGGTTCACCGGCACTCCGCAGATCCGTGCGGAGATCGAGCAGGTCGTGCCGTTCTACCAGGGCATCTCCGGGTTGCGGAAGTTCGGGGACAACGTCCAGTACGGCGGCCGGCACCTCTTCGCCGACGGCCGCTTCCAGACGCCCGACGGGCTGGCCGTCTTCTCCGTGGTCGAGCCGCCCGCCCTTGAGCGCCCCGACGGCACGTTCAAGGTCGCGACCAGGCGCGGCAAGCAGTTCAACAGCATGGTCCACGAGCGGCTCGACGGCTTCAACGGCGCGGCGCGCGAGGCCGTGCTGATGAGCCCGTACGACGCCGACCGGCTCGGGCTGGCCGACGGCGCCCCGGTCGAGCTGCGCGCGGGCGAGCGCACCTACCAGGGCAAGGTGCTGCGCGCCCCGCTGATGCCGGGCAACCTGCAGATCCACTGGCCGGAGGGGAACGTCCTGCTCGACGAGGCCCGGCGCTCGCCACAGGCACGCATCCCCGACTACAACGCGCTCGTCACCGTGCGGCCGCTGTGAAGGCGCGTCCCGGGCCCACCACCCGCGTCCGCATCCGGGAGCTGGCCGGCTCCGGCGCCCGCGACCGGCGCGACGACCTGGCCACGGAGGAGCCGCTGGAGATCCGCCTCACCGGCGGCGACGGCACGCGCAAGACGGTCGCCATCACCATGCGCACGCCGGGGCACGACTTCGAGCTGGCCGCCGGGTTCCTGAGCGGCGAGGGCCTGGCCGGGCCGGGCGACATCGCGGCCATCGCGTACTGCACGGACGACGACCTGCCGCCCGAGGCCCGCTACAACACCGTCACCGTCCGCCTGCACGGCCCGGTGCCCGACCTGCCCGCGCTCGACCGGCACTTCCTCACCTCCAGCGCGTGCGGCGTCTGCGGCTCGGCCGGCCTCGACGCGCTGCACGGCCGGTGCAAGCCGAGTCCCAGGGGCTCGCTCGAACTCACCCCCGAGGTCCTCTACGGCCTTCCCGGCGCGCTGCGCGAGGCCCAGGGCGTGTTCGGCAAGACCGGCGGGCTGCACGCGGCGGGCCTGTTCTCGGCGTCGGGCAAGCTGCTGGCGTTGCGCGAGGACGTCGGCCGGCACAACGCCGTGGACAAGCTGGTCGGCTGGGCGGCGCTGGCGGACCGGCTGCCGCTGGCCGAGCACGTGCTCATGGTCAGCGGCAGGGCCAGCTACGAGATCATGCAGAAGGCGCTGGCGGCCGGCGTCCCGGCGGTCTGCGCGGTGTCGGCGCCCTCGTCCCTGGCCGTCGATCTGGCCAGGGAGTTCGGGTTGACGCTGGTGGGGTTCCTGCGCGGCGAGCGCTGCAACGTCTACGCCGGGCAGGAGCGCGTCACTGTCCAGCCGGTCACTGGCAGGCCACCGGCTGGGTGACCGTCAGCGTGGGCCTGTCGTTGTTCAGCACCTCCAGCGTGAGGTTGCCCGACTGCTTGCTCCCCTGGCGCCACCAGGCGGGCTGCACCTGGAGGATGCCGTTCTGGGGCACGGTCAGCTGGTTGCTCTCCAGCGGCACGCCGTTCATCAGCCAGCGGTAGCTCACCTGGGTGCCCGCCGGGGCGCGGAAGGTGCCGTACGCGGTCAGGTAGGGGGCCTCGTCGCAGCTCCCGTAGAAGGCCATCGGGGTGAGGGCGCTGATCCGTACGTACGGGGCCGGTGACGGGACGGCCCGGCACACCCAGTTGTACGCCTCCTCCTTGACCGGCTTGTTGTGGTTCAGCACCTCGATGCGGATCCTCCCGTTGCCGCTGGCTCGCGCTGAGTTGTACCAGAAGTCGCCGATGTGGGTCTTGACGCCCGCGTTCACCTGCTGCGACCTGGGCCAGCCCGGCACGCCGTCCACGACCACGCGGTACTGGACCTCGGTGTCGCGGTCCGCGACGACCGTGGCCTCCGCCCTGAGCCCGACGGACCCGTTGCACTCGCCGCGGAACAACGGCGTCAGCATGTCGTGGAAGGTCACGTACGCCGGGGGCGCGGCGGAGCCGCAGGCGAAGTTGAAGCCCTGCTCGGCCGTGCCGCCCTGGGCGACGAGCCGGACGCGGTGGGCGCCGACGTTGGAGGTGCCGTAGTTCCAGGTGGCCGAGACGGCCTGCGACCTGGGCTGGGCGCTCTCGGGGAAGGAGAGCGTGGCGCCGCGCAGCTCCTTGTCGTCGAGCTGCCAGGAGTAGGCCACGGTGGTGGCCGGTCCGGGCGGGAGCTCGACGTGCCCGGCGACGTTGTAGGTGACGGGCGCGGCGCACGTGCCCGAGTAGTTGCCGGGGGTGAGCCCGTCGATGACCACCTGTGGCACGTCCGCCGCGGTCGCCGCGGTGGCGGCGGCGGGCACGGTGACGGCCGGCAGGCCGCCGAGCAGCGCGGCGCCCAGCAGCAGGGCTGTCCATCTCATCCTGGGGTTCCTCCTCGCGATGACGGAACCCCAGGATGATCAAGGCGGCTTGTGTCCCGGTTGGATCTGCCTTGTGAGGGCTATTCGCAGGTCACTGGATAGGTGCCTTCGGTGGCCGGCTTGTTGTGGTTCAGCACCTCCAGCCGGACCACGCCGGAGGTCTTCGTGTCCCGGTTCCAGTAGGCCGCCTGCACCTGGAGCAGGCCGCCGGCGTTGGTCTTGTACGTGGCCGGCTCCGTGGGCCTGCCGTCGATGACCCAGCGCCAGGTGATCTCGGTGTCCGGCGCGGCGCGGAAGGCGCCGTGGGCGGTCACGTACGGGGACTCGGCGCAGTCGCCGAAGTAGTGGACCGGCCGGAACTCGCTGATCCGCACCGTGCCCGGCGACGGGTCCACCGGCACGCAGGTCACCGTGTACGGCTTCTCCCTGACCAGCTTGTTGTGGTTCAGTACTTCGATGCGGATCACACCGCTTCCGGTGGCCTTCGGGGAGATGTAGAAGAAGTCGCCGATCATCTGGGCCCTGTTGGGCTTGGCCTCCTGCGTCCTGACCGGGCCGGGCTTGCCGTCCACGACGACGCGGTAGCGGACCTCGGCCTCGCGGTCGGTGGTGATCCGGGCGTCGGCCCGCATGCCGATGGAGCCGGTGCAGTCGCCCCGGTAGACGGGCGTCAGCATGTAAGGGATGGCCAGCTTGGCGGGGTCGGGGTCAGCCGTGCAGGACAGGGCGAACGTGCGCTCGGCGGCCTGGGCCGAGGCGGGCCGGGTGGTCAGGGCCAGCTTGTGGGAGCCGGTCTTCGACTGGTCGAGGCTCCAGGCGGCGGTGACGTCCTGCGACCTGGGCTGGGTGCCGGCCGGGAAGCTGACGGTCTGGTGCTGCCACTCGGTCCCGTCGAGGGTCCACCAGTAGCCGACGCTGGCGGCCGGGCCCGCCGGGAGGGTGATGCGGCCGGTGGCCTGGTAGGCGATGGGCTCGTCGCAGTAGCCCTCGTAGTCGCCGGGCGTCAGGGCGCTGATCGCCGCCTGCGGCTGCTGCGCCGGGGGCTCGGAGGTCGTGGTCGGCTTGGGCGTCGGCGAGGTCGTCGGCGTCGGGGTGGGCGTGGTGGTGGGCTTGGGGCCCGGCGTGACGCGGCAGGTCACCTCGTACGACGCCCGCGCGGAGTCGTGCCCGCCGGCGTTGAGAATCCGTACCGACTTCCAGCCCGCGGTGGAGGTGCCCACGGACAGCGGCAGCGTGACCTGCCTGCTGCGCGGGTCGCCGGCGGCGAAGTACAGCGACTCGACCGCGCCCTCGCCCGTGGCGCTGTCGATCCACTGGTAGCCGACCTTGGCGGGGGTGCGCGACACCTGGATGGTCGCGGTGAACGTCACGCTGGCCGGGCAGCGGCCGTCCTGGCGGGGCGGGCTCGCCTGCACGCTCGCGGCCGCCTCCAGCGGTCTGTCCGGCTGGGCGGGCAGCGGGTTGACCACGTCGTACCGCTGCGGGGCTCCGGCGCAGGCGACGCGGAAGCGGGCCTTGGCCGACAGGCCGCGCCGGCCGAGCACCTCGACGGCCTGCCAGCCGGTCGTGTCGCGGTCGAAGGTCTGACGGTCCCTCACGACGACCTTGCGCGCGCCGTTGACGCGAAAACTCCTGATGGCGCTCTTGCTGCGGTCACCGCGTACCCAGCGGTACCGCACGGTGCCCTTGCCCTTGGCGGCCACGGTGGCGGAGAAGGCCACGGTCGTGGGGCACTCGCCCGCCTGACCGGCGGGTACGGCCCTGACCCGGGTCACCGAGGTCGCCGGGGCGGCCGCGGCCAGGGCCGGAGGAGCGGCCAGCAGGCTGCCGAGCATCACCGCGCCCAGCAGCAAGGCTGTCCTTTTCATGAGGGGGTCCCTTTCTGCGCTCGTCAAAGCCCCCATGCTGCTCAGTGATCCTTGGAAGTCACTTGGAACCGCCTTGTACCCATTGTGGAATGAAGCATTCCGTTCTGCTATAGTTGGAACAGAACAAGCCGTTCCGTTTCTTCGGTCGAGAGGACCCCCTCATGAACATCCGCCCGTTCCGCATCGAGATCTCCCAGACCGACCTCGACGACCTGCGGGCCCGGCTCGCGCTGACCCGCTTCGCCGACGAGATCCCGGGCGCCGACCAGGGCGTGGGCGTCGAGCGGGTCAAGCGCCTGGTGGCCCACTGGCAGTCCGGCTTCGACTGGCGCGCCCAGGAGGCCAGGCTCAACGCCTACCCGCAGTTCACGACGGAGATCGACGGGCAGAACATCCACTTCATCCACGTACGCTCCGACAACCCCGACGCCCTGCCGCTGATCCTCACCCACGGCTGGCCCGGCACCGTCGCCGAGTACCTCGACGCGATCGAGCCGCTGTCGCGCCACTTCCACGTGGTGGTCCCGTCCCTGCCCGGCTTCGGCTTCTCCGGCCCCACCAAGGAGCTCGGCTGGAACAACCGGCGCATCGCCGGGGCATGGGCCGAGCTGATGGCCCGCCTCGGCTACGAGCGCTACGGCGCGGTCGGCAACGACGGCGGCTCGATGATCTCCCCCGAGCTGGGCCGGATCGACGCCGAGCACGTCGTCGGCGTGCACGTCACCCAGCTGTTCTCCTTCCCCTCCGGCGACCCGGCCGAGTTCGCCGGGCTGAGCGAGGAGGACCAGGCCGGGCTGGCCGTGCTCGACTGGTTCTGGAAGGAGAAGGGCGCGTTCAACGTCCTGCAGTCGCAGCAGCCGCAGACGCTCGCGCACGCCGTCGCCGACTCCCCCGCCGGGCTCGTCGGCTGGCTCGCCCAGCTCTTCGACGAGGACCTGGACGACGACTTCGTGCTGACCAACGCGTCGATCCACTGGTTCACCGGCACCGCCGGCTCAGCCCTGCGGCTCTACTGGGAGAACGCCCGCATGGAGCAGCCGCAGGAGCCGACGACCACCCCCACCGCGCTGGCCATGGCCGAGGGCGACTTCAAGTCGATCCGCCGCTTCGCCGAGCGCGACCACCGCGGCATCGTCTCGTGGAAGACCCTGCCCGCCCCCGCCCGCGGCCACTACACGGCCCACACCGCCACGGAGGCGCTCACCTCCGACATCACGGCCTTCTTCGACAGCCTGCGCTGATCCCCCGCGCTTCGGACGGCCCGGCCCCCCGCCGGGCCGTCCGCGCGTGCTCAGCCCGTGTTCTGCAGGCCGGCGGCCACGCCGTTGACCGACAGCAGCAGCAGCGTGGACAGCCGCTCGCGCTCCTGCTCCGACAGGTCCTCGGTGCGCATCGCGCGCAGCGCCCGCAGCTGCAGGTGCGACAGCGCGTCGACGTACGGGTCGCGCAGCTGCACGGCCCGCGAGAGCACCTTGCGGTTCTCCAGCAGCCGCGTGTGGCCGGTCACCCGCAGCACCAGCTCGCGGGTGCGGTCGTACTCCTCCAGCACCTGGCGGGCGAAGTCGTCGCGGCCGCCGAGCGCCAGGTAGCGCTTGGCGATCGACCGGTCGGTCTTGGCCAGCGACATCTCGGCGTTGTCCAGCATCGCGTTGAACAGCGGCCATTCGGCGTAGGCCGCGCGCAGCTCGTCGAGGGAGCCGACGGCGGCCAGGCCGGTGCCCAGGCCGTACCAGCCGGGCAGGTTGACGCGGGTCTGGGCCCAGGCGAACACCCACGGGATGGCCCGCAGGTCGTCCAGCGAGCGCGGCGCGCCCAGGCCGCGGCGGGCCGGACGGGAGCCGAGCCGCAGCGAGCCGATCTCCTCCAGCGGGCTGACCAGCGCGAACCACTCGGGGAACCCGGGGGCCTCGGTGAGCGCCCGGTAGGCCTCCTCCGAGGCCGTGGCCACCTGCCCGGCCAGGCCGCGGAACCGCTCGGCGGCGGCCGCCGTACGCGCGCCGACCGTGGGCGAGGAGGCCAGCAGCACGGCGTTGGTGACCTGCTCCAGATGGCGGCGGGCGATGGCGATGTGCCCGTAACGAGCGAAGATGACCTCGCCCTGCTCGGTGACCTTGAAGCGGCCCGCGACCGAGCCCGGCGCCTGCGCCAGCACCGCCCGGTTGGCCGGGCCGCCGCCGCGGCCGAGCGCGCCGCCGCGGCCGTGGAACATGCGCAGTTTGACGTCGTGCTCGTGGGCCCACACGGTCAGCTCCTCCTGCGCCTCGTAGAGGCGGAGGGTGGCGGCCGCCGGGCCCAGCTCCTTGGCCGAGTCGGAATAGCCGAGCATGATCTCCATGCGCCGGCCGGTCGCGGCCAGGCGGTCCTGGATCTGCGGGATCTCCAGCATGCCGCTCAGCACGCGCGGCGAGTTCGCCAGGTCCTGGCCGGACTCGAACAGCGGCACCACGTCGAGCACCGGCGCCCGCTCGCCCAGGGCGTGCCCGGCCAGCTCGTAGACGGCCGCGATGTCGTCGGCCGAGCGGGTGAAGGAGACCACGTAGCGGGAGCAGGCCGTGACGCCGAACCGCTCCTGGATCCAGGCGATCACCCGGATCGTGGCCAGCACCTCCTCGGTGCGCTCCGACAGCTCGCCGCCGGCCCTGATCTCCTCCAGGGCCGCCGCGTGCACCTGCGAGTGCTGGCGCACCTCCAGCTCGGCCAGGTGGAAGCCGAACGTCTCGACCTGCCAGAGGAGGTGCTGCAGCTCCCCGTACGCCTGTCGCGGCGCGCTGCCCGCCAGCGACTCCTGCACCAGCCGCAGGTCGGCCAGCAGCTCGGCGGGCGCGCGGTAGGCGAGGTCGAGGTCGCGGCGGCGGGTGGCGGCGATGCGGGCGGCCACGTACAGCAGCCACTGGCGGTGGGGCTCGCGCGGCGAGCGGGTGGCCAGCTCGGAGACCAGCTCGGGATGCGCGTCGACGGCCGCGGCCAGCGCGCCCTTCAGCTCGGCCGAGCAGGGCGAGAACTGGATGGAGGCGGTCAGCGTGCGGGCGATGCGCGTGCAGGCCGTCTCCAGGGCGGTCAGCACGTGCTCGGACTGGATCTGGATCGTGTCGCGGGTGACCTTGGCGGTGACGTTGGGGTTGCCGTCGCGGTCGCCGCCGATCCAGCTCCCGTAGCGGATGAAGGGCCTGGCCAGCGGCGGACGGGTGCCGGTGCCCGCATCGAGCGCCGCGTCGAGCGAGCGGTAGACCTGGGGCACCATGCGGAACAGCGTCTCGTCGAAGGCGGCCATGGCCGTGCGCACCTCGTCGAGCGGGTCGAGCTTGGTGGAGCGCAGCTGGGCCGTCCGCCACAGCAGGTCGATCTCCTCCAGCAGGCGGCGCCTGCTCTCGGCGCGCTCGGAGGCGCCGCGGCCGGGCGCGTTGTACTCGGTGAGCTGGCCGCTGATGCGCTGGATGGCGGTGACGACCGCGCGCCTGCGCGCCTCGGTGGGATGCGCGGTCAGCACCGGGTGCAGCTCCAGGCCCTGCAGCAGCTCGCGCACGCGCTCGTCACCGAGCTCGTGGACGGCCTGCGCCAGCGACTCCCGCTGCACCCTCCCCTCGGCGTCGCGCTCGCGCAGCGTGCGGATGCGGTAGTGCTCCTCGGCCAGGTTCGCCAGGTGGAAGTAGCAGGTGAACGCGCGGGCGACGGCGACCGCTCGCTCGATCTCCCATCCGGCGACCATTTCGGTGATCTCGTCGGCGGAAATCTCGCCTCTGCGCGCCGCGATGACGGCCTTGCGCAACCGTTCGACGTCGGCCAGCAGGTCTTCGCCACCTTGTTCGGCGATCACCTGGCCGAGCAGCTTGCCGAGCATGCGCACGTCGTGGCGCAGCTCGTCAGGCATCTCGGTCACGGCGGCACTACGACGCTCGAGCCCCTGGTCAATCATGCTTCGAAGGGTATCGACTCGCTTTCGGCGACCGCATGGCGGTCTCGCCCATTGGACTAGACCACTCCCTAGCTGGGCTTGGACACCGCCGCCAGCAACTCCGGAAGACGGGGGAAGCCGATCTTGCCGGCGAGGCGTCTGCCGAGCACCTCGATCAGCAGGCCGTAGAAGGGCGCGAGCACCGACACCCACATCAGCCCGAACACCAGCGGCAGCACGATCGGCAGCGACATCAGCGCGATCCCGAGCATCGCCCCCATCGACGACGCGAACGCCTGACCACCCTGCCCGGGCGCGGCGCCGCTGAAGGCGTTCATCCGCTCGGGCAACGTGTACGGGATCGTCACGCTGGTCACCGAGCCGACCCCGAGCCCGACGCCGAGCGCGCCCAGCCCGGTCAGGAACGCCGGCACGACGGCCTCCTGGCTGCCGGTGAGCAGCGCGGCCACGACCGCCACGAGCAGCAGCAGCGGCGCGGCGACCAGGCAGTTGGCCAGGTGGCGGCCCGCCAGGTCGCGGCGCAGGTCCTCCTCGGAGCCGAAGGCCACGGCGTTCATCCACAGGGAACGCCCGTCGATGCCGAACGCGTTGCCCGACTGCAACGAGATCATCAGCGCGCCCATGCCGGTGATCAGCACCGGCAGCACCGGCCCCACCTGCCCTTCGGTGCTGTTGTTCAGCGAGAACGCCAGGACGACGGTCACCACGACCGAGGAGAACCAGCCCACGCGGAACCTCGGCTCCCGCCTGATGTACTTCAGCTCCTTGGTCACCACGGCCGCCAGCGGCCCGTCGGGCAGGAGCCGGTCGGCCAGGCCGCGTTCCCGGCGTACGGAGGCGGCCTGCGTCGAGGCGTCCGGCGAGACCAGGGCCCGGCCGAGCGCCTTGATCCACAGCCAGGCGATCACCACGACCAGCACCGCGACGGCGGCCAGCTCCGCCACGCCGACCAGGCCGCCGTCGGCCATGGCGTGCGCGGCCATGCCCGGCGGCGTCCAGCGCAGGACGCCGGCCAGCCGGTGGAGGATCGCGGCGGGGTCGCCGAGGCCGCGGTTCATCAGCAGGTTGGGCAGCTGCGCCAGCAGCACCACGAACAGGGCGGCCACGGCCAGCACGTCACGCCCGCGCCGGCTGCGCAGCGCCCCGGACAGCGAGGTGGTGATCAGCCGCGAGGTGACCACGCAGAGCGCGAACTGCAGCAGCACCGCGGGCACGCCGAGCAGCACGCCCCCGATGCCCGTGGGCAGCCCGACCAGCGCGCCGGCCGTGACGACCAGCATCGCCAGCGGCCACGCGCCCGTCGCGGACGCGGTGAACAGCCCGACGGCCAGCTCGCGCGTACGCAGCGGGAACAACGACAGCCGCGCCGGGTCGAGCGTGTCGTCCAGCCCGAACGCCAGCAGCGGCACGATCATCCAGCTCACCAGGAAGAACGCGAACGCGACGATCACCAGCTCGGCGGCGACGTCGGAGGGCGCCAGCCTGAGCAGGCTCATCAGCAGGAACCCGAGCACGGCCAGGCCGGCCGCGGCGAGCAGGGTGAAGACGAAGCCGAGCTTGCGCTGCACGTCGCCGCGCAGGTTGCCGGCCATCAGGCGCAGTTTGAGCCGCGCGAACAGCGCGGCCGTCGCCATGGGCGACCCCGTGACGGCGGACGCCCTGGCGGCTCCTTCCGCGGCGGTCCCGGCGGCGCTCACGGCGTGTCCCCGGGCGTGGCGGCGGTCGGGGGCACGGCCGGGGGTGCGGTCGGGGGCTGTTCGCCGTGGCGGGCGCCGAGCCAGCTCAGCCCGGCCTCGCCGTGGGCGCGCGGGCCGCCGCCGACCAGCCGCATGAACGCCTCGTTGAGGCTGGAGCCGCCGCGCACCTGCTCCAGCGGCCCCTGGGCGACGATGTGGCCGCCGCTCATCACCGACACCCAGTCGCACAGCCGCTCGACGAGGTCCATGACGTGGCTGGAGAAGATGACCGTCGAGCCGGAGGCGGTGAACCGCCGCAGCACCTCGGTCAGGGTGTTGGAGCTGACCGGGTCGACCCCCTCGAACGGCTCGTCGAGAAAGAGCACGGACGGGTTGTGCAGCAGCGCCGCGGCCAGCCCGATCTTCTTGCGCATGCCGGTGGAGTAGTCGACGACGAGCTTGTCGGCGGCCCCGGTCAGGTCCATCACGTCGAGCAGCTCGCCCGCGCGCTGCTCGACGTCGGCCTTGGGGATGCCGCGCAGCCGGCCGTTGTAGAGCAGCAGCTCGCGGCCCGACAGCCGCTCGAACAGCCGCAGCCCCTCGGGCAGCACGCCGATGCGCGCCTTGACGGCGACCGGGTCGCGCCAGACGTCGAACCCGTCGATCGCGGCCTGGCCGCCGTCGGGCCGCAGCAGGCCCGTGATCATGCTCAGCGTGGTCGTCTTGCCGGCCCCGTTGGGACCGACCAGGCCCGCGAAGCTGCCCGCCGGGACCACGAGGTCGACCCCGGCCACCGCGACCTGCGCGCCGTAGCGCTTGTACAAGCCGTGGGAGCGAACCGCATCCGTCATGGATCCACTCTAGGAGGACGGGTTAGCCTAACGCGCATGAGCGCAGCCGCCGATCCCATGCCGGAGATGCCGGACATCCACACCACCGCGGGCAAGATCGCCGACCTGGAGCGAAGGCTCGACGAGGCCGTGCACGCCGGCTCGTCGTCGGCGGTGGACAAACAGCACGCCAAGGGCAAGATGACCGCGCGCGAGCGGGTGCTCGCGCTGCTCGACGAGGGCTCGTTCGTGGAGTTCGACGAGTTCGCCCGCCACCGGTCCACGATGTTCGGGCTGGAGAGGCGGCGGCCGTACGGCGACGGCGTCATCACCGGCCACGGCACGATCGACGGCCGCCAGGTCTGCGTGTTCTCCCAGGACGTCACGGTCTTCGGCGGCTCCCTCGGCGAGGTGTACGGCGAGAAGATCGTCAAGGTGATCGACCTGGCGCTCAAGACCGGCTGCCCGATCATCGGCATCAACGAGGGCGGCGGCGCGCGCATCCAGGAGGGCGTGGTCGCGCTCGGCCTCTACGCGGAGATCTTCAAGCGGAACGTGCACGCCTCCGGCGTGATCCCGCAGATCTCGCTCATCATGGGCGCCGCGGCCGGTGGCCACGTCTACTCGCCCGCCCTGACCGACTTCGTGGTGATGGTGGACCAGACGTCCCACATGTTCATCACGGGCCCCGACGTGATCAAGACGGTGACCGGCGAGGAGGTCACGTTCGAGGAGCTGGGCGGGGCCCGCGCGCACAACACCAAGTCGGGCGTGGCCCACTACCAGGCCACCGACGAGGAGGACGCCCTCGACTACGTCAAGGCGCTGCTGTCCTACCTGCCCTCCAACAACCTGGACGAGGCCCCGGCCTTCGCCGCCGCCGCCGACCTGGAGCCCGACCCCGAGCTCGACCTGGTGATCCCCGACTCCCCCAACCAGCCGTACGACATGCACCAGGTGATCGAGCACGTGCTCGACGACGGGGAGTTCCTGGAGGTCCACGCGCTGTTCGCGCCGAACATCGTGGTCGGCTACGGCCGCGTGGACGGCCAGCCGGTCGGGGTCGTCGCCAACCAACCGATGCATTTCGCCGGATGTCTGGATATCGACGCCTCCGAGAAGGCCGCCAGATTTATTCGAACTTGTGATGCCTTTAATATTCCGATCCTGACTTTTGTTGATGTACCGGGATTCCTCCCAGGCACCGATCAGGAATGGAACGGAATCATCCGCCGCGGCGCCAAGCTCCTGTACGCCTACGCCGAGGCCACGGTCCCGCTGATCACGGTCATCACCCGCAAGGCGTACGGCGGCGCGTACGACGTCATGGGCTCCAAGCACCTCGGCGCGGACGTCAACCTCGCCTGGCCCACCGCCCAGATCGCGGTCATGGGCGCACAGGGCGCGGTCAACATCCTCTACCGGCGCGAACTGGCCGCCTCCGACGACCCCGACGCCGAGCGCGCCCAGCTCGTCACCGAGTACGAGGACACTTTGGCCAATCCGTACATCGCGGCCGAACGCGGCTATGTGGACTCGGTGATTCGGCCGTCCGAAACCCGGCCCCAAGTTGTCCGGGCACTTCGCGCGTTGCGTAACAAGAGAGCCTCGCTACCGCCGAAGAAGCATGGGAACATTCCTCTATGAGCGACCACCTGCGCATAGTCCGCGGCGACGCCACGCCCGAGGAGATCGCGGCCGTGGTGGCCGTGCTCGCCACGCGCCGGAGCTCGTACGCCGAACCCGAGAGACCCCGTAGACAAACATGGCGAAACCCCGCTAGAGGTATGCGTAACCCTGGCCTGCCGGGGAAGGCGGCTTGGCGGATGAGCGCACTACCCTAGATAGATCCCGGGAATCGGGTGTCAAGTTCCCCGGGAGTTGGGACTATCTAGAGAAAGTAGGCGTATATAGTCAGCCGATCAACTAACACCGCGGCCTGGAGGACGACATGGCCATCCCAGACCTCATGCCGCATCCTGTGGCAGCCAAGTACGCCGTCCTAGTGGATGTCGGTTATCTCTACGCTGCGGCAGGTGAGGTGCTGCTCGGCGCGAAGGAACGCAAGGAATATCGGGTGGCCGCCGATGAGCTCATCCAGAGTCTACAGAAACATGCAGAGGAACGTATTTCCGGCGAACTTCTGCGGATCTATTGGTATGACGCCGCCCGTGACCGTGTGCCGACCGTCGACCAGCGTGTCATCGCCCAGCTCCCATGGGTCAAGGTACGCCTCGGCAACCTCAACGCCCGCGGCCAGCAGAAGGGCGTCGACGCGCAGATCAGGAGCGACCTGGAGGCGCTCGCCCGGCATCACGCGGTGACCGACACGATCCTGCTGGCGGGCGATGAGGACATGGTTCCGGCGGTCGAGGCGGCGCAGGCGTACGGCGTGCGCATCCACCTGTGGGGTGTCGAGCCGCCCTACGGCACCAACCAGGCCGAGCGCCTGGTGTGGGAGTCCGACACGGTGGAAGTGATCTCCGCCGATTTCCTGAGGCCCTTTTTCAGTCGCGCTCCGCAGCCGGTCGCGGTCACCCCGCCCGTCGCGGCTCCCTCGCCCGCCCAGGTGTTCGCCGGGCGCGCGCCGGTCAAGCCGCACGCCAAGCCCGGTCAGGTCGCCAAGCTGGGGCCCAGCCGTCCACGTGTGGAGGACGTCGGCGAGCACGTCGCCCAGAAGTGGATACTCACCCGCGGCCGCGACAACATCCGCGACCTGCTGCCCGGCCCGATCCTGCCGACGGTGATCGACACCGAGCTGCTGATCGAGGCGGAGAAGGAGCTCGGGCACTCGCTGCGGCCCTACCCGGAGGCCCGGGTCTGGCTGCGTGACGGGTTCTGGGCGCGCGTCTACCGGGAGTTCGACCTGGGGGTGGGGGTCTCCTCCAAGTAGAGCAGCGTCTCGGCGACCGCCGTTCGGGCGTAGAGCACGTACCGGCCGGTGCGGTGCGCGGTGCACAGGCCGGCCTTGCGCAGCGCCGTCAGGTGCTGGTTGACGCCGGGCTCGGAGAGCCCGGCACGCTGGGCGAGGTCGCGCGTCGAGGCGGGCTGGTCCAGCTCGGCCAGCAGCCGGGCGCGCGTCCTGCCGAGCACGGCGGCCAGCGCCTCGGGCGGGTCCACCTCGCGGCGCTCCCAGAGCGTCGCGATGCCGCGCGGCGCGTAGCGCACGGTCGGCTGGTACGGCGGCGTCGTGACCGACAGGACCCGCGGCCAGGCGAACACGCACGGCACCAGCAGCAGCCCGAGCCCTCTCAGTGACCGGCGGCCGGACACGTACCGGTGCTCCAGCCGCAGCGTGCCGTCGTCCCAGGTGACGGTGTCGTCGAGGTCGGCCAGCATGCGCTGGGCGCCGCCCTCGGCCAGCAGCCGGGCGCGGTGCAGGATCTCGCCCTCCAGCAGCGACCTGATCCGCGGCCAGTACGGCGCCATCGCCGCCTCCCAGTAGCCGGCCACCTCCGCGGCCAGGCGTTCGAGGCCCTGTTCCGGATCGTCGTAGAGGGCCTGCACCCGTTTCGTCCGGGGACCGCCGATGTGGTCCAGGTCCGTGCGGACCCGTGCGGCCGCGCCCCGCATCGTGGCGAGTTCCAGCTCCAGGTCCGGCATGGACGTCGAAGGCGGCGTGCAGGTGAAGCCGGCGATCGAGATGGTGGGCACCGGGACCAGGTCGGACAGCAGCCGCCAGTCCACATCATGGAGGCGGCGGCGCACCTGATCGGCCCAGGGACGCAGGAGCGGGTGCGCGGCCGGGTTCTTCACCACGCGCGCGCTGGCCACGACCTCGCCGAGCGGGGAGACGGCGAAGCGGATGTTGGCGATGTCGCGGGCGGTGAACGTCAGGTCGAGGGTCATTGAATTTGCTTGTCACTTAATCGATAGCGGCCTTGCCCGACATTTCAGCATCCTGCCGACATGTCAGCAACCTTGGTGGAAACTCCGCTCCTGCGGCTTCGCGCGTTCCGCAACCTGTTCGTCGCCGGGACGGTCAGCCAACTCGGCAGTCAGATCACCTACGTCGCCCTTCCCCTGCTCGCCGTGACCGCCCTCGGGGCGGGCGCGGGCGAGGTCGGGCTGCTCTCGGCGCTCGCCACGCTCACGGCCCTGGTGATCGGGCTGCCCGCCGGGGCGTGGGTGGACCGCGTCCGGCGGCGCCGCCTGATGATCGCGATGGACGCCGCACGGGCCGCGGCGCTGCTGTCGGTGCCGGTGGCCTGGTGGGCCGGGATGTTGTCCATGGCGCAGCTCTACGTGGTGACGGTGCTCGTGGGGGCGGGATCGCTGCTGTTCGACGTGGCGTCCATGAGCATCGTGCCGGGGCTGGTCGGGCGCGAGCGGCTGACGTCGGCCAACTCGCTGCTCGTGGGCACGGGCGCGGGCATGGACGTCGCCGGACGCAGCCTCGCCGGGGTGCTGGCCCAGGTCGCGGGCGCGCCGCTGGCCGTGCTGCTGGACGCGCTGAGCTACCTGTGGTCGGCGGCCTGGCTGCGCGGCGTCCCCGAGCCGCCCCTCCCCCTGGACGGCTCGCCGGAGGCCGCGGAGTCCCTGCGGGCCCGGATCGCGGAGGGCGTGCGGTTCATCCTCGGCAACCGGGTGCTGGTCGCGGCCCTGATCCAGGGCACGATGGCGAACCTGGCGTTCCCGCTCTGCTCGGTCCTGCTGCCGGTGCTCATCGTCGGGCGGCTCGGCTACCCGGAGTGGGTGCTCGGGGCGTACCTGGCGGTGGGCGGGCTCGGCGTGCTCGCCGGGTCGTCGTCGGCCCATCTGCTCGGCCGGCGCTTCGGCACGGGCCGCGCGGTGTGGGTGGTCAGCCTGGCCACCGCCCCGGCCGCGCTGGTGATCCCGTTCCTCGACGCCGGGCCGTGGCTGTGGGCCGCGGCGGCGGCCTGGTTCGTGCTGACGTTCCGTACCGGGGTGAACAACGTGCTGCTGGTGAGCCTGCGGCAGCGCGTCACGCCGGACCATCTGCTCGGCCGGATGACCGCCACCATGCGGCTGCTGCTGATGGGCGCGGTCGGCCTCGGCGGGCTGCTGGCCGGGCTGCTCGGGGAGCTGTGGGGGGTGCGCGCGCCGCTCTGGGCGGGTGCGGTGATCATGGCCGTGAGCTGGCTGCCGATCCACTTCTCAGCGCTGCGCCGATCAGGTCCGAATACCGCTGGTCGGCTGTACTGACCTGCTGACCTGCGTTTTCATGGTGAGGTCCGATTTCCGCCGGTCGGCACCCGCGGCCCGCGCATAGTCTCGGGGGCATGTCACCCCTAGAGCTCGACTTCGACTCCTGTTACCGGGCGGTCTCCGCCAGGGACTCCCGGTTCGACGGGCGCTTCTACACCGCGGTGACGACGACGCGCATCTACTGCCGGCCGATCTGCCCGGCGCGTACCCCCTCCTCCAGGAACGTGCGCTTCTACCGGCACGCGGCCTCGGCCGAGGCGGCCGGGTTCCGGCCGTGCAAACGCTGCCGTCCCGAGCTGTCGCCCGGCGATCCCGGCTGGGACCTGCGCGGCGACCTCGTCGGCCGGGCGCTGCGGCTGATCGACGACGGAGCCGCCGACGAGCGCGGCGTGGCCGGGCTGGCCCGGCGGCTGCACATCACCGAACGCCACCTGCACCGGCTGTTCGTGGCCGAGCTGGGCGTCGGGCCGCTGGCCGTGGCCCGCACCAAGCGGCTCCTGCTGGCCAAGCAGCTCCTGACGGAGACCGGGCTGCCGGTCACCGAAGTGGCGTTCGCGGCCGGGTTCGGCAGCGTGCGGCAGTTCAACGCCACGATGCGGGAGACGTACGGCTTCACGCCCAGCGAGCTGCGCGCCACGGCCGGACGCCCGGCGGCGCCGCCCGAGCCCGAGGCCGCCGGGCCGGTCACGCTGAGGCTGCGGCTGCACCGCCGGGAGCCGTACGACGTGGCGGGCGTGTTCGGCTTCCTGACCTCGCGCGCCATCCCCGGCCTTGAGGTCGCGGGCCCGGAGTCGTACTCCAGGGTCGTGCCGGGCGGGACGATCACGCTCACCCCCCGGCGCGACCACATCGCGCTCGACGTGGCCCTGGCCGACACCCGGCAGCTCGCCCGCATCGTCGCCCGCTGCCGCCGCCTGCTCGACCTGGACGCCGACCCCGACGCCATCGCCGAGGCGCTCGGCCAGACCTCGCTGGCCCCGCTCGTCGAGGCGCGGCCCGGACTGCGGGTGCCGGGCACGTTCGACGGCTTCGAGCTGGCCGTACGCGCGGTGGTCGGCCAGCAGATCTCGGTGGCCGGAGCCCGTACGCTGCTCGGCCGCATCGTCGCCAGGACCGGCGGCCCGCTCTTCCCCACCGCGGCCGAGCTGCGGGAGGCCGACCTGACGGGCCTCGGCCTGACCAACCGCAGGATCGCCACCCTCGCCGACCTGGCGGGCCGGGTCGCCGACGGCGACATCGACCTCGACGGCGGCCAGGACCCGGCCGAGGCCGTGTCCGAGCTGCTGAAGGTGCCCGGCATCGGCCCCTGGACCGCCAGCTACATCGCGCTGCGCGCCCTGCGCGACCCCGACGCCTGGCCCACGGGCGACCTCGTGCTGAAAAAGCGCATGGCCGCCCTGGGCATCCCCGACGACCACATCGAACGGTGGCGGCCCTGGCGGGCCTACGCCGCCCTGCACCTCTGGAGCTCTTCATGATCACCGCTCAGGTCCTGCCGACGCCGATCGGCTCGCTGTCGCTGCTCACCCGCGAGGGCGTCCTCGTCGCGGGCGGCTTCACGGCCGACCCGGCGGAGATGTTCGTCCGCCTCACCCCGGCCCTGCAGGCGGAGGGCCTCGACGTGGTGGACGACCTCGGCGCGCCCGCCGAAGCCGTCCGGGCCTACTTCGACGGCGACCTCGACGCCCTGGACGCCGTCCCGGTCTCGCAGCCCGGCTCCCCCACCCGCAAGCGCCTGCACGAAGCGCTGCGCGAGGTCCGCGCGGGGACGACGGTCTCGTACGCCGAGCTGGCCCAGGCCGCCGGCCTTCCCCGTACCGCCGCCCGCGCCGCCGGCTCCGCCTGCGCCCAGAACCTCATCGCCCCCTTCGTCCCCTGCCACCGCGTCCTGCCCAGCACGGGCGGCTACGGCGGGTACTACTACGGCGTCCCGGTCAAGGAATGGCTCCTCGCCCACGAAAGCGGACAAACGCCCGTCTCCTAGCCGAGCCGGGGTGGGGGGGTTGGCGGCATAGAATGGGGCTCATGCGACGTTAGACGGCGTAGGCATCATTTGCAGGCGCCGACTAATTGTTGACACGAGCACGAGGAGGAGGGGGTCCACATGCCTCTGGCCGACGACGCCGTGGAGGCGCGTGCCCAGGGGTGGCGCACCCTCGCCGCCCTGCACGCGAAGATCGAGGACAGGCTGGAGAAGGCGCTGCAGAAGGCGCACGGCCTGAGCGTGAGCGAGTACACGGTGCTCGACGCCCTGGCCCGCCAGGACGGCTGGCACATGCGCATGCAGCAGCTCGCCCGCGCCGTCGTGCTCAGCCAGAGCGCCACGACCCGGCTGGTCACCCGGCTGGAGAAGCGCGGCCTGCTCAAGCGCTACCTGTGCGAGGACGACCGGCGCGGCATCTACTCCGAGGTCACCCCCGACGGCCGCGACCTGCTGACCGCGGCGGGCCCGACGCACGACACCGTGCTGAAGGAGGTGCTGGCGGAGGCGGCCGAGCAGCCCGAGCTGGCACCGCTGGCCGCGGTCATCGCCTAGGCCCGGCCGGCTGCGGTGATCGCCCAGGCCGGCACCGGCCGCCGCTAGGGCTTCACGTTGCTCTGGATCTCGCCGACCGGCACGTCCCGGGTCGCCCCCACCTCGACCGGCGCGAACTGGAACGGCACCGCGTCACCCGTCGTCTCCACCGGCCACGACGTGGTGACGGTGAGCCGGTACGCCTCGCGCGGCTGGTCGATCGAGGCCCGCAGGTAACGCACGCCACAGGCGAACGAGGCCCCCTTGGCGTACGGACGTCCGGCCGCCCCGCAACCCTCCTCGCGCACCTCCGCCCGGTCCTTGGCGGTGCCCGGGTCGATCTTGATGCTCTTCAGCGTGGCCACGACGGTCACGCTCATGACGCCCGGGATCTCCGCGGTCACCGATCTGCGCCGCTCGCCCAGCCCCTCCAGCCACACCCAGGTGGGCAGGTTGACGTAGCTCTTGGCGTCGGGGCTCAGTTTGATCGTGGGCTCGGGCACGGTCAGGGACGCCCTGGCGATCTCGGCGAGCTCCCGGATCGTGATCCCGGCGGGCGGCGTCGTGCCCGGCGGCACGAACACGAACGGGTCGAGCGCCGCGAAGCAGACCTGCCCCTTCGGGTCGGAGGCGTCGTACGCCGGGCCCCACCAGCGCCCGTCCTTGCCGACCTTGTCCTTGAACTGCTTGAGGAACTCCTGGAACCCCTCCTCGGACGCGTCCTTGGTGTACCTGAACCAGTAGTCGCGCAGGGCCTCCTGCGACTTCAGCATCTCGGCGCCCGTCATGCCGGGCTCGTACCAGCAGGGGCGTTTGAGGACGTATCCGTCCGCGGTGCCGCCCTTGGCGCCGTTGCCGGAGATGACGATCCTGGAGTTGCGCAGCTCGATCCCTCTGGTCCGGCCGTGCTCGATGGGGCTGCCGGCCGTCTCGCCGGGGTCGTCGAGCTGGCCCAGCAGCATCAGGGCCGCGGTGGCCAGCGAGATCACGCGGTTCATCGCGCGCATCCTTCCTTGTCATAGAGGAATTCCCGGATCCGCCACACGCCGTCGTCGCCGCGGTGCGCGAGGGCCCTCTGGAGGTAGGGGGCGCGCATGATGGAGGGCTGGGGCGAGACGGCCTCGCCGCTGCTCGCGCTGACCACGCGTACCTTCGACTCGTCCACGCAGGTGTCGACCTGCGCGCCCTTGTCCAGCACCTTCGTGACCCGCAGGCCGTACAGTCTGGCGACGCCCTGCACCCTTCTGTCCTCCTCGGTGTACCGGCGTACTCCGTCATACGCCTGGCGCACCGCCTGGAGTTCGAGATCCAGATCCTTCAGGTATCGATCGCTTCCGGAGACCATCACCTTGCGGGAGGCGAGGTACCAGTCGGTGATGACGCGCATGAGCGGGTCGCGCCGGGCGGGCCAGTCGATGTCGACCCGCAGCTTGCCGCCGCCGACCTCGACCGTCTCGACGCCGGGCGCGTCCGCGGAGGGCCGCGCCGAGCCTCCGGTCGCGGGCGCCGTCGCGGTCGCCGCGGCGGTCTCCGACGGGCCCGGCTGCGGCGTGTACGGCCGCTCGGCCTGCCCGCACCCCGCCACCAGCAGGACGAGCGCGACCACCGTCATACGTCTCATGCGGACGACTCCCTCACCACGTGGATGCGCCACGAGGGCAGCAGTTCCTCGATCAACGCCTCGGTCTCCGGGGCCATCCCGCCGCCGTACGGGTGGGAGGCGGCCCTGCGGGTCAGGACCTCGACCACGGCCCGCATGCGGACGGCGTCCCCGGTGGCGTGGGTGGCCCGCAGCAGGTCGCGCCAGAGCCCCTCGTCGTCGGTCGCCAGCAGCAACGCCGCGCGGACGGCCGCCACCGCCGCGTCCGGCTCGTCCTGGGCCAGCCGCAGCTCGCACAGCCGGTGGGCCGCGTCGGCCACGCCGGCCGCGACGTCGTACTCCAGGTCGTCGGCCGCCAGCCAGGCGTACCGGCCGGACGGGCGGTTGGCCAGGAGCGGGCCGCGTACCAGGCCGAGCGCCTTCTCCAGCAGGACGGTGCGGGCCGTCGGGTCGTGCCGGGAGCGGCGGACCAGCTCGCGGAACAGGGCCCAGTCCGTACGGACCTCGGAACCGAGCCTGAGCCGCCCGGCCTCGTCGACGTGCAGGTGCTCGGGGCCGAGCCAGTCGGCGACGCGGGCGATGGTGGCGTCCCTGACCATGGTCTGCACCCCACGCGGCCACAACACGCCCCCGAGCACGACGGGGTGCACGCCGCCGGGATGTGTGGCCAGGTAGATCAGCAGTTCGGTGGCCAGCGCCATGCGGCCCTCTTCGAGGGGCGCGAGCCCGGCGATCTGGATCGGGCCGAGCATCCTGATCTCGACGGCGGGCGGGTGCAGGCCCTCCAGCGGCTCCGCCTCGGGACAGGCCTCGCCGTCGAGCCGTCCGGCAGTGCGGAAGAGGTCGACCAGCGCCTTGTAGTGGCGGCGCGGCAGGAGCTGAGCCTCGACCTCGAAGCCCAGCTCGGCGATGCGCGCCCTGCCGTCGTCGCCGATCTCCAGCGTCCAGGTGGCGTGCGGGACGTCGCCGGCCAGGACGTACCCGGCGGTGTCCCGGCGGGCCAGCAGCGCCAGGCGGCGGGCCTCCTCGTGCGTGGGCGCCACGGCCGACAGCAGGTAGTGGGCCTCACGCGGGCTGCCGGAGACGCGTCCGGTGAGCACCTCCCTGCGCGGCGCGGCGGTCGCCTCCAGCTCGGGCAGCACCTCGGCCAGGCCGCCGACGGCCCTGATCCGGTCGGGGGCGATCGCGGTCAGCTCCTCGCCGAACCCGACGAGCGTGATGCGCATGCGGTCGGACCAGCGGTTGGTGGCCAGCTCGACGGCGAGCGCGGCCAGCGCCGCGGTGGTCTGCGGGCCGCGGATGTTGATCAGGCCCTGCGCGGCCTCCAGGTCGATCAGCACCCGGCCGCTCGCGTCCGTGCCGATCGAGACCAGCCCCGGGTACGGCGCGCCGCCCGCCTGCTCCTCCAGCAGGCGGCCTTCGTGGGCGGGCAGGCGCCACACCTGGCCGCCGTCCTGGGCCGTCCACGGCTCGGGCGGGTCGTCGTCCGGTGGGTGGATCCACAGGTCGAGCGTGCGCGGGGACAGGTGGGCGCCGTAGACGGTGGGCGGGGTGCGGTGCTGGGCGGCCAGTTCGGCGCCGAGCAGCCGCAGCCCGATGTCGAGGATGCGGGCGCCCGGCGCGTCGCCGCCCAGCCTGAGCGCGACCTCGGCCTGGGCGGCGTCGTCGCGCGGCCGGACGATCCGGCGCCCGAACACCCGGCGCCACAACTGCTCCCGCCGCCTCCTGGCCAGCAGGGCCAGCAGCCCGGCGGCGGCCAGCGACGCCCCGGCCAGGTAGTCGATCAGGTCGAGGCTCTGGGCCTCCCTGATGGTGATCTCGGGCTGGTCCTGCCGGACGTCGGGCTTGCGGTGCCTGGCCTGGTCCTTCTCGCTCTTCTCGGCGCTCTTGCCCTCCGTGGCCTTCTTGGCGGCGTGCTGCCGGGCGTCGGGCTGGGCGCGGGTGTGGGCCACGCCGGGGTGCTCGCGCAACGTCTGCTCGCGGGACTGGCCGGTGGGGACGATGTGCACGTTCCTGGCGTCGTCCGGCATGTCGAGCACCCAGCCGGGCCTGATCAGGTCGGCCATGCGCAGGCGGGTGCCGTCCGGCTGCTCCTTGGCCTGGTTGAGTCGGTAGATTTCGGGATATCGGCGGCCGTCTCCCAGGCACTTCTCCGCGATCTCCCACAGGCTCTCGTGGTGCCGCCCGTGCGGGGGCTGCACGACGTACACCTTCTTGGTCTTGTGGGTCTCCAGCGTCTGCTCGACGATCGGCGCGGAGTAGGCGACCGCGGTCACCGGCGGCGCGGCGGGCGGCGCGGCCATCCGCGCGATGGGCGCGATCATGGCCCCGGCCGTGAACAGCAGCAGCACCGCGCCGACGAGCTTGTTGGCCAGCGCCTGCGTGCCGCCCGACAGCGGTACGCGGGCGGGCATCCCGACCCTTCGGACACCGGCGTACACCTCGACCAGCACGCACACGAAGAGCTGGAACCAGGCCAGCCACACCAGCAGCACCAGGACGGCCTGGATCGTGCTCGGCCCGGCCTCGGCGGTGAAGAAGCGCAGGTCGAGCATCTCGGACGTGACCGGCGGCCCGGCGAACATGAGCAGCGCGTACGGCACCCCGCCCACCAACGCCACCAGCGCCACCAGCGCGGCGAGCCCGGCGAGCACGTCGCCGAAGGTGCGCCTGGCCGGGATGCGCGCAGGCGGCCGCCTGGGCTGGTGCCGCCCCGGAGGACGCGCCGGCTCCCGCGTCGGCTCTCGCGTCGGCATCGCCGCTCCCTTCTTCCGTCCAGCGTCCTGCCTCGTGCGTTGCCCCGGCCACCGAGTGGCGGGAATCGGTCTACCTGGCTTCGGGGGCGGCCGTGGCCTCGCCGTTCATCTCCGAGCCCGGGAACCCGAGGGCCCCGAGGAAGAACGCCTCCCACCGCACCGAGACGCTGACCGTCACCTGCTGCTGCTCGACCGAGCAGGAGCCGCGGGCCACGCCGTCGCCACCCTGGGCCGCGACGATCTCGTCGGCCCTGGCGCAGACCTGGCCCTCGTCCAGCAGGGCGACCTCTCCGCCGGTGCGCAGGCGGTCGACATCGATCTTGTCCGCGCCCGCCCGCGCGGCCTGCTCGGCGACGTCGGCGGCGCGCAGCCGGGCGTTGATCGCCGCGCCGCCGTCGACCAGCAGCCCGGCCAGGAGGAACACCACGACCGAGAAGAGCACGGTGAAGACCGACATGGACCCCCGCTCCCCCGCCTTCACGGCTCCCTCCTGACGAGCTGCTCAAGGGGCACCACGGCGGTGCCCGTCAGCCGCTTGGTGCCGCCGAACCCCAGGAAGCCGAGGTCGAGCTCGCAGGTCACCTCCGCCTGCACCTGGCCGCCCGCCTCCCAGGTGGATCCGTCCAGGTTCACGGCGGTGGCGCCGCATTTGTCGTCGAGCGCGCTCTTGGCGGTGCTCTCCGCCGCGGCGCCGGCGTCGTCGAAGCCGCGCTGCACGGACGCGGCCCGCGCGGCGTCCCTGGCCGCCCCGTTGACCCGCCCCTGCGTCTCCACCAGCACCCCCGCCCCGACCAGGAACATGAGGAACAGCAGGAAGACGGGGGCGAGCATCACCGTCTCCACGGCCATCGAGCCCCGCTCGCCCGGCTTCATCGGCAGTCATCACCGCCGTTGTCGGGACGGAAGCACTCGATCGGCCCGCCCGCGGTCGCCGTGATCGTGAACGTGAGCGGCGGCAGCAGCGGCACGACCTGCACGGCGCTGCCCGTGACCGTGACGAAGCGCTGGTCGGGGTCGCGCTCGGAGGTGGTGGCCGCGGCGTTCTCCAGCAGCCGCGGGCCGACGGCCTTGACGATGCCGGTGGCCTTCGCCGTGGCCGCGCCCTGCCAGTCGCCCGAGTCGAACGGCGCCGACCTGGCCACCCGCGCGCCTTCCCTGGCCGCCGCCTCGGCGATCTGGCGACCGTGGAACCAGAGCGCGACCTGCACGACGAGGAGCGCGACCGCGAGGATGACCGGCATCAGCAACGCCAGCTCGATCACGGTCGCGCCCCGCTCACGAGTCTCCGCCACCACCGCCGCCGCCACCGCCGAACGTGCCCTGGATCTCGCTGGACTTCTGCTCGACCAGGGTCTTGATCAGCGTGGCCAGCCCGAGCGCGACGCCCGCGATGATGGCCGTGATGATCACCCATTCGACGGCGGAGGCGCCCCTGCTGGGCGCGGTGCGGGCGCGCTGGATCCGCACCCCCAGGTAAGCGGTGAGATAGACGATCCAGGGATGGTTCATCAGGCCCCCAACATCTTCATCGCGGCGGGAAAACTGAGAAAGATCACGAAACCGGCGCACAGGAGGAGCTGGGCCACGAGCATCGACTGCGAACGTTCGCCCGCGCGTCCCTCGATCTCGGCCAGTTCGCGCCGGCGCAGGGTGGCGGCCCTGGCGGTGAGCGAGGCGCGCACCTTGGCGCCGTCGTCGGCCACCAGGCCGAGCGCGGCCGACAGGTCGCGCAGCTCGTCGACGTTGATCTCCTCGCCGAGCTGGCCGAGCGCCTGCCACGGGGTGATGCCGACGATCCGGGCGCCGCCGAGCGCGTCGCGGATGCGGCCCATCGCCCAGTTGGGCTGCTCGCCGCTGACCGACACGGCCATCATCAGCGCCTCGGGCACGCCGCGCCCGCCCGCCAGGTTCATCGAGACCAGGTCGAGGAAGGCGCCCACGACGTGCCGGAAGTCGCGTCGCATGGCCGCGGCCTCCTTGCGGATCTGCAGGTCGGGCAGGAAGAAGAAGAGCAGCGCCACGAGCACGGCCGACCAGAACGGCACCGTGAACGACACGCCCCACCCCATGAGCGCCAGCCAGCCGAGCAGGATCGGGAAGGCCAGCAGGCCGCTCGCGGCGAGCAGCACCTTGGTGGCCAGGAACGCCTCGAACGAGCGTCCGAGCAGGGCCAGGTCGGACTTGACCGAGCGGGCCTCCCAGCCGCGGGCGCCATAGAGGCGGGCCAGGCGGGCGCCGAGGCCGCGGCGGAAGGCGCTGACCTCCTCCTCGGGCAGCAGGAGCTGGATGCGCGGGGCGTCGGCGTCCTCGCGCACGGCGTCGAGCGCCAGCAGCCGCGCCACCAGCCCGGGACGGGCCGGGAACAACGCGCGTACCAGCACGAACAGGCCGAGGCCGAGCACCGCCCCGGCCAGCACGCCCTCAACCATGGCCGCCTCCCCCCATGAGCAGCCGGGTCGGCTTGTCGAACCTGGCCAGCCGCCGCATCCACGCGAACCCGGCGCCGAACAGGCCGCCGACGACCACGAGCACGGCCTGGCCGAGGGTGGAGCCGTACTCGCTGACGTAGGCGGGGTTGAACAGGATGAGCAGCCCGGCGAAGACCAGCGCCGTGATCACCACGATCTGCACGCTGCGCCTGGTCGAGCGGCGTTCGGCCTCGACGCGGCGGCGCATGTCGAGCTCTTCGCGGGCCGAGACGGCGAGCGCCCCGAGCACATCGCGCAGGCCGGGGCCGCGCAGCCGGGAGTTGAGGATGAGCGCGGCGATCACCAGGTCGGCCGAGGGGTCGTCGAGCTCGTCGGCGAAGCGGGACAGCGCCTCCGGCAGCGCCATCCGGGTGTGCAGGCGGTCGACCATGGCCCGCAGGTGAGGCCGGAGCGTGGGCGCGGCGGCCCTGATGGAGGACGGGATGGCCTGCTCCAGCCCGGCCGCCCCGGCGATGGTGTCGCGCAGCGACTCGGTCCAGGCGGCCAGCCCTTCCAGGCGGCGCATGGCGGCGCGTTCCTCGGCCGCGCCGCCGGACAGGCCGCGCCAGGCGAACACGAGCAGCACCGTGCCCACCGCCATGACCGGCCAGCCCGTGACCACCAGGACCAGGCCGGCGGCCACCGCGGCGACGGCGGTGCGGGTGGTCAGCATCTTGACGAGCGGGCGTCTGGGCTGGGACGGGCGGCGGCGCAGGCCGTACAGGGCGAGGAAGAACAGGAAGAGGCCGCCGCCGGCGGCCGCGCCCGCCACCATCGCGAGCGGGTCGAGGTCGAACGCCATCCTCACCAGCCTCCCGGGTTGTATCCGTGGGCGACGAGCTCCTCCAGGCACGAGACCGGCGCGTGCGGGACGCCCGTGCCGTCGGGACCTGGCGCGAACACCTCGCTCGACAACACGCGTCCGTCGCAGCCGTTGACCTCGCGGATGCTGGAGACGTAGCGGCGCAGGGTGCCGCCGACGTGGTAGTCGTTGCGCTTCTCGATGAAGACCACGAAGTCGATCGCGCCCGCGATGAGCATGTGGGTGGCGTCGATGGGCAGCCGCTCGCCGGCCTGCAGGGCGTAGGTGGCGATGCGGTTGAAGACCTCCATGCTGGAGTTGGCGTGGATCGTGGACAACGAGCCGTCGTTGCCCTGGGTCATCGCGTTGAGCATGGTGACGATCTCGTCGCCCAGCACCTCGCCGACGATGACGCGGCTGGGGTTCATCCGCAGCGAGCGCCTGACCAGCTCGGCCATGGAGATCTCGCCCTGCCCCTCGGAGTTGGGCAGGCGCTGCTCGAAGGCGACGACGTTGGGATGGAGCTCGGGGAACTGGTCGAGGCCCAGCTCAAGGGCGCGTTCGACGGTGATCAGGCGCTCGCTGGGCGGGATCTCGTTGGCCAGCGCCCGCAGCAGGGTGGTCTTGCCGGCGTTGGTGGATCCGGCGATCATGAGGTTCTTGCGGGCCGCGACGGCCGCCGTCAGGAACCTCCCGATCTCCGGACCGATCGTGCCGTTGCCGGTCAGGTCGGACAGGAAGACCTTGCCGAGGCGGGAGCGGCGGATCGACACGGCCGGGCGCACGGTGACGTCCATGACCGCGCTCAGCCGGGAACCGTCGGGCAGCCGCAGGTCGAGCTGGGGGTTGGCGGTGTCGAACGGCCTGCTGGACAGCCCCGAGTACGCCGCCAGGATCTGGATCAGCTCGACCAGCTCGTCGTCGGACTCGGCGACCGGGTCGTGCATGAGCTCCTGGCCGTCGGCGTAGCTGACGAACACGCGGTCGCAGCCGTTGATGTCGATGTTCTCGACCTCGGGGTCGTCGAGCAGCGGCTGGAGGCGGCCCACGCCGAACAGCGCGGCGTGGATGCCGGCCGCCAGGGCCTCCTCCTCCTCGATGGTGGGCGGCGTGCGGCCGAGGCCGATCTCGTTGCGCGCGTGCTCCTCCAGCACCTGCGAGATCAGCGCCCTGGCGAACTGACGCTCGTCCTCGCCGGACATCGGCGGGACGCCGCTCGCCTGGTCGATCCGGCGCTGCTGGGCCAGCCGGTCGCCGACCTCCTGGCGGAAACGCTTGACGAGCGAGTGGTCGATCATCGGTGGCTCACCAGCCTCGCGGCGAGGTCCCGGGCCGTACGGATGAGCAGGGACCGGTCGAGCCGGCCGCCCCACTGTCCGCGCAGCAGCTCGGCGCCCTTGGGATCGTGGGCCAGCCCGTGGACGAACTGGACGATGGGACCGACGATCCTGCGCACGTCTTCGATCGAGGCCCGGTAGTTGCGCGGGTCGGCGATCACGACGACGCCGTGCGCCTTGGTGATCTGGAGGCGTTCGCGCAGGTGGGCGACGTGGTCGAGGGTCGCCCTGGTGAGCAGGAGCACCTGCTCGGCCTCGGCGAGGAGGTCGGCGATCTGGGGGTGGGAGCCCAGGCGGCCGCAGTCGGCGATCACGTCGGCGTCGGGGATGGCGGCCAGCGACCTGCCCAGCGGGCCCCAGAGCCAGGTGAGCCCGGCCGCCTGCTCGCCGTGGGTGAGCCCGGCCAGCACGTCGAGCCCGCCGATGATCTTCTGCGTGTGCTGGTGGATCTGAGCGGGTTCGAGGCCCCTGCGGGCGGTCGCGCCGAGCGTGAGCAGGCCCTTGCCCGGGTTGAGCACGCCGCCGTCGGCGGCGGGCAGGCGGTAGGCGAGGTCGCCGCCGGCCGGGTCGCACTCGGCCAGCAGCACGGGCCGCGGCCACACCGCCGCGAGGGCGGTGGCCGCTGTGGTCACGCCGGGCGCGCCCTTGTCGGCGGCCAGAACGATCAGCGCCACGTCAGCGCGCTCCCGGGAGCTCGGCCACCGCGATCTCTCCGCTGGAGGCATAGGCGAGTATTTGCGGTGAGTCGGAGGAATCGACGATCACGGTGATCTGCCCGGAATTACCGCCGGTTCGGTTCTTGTCGCCCGTGCTGAACACGAGCGCGCTCTCGGCGAGTACGCGGCTTTGCCCTTGAGCCGTCCGGTTCGGCACGTACACGACCTGTACGCGGTCGCCCTGTTGAATGCCGGCGGGCATTTGGCCAGGTTTGAGGGCGAGGCCGACGGTCGCCTTTCCCGGGCCCAGTTCGTCGCTGGCCTTGCTGCCCATCCGGTTGGTCAGCAGGGTGCCCGGCAGGATCGTGACCGCGGCGAAGCTGTCGGTCACCTCTGACCGCCGGGACCAGGCGACGTAGTCGACGCCCGTGTCCGAGGCGATCTTCACCTCTTCGAACATGCCGTCGTCGAACTTCTGGCCCGCGCCGACCTGCTGGGTGATCCTGATGGCGGAGACGCGGTCGCCGCTGCGCAGCACGAGCAGCGTGGTGGCCAGCGCTCCGCCGAGTATGAGCAGGACCGCCAGCGCGGCGAGGGCCGGCTTGCGTTCGCGTGGGGGCACGGGGAGCTTGCGCGAGGCCGGGCCGGACAACCCCGCCGCCGCGTTGTCGGCGACAGGTTTTTCACTGGTCCTCATGGGTGGGGGGCTCCCATTGTGAAATGCGGAATTCACGCCCATTATGTGGGGCGGCCGGGTGGGGCGTGGGCGGAATGCGAGGACCCATGCTCGTTTCGCAGGTGGCGTGATGTCAACCCGGAATAATCAATGCCTATTGTCTCTACCAAGTTGACGAATACCGATTTATCGGCATGCTGGTCACAGTTTTATCTTGAGTCGCAGTAATCACAGCTTTTTCATGCTTGATCGTGGCGCTGGGCGCGCGGGTTATCCACAGAACCGCGTTCTCATGCCGGTGGCGTCAACCGGGACGCCTACTCTCGCTTCTGGCGCTACCTTGGCGCCCGAGGTCGAGCGAGGAGACGGCACATGCGGATCATGCTCACCGTGCTCGGCGAGCAGGGCGACCGTGACGTCGTGATCGACGGCGACGGCGGCGCCACGGTGGCCGGGGTGACCGAGGCGCTGAGCGGGCGCACGTCCATGGCGAAGGTCGTCCACCTGCCGCGGACGCGCGCTCCCTACGGCCTGGCGCCCGAGGCCGAGGTGCGGGGCCGGGTCGAGGCGCGCATCCCCCGTCCGCGCGTCCCCGACCGGCTCGACGTCCCCGCCGACGTCCCCGGCGATTCCGGTGCGCTGCTCTGGCGTGACGGGCGTCCGCTCGATCCGCGGGCGCCGGCGGCGGCCGTCCTGCGTGACGGCGACAAGGTCACGCTCGATCCGCGCCTGGCCCGAGCCACCGTGGTCGAGGAGCCCGGCGGGGTGGCCGAGGTCCGCGTGATCGGCGGCCCGGCGGCGGGGGCGGTCCACCGGCTGGGGCTGGGCGTGCACGTCATCGGGTCCGACCCGACCTGCGCGATGGCCGTCGCCGACCCCCTCCTGGCCGCCGAGGCCGTCGCCGTGCGGGTGACACCCGACGCGATCACCGTCGAGCGGGCGCACCGGCAGAGCCCCGGGCAGACCTCCAGGCTCAAGCTGAAGGGGCGGTGGGCCGAGGAGGTCGCCGAGCTGACCGCGCGGGTCGCCGAGCGGGAGGCGGCCGAGCTCGCCGCCGAACAGGGCGACGTGCCCGAGCTCGACGGCAGGCCGCTCACCGGGCCCGCCGAGTGGCCCGACCAGGCGGTGCTGACCTGCGGGTCCTCGGTGTTCGTGCTGACCTCGATCGAGCCGAAGGACGCCCACCTCGCTCCCAGGGGCGAGGGCGGGCTCGCCTACAACCGGCCGCCCAGGCTGCGCCGCCCCGAGCCGGAGCGCAGGTTCGTCAAGCCCAAGGAGCCCACCAGGTCCGAGGGCATGCGGCTGCAGTTGCTGGCCGCGCTCCTGCCCGCCGTGCTCGGCGTGACGCTGGCCTTCGCCCTGCACGCCCCCTACTACCTGCTCGTCGCCCTGATGACGCCGATCATCATGATCGGCCAGTGGGTCAGCGACCGCCGCCACGGCAGGAAGAAGCACAAGCAGGCGCTCAAGGAGTTCGGCGAACGCGTCCGGGCCTACGACGAGGAGGTCGAGCAAGCCAGGGCCGCCGACGAGGTCGCGCGCAGGTCCGACGCGCCTGACCCGGCCCAGGTCCTGCTCACGGCGACCGGGCCGCGCAGGCGTCTGTGGGAGCGCCGGATCCACGACGCCGACTCGCTGCGGCTGCGCGTCGGCCTCGCCGACCTGCCCGCCAACCTCGACCTGTCGGAGGAGCAGGGCGGTCCGATCGAGCCGCCGCTCTGCCGCGCCGTGCCGGTGGCGCTGGCCATGCGCCGGCTCGGCGTCGCGGGCGTCACCGGCCCGCGCGGGGCCGCGACCAGCCTGGCCGGCTGGCTGATCGCCCAGGCCGCCACCCTGCACAGCCCGCGCGACCTGGCCATCGTGGTCGTGTCCGCGCGCGCCGACGGCGAACGCCGCTGGGGCTGGACGCGCTGGCTGCCGCACTGCGCCCCGCGTGCGGGCGAAGACTGCGTGGCCCTGGTCGGCACCGACCCCGAGTCCGCCGCCCGCCGCGTCGCCGAGCTGGCCGCGCTCATCGACGAACGCCAGAACACCGCCATCCCCGAGTTCGGCAAGATCCCCACAGGCTGGGACGATCTGGGCGGTCCCGAGAAACCCAGCTTCTCCTCCTACGACGTCCGTCCCCACGACGTCCTGGTGATCCTCGACGGCGCCCAGATCCTGCGCGGCCTGCCCAACATGCCCCAGGTCCTGCGGCAGGGCCCCCGGTCCGGGGTGTTCACCCTCGCCATCGACGACGACCAGCGGCTGCTGCCCGAGGAGTGCCAGACGGTGGCGGCATGCGGCACCGACGGCCTCGTACGCCTGCTCGGCGGCGGGCTCGACGTGATCGGGCCGGTGCTGGGCGACCTGGTCTCGGCCGCCTGGTGCGACCGGCTGGCCAGGGCCCTGTCCCCCATCCGCGACGTGAGCCGGGACGACCCGTCGGGCAACCTGCCCGGAGCCGTCCGCCTGCTCGACCTGATGGGCATGCCCGCTCCCTCCGGCAAGGAGCTGGCCGGCCGGTGGCGGGCGCGCGGCACGACCGAGGCGCTGATCGGCGTCGGCCCCGACGGCCCGTTCTCGGTCGATCTCAAGCTCGACGGCCCCCACGGGCTGATCGCCGGCACCACCGGCGCGGGCAAGTCCGAGCTGTTGCAGACACTGATCTGCTCGCTGGCGGTGGCCAACCGGCCCGACCAGCTCACGTTCGTGCTGATCGACTACAAGGGCGGCGCGGCCTTCAAGGAGTGCGTACGCCTGCCGCACACCGTCGGCATGGTCAGCGACCTCGACGGGCACCTGACCCAGCGGGCCCTCGACTCGCTGGCGGCCGAGATCCGGCGCAGGGAACGCCTGCTGCTGGCGGCGGGCGCCAAGGACATCGACGACTACACCGGCCAGGCCCCCATGCCGCGCCTGGTGCTGATCATCGACGAGTTCGCCGCGCTGGTGGCCGAGCTGCCCGACTTCGTGGCCGGTCTGGTGGACATCGCGCGGCGGGGCCGTTCGCTGGGCATCCACCTGATCCTGGCCACCCAGCGGCCGGCCGGCGTGGTCACGGCCGACATCCAGGCCAACACGTCGCTGCGGATCGCGCTGCGGGTGACCGAGCCCGCCGAGTCCACCGACGTCATCGACCTGCCCGACGCGGCCGCGATCTCCAAGTCCACCCCTGGCCGGTGTTACGTGCGGTCGGGGGTGGGGGCGGCGATCGCCGTCCAGACGGCCAGGGTGGGCGGGCGCAGCCCCGCGCGCGTTCCGTCCGCCGGCGGGCCGGCCGGGCGGGTGCGGGTGCTCGACGTGGACTGGCGCTCGCTCGGCAGGCCGCTGCCGCCGCCACCGGAGCCGGCGGAGGAGTCGGCGGTCACCGATCTCGGCCTGGTCGCCGATGCGCTCGTCGAGGCCGGCCGGTTGGCGGGCGTCCCGGCCCAACCGAGCCCGTGGCTCGACCCCCTGCCCACCCAGCTGGTGCTCGACCTGCCCGCCACCCCGCCGGTGCCCGCCTCGTCGGAGGGCTCGCTCGAAGCCGGGCTCGCCGGCCCTGCGTCGCCGTACGAGGGGGGTGGTGGGGGGTTCGGGGAGGTGGCGCCGTTGGCGTTCGGGGTGACCGACCGTCCGTGGCGGCAGGATCGTTGCCCGCTGGCGCTCGACCTGGCCAACGGCGGCCACCTGCTGATCGCGGGCGCCCCGCGTAGCGGCCGCTCGACGGCGTTGCGGACGATCGCGGGCGCCATCGCGGCCCGGACGTCGCCCGCCGACGTGCACGTCCATGCGGTGGACTGCGGCTCGGGCGCGCTCCTGCCCGTCATGGCGATGCCCCACTGCGGCGCCGTCGTCACCCGCGACCAGATCGAACGGGTGGAGCGGCTGCTCGGCCGCCTGCGCGCCGAGGTGGGCCGCCGCCAGCAACTGCTGGCCGAGGCTGGCCATGCCTCGCTCGCCGAATACCGCCAGGCCGGTCACCGCCTGCCGTGGCTGGTGTTCCTGCTGGATCGCTGGGAGGGCTTCGTCGCCGCGTTCGAGAGCTACGACTACGGCCGCCTGATCGAAGCCCTGCTCCAGCTCCTGCGCGAGGGGCCGGCGGTGGGGTTGCGCGCGGTGGTCACCAGCGACCGGTCCGGCCTGCTCGGCCAGGTCTCGACGGTCTTCGACGACCGCCTGCTGCTGCGCCTGTCCGACACGTCCGACTACGGGCTGGCCGGGTTCCCACTCAAGGGCCTGCCCGCGTCCATGCCTCCGGGGCGCGCCGTGTCGCTGGGCGAGCACGGCATCACCGAACACCACATCGCCCTCCTCTCCGCCGACCCCGCGGGCCCCGCCCAGGTCGCCGCACTGCAGGCCCTGGCCCGCAGTGCGAGCCCGCAGGCCGCCGGACGTGGGGGGCGGCGCGGCGAGGGCGAACAGCCGCTGCGCGTCGACGCGCTGCCGATGCGGGTCACCGCGTCCCAGACGATGGACCTCGATCCGGCGTTCACTCCGCCGTCCCCGCTGTGGGCGCTGGTCGGCGCGGGTGGGGACGCGCTCACCCCGCTCGGCGTCGACCTGCTGGCCCACGGGCCGGGCGCGGTGATCGCGGGGCCGTCGCGTTCGGGGCGGTCGTCCGTCCTGGTGACGGCGGCGCGGTCGCTCATCGCCGCCGGCACGCCGGTCGTGGCCGTCGCCCCCAGACGAAGCCCGCTGCGCGACCTGGCGGACGCCGTGGCCGTCCTGGACGGGAACGCCGCCAACCTCCCCGAACTGGTCGCGGACCTGGGCCAGTACGTCGTGGTCGTGGACGACGCCGAGCTGGTCAACCCGGACTCACCGCTGGGCACGTCCCTGGAGGAGGTGCTCCGCTCGGGCAGGGATGGCGATCACGGCCTGCTGATCGGCGGCTCCACCGGTGACCTGGCGGTCGCCTATCGCGGGTTCGTCGCCGAGACCCGCAAGTCCCGTACGGGCGTGCTCCTGTCGGTCCAGGGCCCGACCGACGGCGACCTGTTCAGCATCCGCCTGCCCCGCGGGGCAGGCGGCGGCCCTCCGGGCCGCGGCCTCCTCGTCACCACCGGCAACATCACCCCCATCCAAACAGCCCTCCCAGACACTCCCTGACCCCACCCAAGCCGCCCACCCACGCCTCACCCCGAGCCGCTCACCCCGAACCGCTCAGCCATCGCCACCTGGCCCATCCCGCGTCGCCGCCCCTCGCGAGCCGCGCGGGTCCAGCGGCCGGTTCACGAAATCTGAGACCAGGCTCGTCGGCCAGCAAGGTGTACATGCCCGTCCACCCCGAGCCAGCCCCTCCTGAGTCACCATCGCGTGCGAGCCGACGCAGGTTCGAAGGTCCATGTCTGGCGTCCGGGATCGGGCTCGTCGGACGGGAAGGTGTGCAGGCCCGCGCCGGCCTTGCGGGGCCCGCCGCGTGTGGGCCATGAGGGTTTCGGGGGGTGGTGTGTGGGTTCGGGGTCAGGAGTCGTCGGCGGGGAGGGTGTACATGCGGACGTACAGGGGGCGGGCGTCGGGTGGGGCCTCGTCAGCGGGGTGGCCGTATTTCAGGAGCAGGGCTACATAGGCGTCGTGGAACTCCCTGAGCTCGTCCTTGGTCATGCGGGCGAGCCCTCGGGAACCCTTCACCCAGTCGGGGTCGGTCTGCCAGGCGGCGGGGAGGCGGTCCAGCAGGGCGCGGTCCTCCTCCAGCCCGATCCGGTGGAACTCGGTGAGGACCGCCTGATCCTCCGGGCCGAGGTCGCCGGGCTCGGGGAGGCGGATGTCCCTGGGGAGCTTGGCGCGGCGCCACCAGCGTTCGCGGCCGGAGGAGCGTTCGGGGATCTCCTCGATGAAGCCGTACTTCTCCAGTTGGCGCAGGTGGTAGCTGGTGGTGCCGGTCTTGGCGCCGAGCAGCTCGCCGAGGGTGGTGGAGGTGGCGGGGCCGTGGATGTTCAGGTGGGTCAACATGCGGCGGCGCATGGGATGGGACAGGGCCTTGAGCCGGTCGGGATCGTGGAGCACCAGGGGCTCGTCGTCCTTCATGAGGAGCAGGCTAGTCCTTGAGAAGGATATCTGCAGACATGTCTTTGCCGAGAACTCTCTGCAGACTACTGTCGGCAGTATGCGAAACGTCTTCACGGCCTCTGCCGCCGTCTCCCTCAGCGCCGTTGCCGGTGCCCTGTTATGGCTGAGTACGCCCGGACTGGGTCGTGCCGCCCCCGCCGCCGACCTCACTCCGAGGACCGCAACGACCGCCGGCCGCACTCCGGACGCCGCAACGACCGCCGATCTCGCTCCGAAGGTCGCAACGACCGGTGAAGGACGGGTCGCCGCCGGGGCCGGGTCGGTCCTGCTCGACCGCGCGGGTCCGGCGGTTCCCGGCGGCCTGGCGGTTCCGAGTGACCTGACGGTCCATGACGTGACGTTCCGCGGCAGCGGCGGGCTGGAGCTGCACGGCAGCGTGATCAGCCCGTCCGCCAGCGCGACCAGCCCCTCCGGCGCCGACAGCGCGGCCCAGTCCGGGGGTACGGGCCGGGTCGGGAGTACGGGCCAGACCGGGAGTACGGGCCAGGTCGGAGGTACGGGCCAGACCGGGAGTACGGGCCAGACCGGAAACATTGCTCAGGCTGGAAACACGGGCCAGAGCGGGAGCGTGACCGGGTGGGGCCGGAACAACCCAGCCGGGGAGGGGCGGAACGATCCGGCCGGGGAGGAGGCGAACCGTGGGGCTGGGCGGGCTGGGGTGGTGTTGGTGCATGGGGCGGGGACGGGCACGCGCCGGGAGAAGCTGCTGGGTGAGGCCGTCGCCTTCGCCCGGCAGGGCCTGACGGTGCTGATCTACGACAAGCGCTCGGCGGGCTACTCGCTGTTCCACCGGTCGTACGCGCAACTCGCCGAGGACGCGCTCGGCGCGGTCGCGACGCTGCGCAAGGAGCCGGGCGTCGATCCCGGCAAGGTCGGCATCTGGGGGCTCAGCGAGGGCGGGTGGGTGGCGCCGCTCGCCGCCTCGAAGTCCAAGGACATCGCGTTCGTGGTGGTGGTCGGGGCCAACGCGCTGCAGCCCCTGCGGCAGCAGTCGTGGGCCGTGGCGGCCGGGTTGCGCAAGGCGGGGGTCGGCGGGTCGCTGGTCGAGCACGCCGAGCCGAAGCTGTACCGGGTGATCGCGGACGGGGGCATGTTCCCGGAGCCGTACTACGATTCCGAGCTGGTCCTGGCCGCGGTACGGCAGCCGGTGCTGGCGATCTGGGGCGTGCACGACCTGCTGACCCCGCCCCGCGAGACGCCGCCGCTGTTCCGCGCGGCGTTGGAGAAGGGCGGCAACAGGCGGTACACGTTCCGGTTCTTCGCGAAGGCCGATCACGCGGCTCATCTGACCCCGGACGGCGGCATCACGCGTCTGCCCGAGCTCGCTCCCGGTTACGCCGAGCTGGTGGGCGGCTGGGTGGCGAAGGCGACCTCGGGTCAGGCTCCGGTCGCGGAGGTGTCGGGGCCCGCGCCCGTCCAGGCGGAGGACTCCGTCGGGGCGCCGCCTCCGGCGTGGTGGGAGTCGGCCTTCGCGCAGACGGTGGTGCTGGCGCTGTTCCTGGCCGGGTTCGCCGGATATCCGGCGGTCGCCGTGGTCCGGCGGATCCGGGGGCGGGGCACGCCGGTCAGGGGGACGGCGGCGGCTCGGGTGGTCAGCGCCGGAGGGCTCGCGGCGGCGCTCGGCGGGTTCGCCTACCTGTTCTATCTGATGTCCACCGGCGGGAAACTGGCCGCGCCGGGGCCGATGCTGCTCGGCAGGCCGCTCGTCTGGCTGGCGCTGCAGGCCGTGGCGGTGGCCACCGTCGTGGCGACGGCGCCGGCGGCGCGCAGGTGGCGGCGGGAACGTGCGACCGGCGAGCGGGTACGGCTGGGCCTGCTCGTCGCGGCGGGTGTGGCCTTCGTTCCGTGGGCGTTCTATTGGGGTTTGCTGCTTCCGTAGGGGTTCATGACACAAGAGCGTTCTATGCTGATCCCTGCGAAACGGGAGAGGTGAGATGCAGACCCGGAAGGACCTCTACCAGGCTCATCGGCTGATGCAGCAGCGCCTGGGCATGGCGTTGCTGCAGGCTGAGCCCGATGTGCCGGAGACGCCCATGCGGCGGCACAACGTGGCGATGTTCTGCGGCGTGCTCGTGGGCGTGCTCATCGCGGCGGTGTTCGGCATCTGGGGGCTGCTCAAGCCCGGCGGGGCGACGAACCTGACCGAGGCCGGCCAGCTCCTGGTCGAGGAGGAGACCGGCGCCACCTACGTCTACAGCCAGGAGCAGGCGCGGCTGCTGCCGACGGCCAACTACGTCTCGGCGCTGCTGCTGCTCGACGCCACCGACTTCAAGGTGCGCAACGTCTCCGCCGCGTCGCTGGCGACGCTGCCGCGCGGGCCGCTGGTGGGCATCGCGGGCGCGCCGGACAGCCTTCCGGCCCGCGAGAAACTGGTCAAGGGCCCGTGGTCGGCCTGCGTGACCGAGCCGGCGCAGGCCGCCGGGGCGCGGGGGCCGTACGTCACGCTGGTGGGCGGACAGGACGTCGGCGGGACACCCGTGGGCGGCGAGGCGCTGGTCGTCACGGACGGCCAGCAGGGCTGGGTGGTCTGGAACGACCGGCGCATGAAGGTGACCGACACGGGTGTGCGCGCGCTCAACGCGCATCCCAGAAGGGTGCCCTCGACCTGGATCAACGCGATCCCTCCCGGCCCCGACTTCATGCCGCCGCCCATCACCGGCCTGGGCCGGCGCGCCGTCGCCCCCGGGGGCGGCAAGGGGGCGGTCGGTCAGGTCTACACCGTGAAGGGCATGGGCGGGGCTCCCGACCGCTGGTACGTGCTGCTCGCCGACGGGCTCGCCCCCGTCAACCTCACCCAGGCGACACTGCTGCTCGCCGACCCGAGGACCAAGGCCGCGTACGGCAGGCGCGCCGCCGTCCCGCTCGAGATCGACGCCGCCACCGCTAACGGCAGGACCTCCCGCCAGACCCTCACGGTCGGCGGCCTGCCGACGAGCCTGCCCAAGACGGTCACGTCCTCGGCGGCGCTGTGCGCGGTGTACGCCGACACGCAGAACGGCTCGGCGCAGGCGAAGATCACGGTCGGCGCGACGATGACCATCCCCGTGCCCGCGGCCCGGAGCGACCAGGAGCACTTCGACCAGGTGCTGCTGCCCGCCGGAGGCGCGGCGCTGGGCGGCCTGCTGCCCGGGGACGGCCAGAAGGCGTTCATGCAGACCTACTTCCTGCTCACCGACCAGGGCAGGAAGTTCGCGCTGCAGACCGGGGACCAGATCAACAAGCTGGGGTACGGCGCCGAGGACGTCACGCCGGTGCCCTACAACCTCGTCCACCTGATCCCGGAGGGCCCGGCGCTCGACCCGACGGCGGCGCGCTCGCCGGTGCAGGTCACGGCCCAGTGAGCGGCGCCCCGGCCCGGCGGCGGACGCCGGGCCGGGGCCGCCGGACGGGGTGCGGGGCTAGATGAGGCCGCTGCCGGGCAGGTTCATGCTCGGCATGCCGCCGTTCTTCCGCTGCAGGGTGCCGGGCGCCCCTTCGGTGGTGGGGGACGCGTACTTCAGGTCGGTGGGCGCGAAGTCGGGCTTGGGACGTCCCTTGTCGATGTTCTGGGTCATGAAGGCGCACATGCCGTTCACCGCGACGAGGAGGCCGGTCAGCATGGCCACGGACTTCATCTTCTTGCTGACGACGCTTCTGAGTGCCTGGCCGAGCGCCGTCAGGAAGCTGCTGATCGTGACCTTGGCCGCGACCCTGCCCACGGGGAAGAGGTAGGACACCACCTCATACGCGGCCAGGGCCGCCATGGCGACGCTCACGACGCAGGCGACCTCGACGGCCCAGTGGTAGAGCGTCGCCATATGGTTCATGCCGTCGCCGACGCCCTTGAAGTACGTCGAGGTGACGTCCAGTTGCTCAGCGAACTGGTCCACGGCCTCGCTGAACACGAGGAAGGCGGGCCCCTTCCAGTACCCCTTCTCCTCGATCACCGTCTTCAGCTTGACTAGCTCGTTCTTGATCTCGGGGAGGTGCTCCGCGGTCGCGCCGACGGCGGGCGCCGCCCATTCCACGGCCGCCTTGGCGATGTCCCCGGGGTTGGACACGAGCGTCCCGATCAGGAGCGCGATGTTCCTGGCCATCGGGTACTGGCTCAGCACCACGGCGGACGCGCTGGCCACGGAGGCCGCCGTGATGATGCGCCACCGGTCGCTTTCGTACTCGCCCATCTCGCCGTCCCCTTCTCACTCGCCGAGGACCGGCGGTGCGATGTCCATGTCGTCGAGCCAGTCGTTCTCGTCGCCGCGCACGTACTCCGGCTTCTCCCGCTCGCGGTTCTGCTCGTTGCCGGCCGCGCCGCCCGACATGGGCATGAACGGCATGCCCGACATGCCGGCCGCGCCGGCGCCGCGCAGGCCGCCGGCGCCCGCCGCGCCCGCCCCCGCGATGGTCCCGCTGCCGCCCGAGGAGCCGGCGTAGCCGCCGGATGTGGGGAACTCGGTCGGGATGCGGCCCGGGATGTTGCCGGTGCCGGGGATGGCGGAGTTCAGGGCGGCGGGGTCGAGCCCGGCCAGCTTGGTCTGGGACGGGTCGGGAACGTTGCTCTTCAGGTCCGGCATCTCGGTGTTGTGGTTGAGCTGGTCCGCGATGGACGGCGTCTTCGGAAGGCCGGTGTTGACCGAGTTGGGGTCGGGGTAGTCGGGCTTCGGCAGCTTGTCGTCCGGCAGCTTGTCCGTCGGCAGCTTGTCCGTCGGCAGCTTGTCGTCCGGGAACTTGTCCTTCGGCAGCTTGTCGTCGGGGAACTTGTTGTCCAGGAGCTTGTCGTCGGGGAACTTCTTGTCCGACAGCTTGTCGTCCGGGATGTCCATCGGCGGCATGCCACCGCCGCCGCCACCGCCGAGCTTGCTCAGGTCGGGGCCGCCCGGCCCGCCCGGCCCTTCGGGTCCGCCGGGCCCGGCGGGATTGTCGTCGCCGGTCGTGCTGATCAGGCCGTCGTTGTCCTTGTCGACCTGCTGGTAGTTCTTCTCGAGCTGCTCCAGCGCGGTCTTGTAGTCCCGCAGGGCGGTCCTGGCCATGCTGATCGCGCCGGTCGCGCCTTCCTTGATCTGATCGTGGGCGTAGGACAGGCCGATGCCGACGATCCCGAACCCGGGGAAGTCGACGTGGATCCCCTTCGTGTTCGTCTCGATCTTGCCCATGCCGGGCTCATGCTCGGCCATGTTGCCGCCGAGCTCGCTGATCTTCTTGTCCTTGAACTGGATCGTCGCTCCGGTGAGGGAGCTCCCGTACGGGTTTTGCCCCAGACCAGGGGTGGCGTTCTCTCCTGCCCCCATCTCACCCTCCCTGTCCGAAAACTGCGTTTTGCACAGTCCTGGCTACGATATCGACAAATATCGACTTTTAGCGTGAACACTTTGCGAATGATCTAGACTCGCTGTTGATCAGGATGGCAGCCTTTCCCATATGCGGATCAAGACCCTGATCGTGGGCGTGTGCGGCATCGCCGCGCTGCCCCTCACCGGCACGAGCGCCGCCGGCGCCAGCGCCGCCGTCGTCCACCAGCTTCCGTTCCCGTGCGGCGAGACCTGGACCGGCGACAGCAATGACAGCAGCGCGCACACCGGTGGCTACGAGATCGACTTCAACGGCTCGTACGGCGACGGCAACAACGACATGGGCCGTACCGTGGTGGCCTCGGCGGCCGGCAAGGTGATCATGTCGGAGTACCGGACCGCCGACGGCTTCGGCAACGTGGTCAAGATCCGGCACGCCGACGGCGGCGTGTCGCTGTACGCCCACATGAAGAAGCGCACGGTCTCCGTGGGCGCGAACGTCGCGCAGGGCCAGCAGGTCGGCCAGGTGGGCAACACCTCGGCCAAGTACAAGGGCATCATCGCCCACCTGCACTACGAGCAGCGCACATCGTCGGGCAAGATCGTGCCGGCCCGGTTCAACGGCACCACCTTCGGCTACAGCCACCAGACGATCAAGTCGAACAACTGCCGGGGCGGCGGCGGCACGCCCGCTCCCGCCAACCCGGGCAAGCCCAGCACCGGCGGCAACCCGTACTCGGCCGAGCAGGTCTGCGGTGCGGGCTACAAGCAGATCGACTCCGCGCCGCTCGGTAACCAGGGCCGGGTCGTCCTGCTGTACTCGGCCTCCACCGGCCAGAACTGCGTCACCACCCTGCGCAACAGCGGCTCGGGCAAGGCGGCCGTGCGGGCCTACCTTGAGGTCAAGGGCAAGGCCAGGAGCACCGACGCGGGCAGCTACCAGTACTACGCCGGTCCGGTCCGGGCCAAGGCCTCGCGTACCTGCGTCAAGTGGGGCGGCGCGGTCGGCTCGAACGCGTACGACAGCCCCTTCGAGCACTGCGGCTGACGCGCCGGAGGCGGGCCGGTCGCGAGGATCGGCCCGCAGGTGTGGTGCGGCGGCTCCGGGCGCCGGGCGGGCGAGCACGCAGTGCGGCCTCAGGTGAGCGTGCTCGGCGTGGTGCCCTCCGGGCCGCCCCACACGTCGTCGTCCTCGGCGAGCCAGGTCGAGTTCTCGTTGTCGTTCTTCTCCCCGCTCTCGCCGCCACGACCGGGCATTCCGCCCATCATGCCGGGAGGGACCAAGCCGGTGCCGCCGCCGGCGCCGCGCATGGCGACCCCGGCGGCCCCGCCCTGGCCCGCTCCGAAGCCGCCGCCTGCGGCCCCCGCTCCCGCGCCGCCGCCGCCGTAGGGCGAGCCGCCCGTCGTCGTCGTGGGATAGGCGCCGTTGGGCATCCCCGACAGGGACGGGTCGTACCCGGCCAGCTTCGTGGTGCCGTCGCCGGTGCCCGACGGCAGGCCGGCGGTCGAAGTGTTCGGCGCGGAGCCCAGCGAGCCGCCGTTCAGGGCCGAGGAGTCGGCCCCGCCGTACGGGTTGTCCCCGGCGTCGTAACCCGGGACGCCGCCGGCGTTCAGGCCGGAGCCGTTCGTGCCGGAGCCGTCGGGGTAGTGGACCGCCGGGTAGGCGCCCGATCCCCCGTCACCCGGCACCTTGCCGTCGATCTCCCCGGGGCCGCCCGGCACCGCGTCCGGGCCGAACGAGGACAGGGCGAGGTTGCCCGGCCCGCCCTTGCCGCCCAGGTCCGGCGCGCCCGGCGCGCCCACGCCACCGTTGTTGAAGTCCGGGAGCTCGGGGACGCTCGGGTCCGGCAGCGCGATCTGGAGGTCGAGGGGCAACTGCTTGTAGTTCTCGACGATGCGCTCGTTGACCTTCTTGAGGTGGTCGACGGCCCGCTTGTCGCCCCGGTACAGCCGGTAGAACGGCACCCGCCCGGCCCAGTCCACGTCGCGGTCCGAACGCGAGTCGTGGTCCATCGACTCGACCACGTTGGCCTGCGCCCAGTGCAACGTCTCGCCGTACCCGTGGAGCGGGCGGCCCATCTCGCCGAGTTTCCCGGCCAGCTCGCGCACGCTGGCGTGCAGGCTCTGGAGCTGCTTCTGCGTCTCGACGGCGGCCGGGCCCGTGTAGTTCTCGGCCAGCTCGGCCGCCTTGGTCTTCAGGTCACCGGCGAAGCCGTTCAGCAGCGCCTCGGCCCGGGTGTAGTAGAGGCCGGCGAGCTTCACCGACTCCGGGTCGGTGGCGTCGATCCACTTCTTGACCTTGTCGAGCGTGTCGGTGAGCAGGCTCCCCATGAACGACACCTCCGGGGTGGAGGTGTCGACCGGACCGAAGTCCTCGATGAGCGTGATCTTCTGCTTCTTGAGCTCGGCCACGGGTGTCAGGCCTCCCGCCGCGCGGCGGCTTCCTCGGTCGCCTGCTCGGCGCCGCCGGATGCCTTGGAGATGTCGAGCAGAGCCTCCACCGTGCTGTCGCCCTGCGTGACCATCGCGGCGTACAGGCCGCCGCTGGAGCCCAGCTCGCCGATCAGCTTGGCGTAGGCCGACTTGATCGCCAGCGCGAAGTCCATGGCGGCGGGCCACTCGCCCATCTGGTTCGGGCTGAGCGCGCAGTAACGCTGGAGATCGGGCAGCGAGCCGGCGCCGGCGGGCAGCTGCGGACCGGGGGCCGTGTCACCCGGCGCGGTCAGGTACTGCGTCACCGGCGGGGGCGAGGGCGTCTTGAGCTTCTTGAGCAGCTCGTTCAGCTCGCCGGCGATGCGCTTGATCTCCGTGCGGTTGGTCAGGTTGTCCTTGTCCCCGTCGAGGCCGGGCCAGTTGGGGTCCAGTTCGAGCGCCATGGCCGCCTCCTTAGCCGATCACCGGTGAGATGGAGCCCTCCTGGTGGCTCCACACGTCGTTGTCCTCCTTCAGGAGGGTCGAGGTCTCGACCTGTCCCTCCTCGGGGGCCGGTCCGCCGCCACCGCCGAACGGCATGAAGGGCATGCCGGCGCCGCCCATCGCGCCCGTCCTGGCCGCCGCGGCCGCGGGCGCGCTCCCCTGGGCGTACGAGCCGGGGCCGCCGATCACCGCGGGCGTCCCCGCGGACGGCGAGGGGTAGGCGGGCTGGGTCACGAGCGGCTGGTTCACAGTGCCGGGGTACCCGGGGGTGGTGGTGCTCGGGTGGTAGCCGGCGGTCTCGGTGGCCCGCGGGTCGCGGGTGTCCACGTCCTGCGGCTGGGTGGCGCGGTCGTCGGTGGTGTTGTTGTCGAGCACGGGTGGCGTGGTGCCGTCGCCGGTGGTGGCCGAGCCGCCGGCGCCCGATCCGGCGCCCTGGCCGCCCGACGGGTCGGAGCCGGGCGTGTCCGTCCCTGGCGTGTCCGTCCCGGGGGTGTCGCCGCCGGGGGTGTCGCCGCCGGGGGTCTGGTCGCCGGGGCGGGGGTCGGTGCCGTTGCCGCCGTCATGGCCGCCGGTCCCGCCGTTGCCCGAGCCGCCGGGGCCGCCCGAGCCGCCCGATCCACCGGTGCCGCCGTGCGTGCCGCCGCCGGTCGAGCCGCCTGTGCGGCCGCTGTCATGGCCGCCGCCGGTCCAGTACGAGCCCTTCGTGTACGGCGAGGGGTCGGTGAGCGGCATGTCACGTTCGGGGGCCGGCGCCTCGGCGGGCTTCACCTCGGGCAACTCGACGACGACGCTCTCCGGGATCCGGAAGTCGTACAGGTCGACGATGTGGTTGTTGAGCTTCTCCAGCGCCCGCCGGGCCACGTCGGCCTGCATCTCGGCGGGCGACTTGGTGGCGCCGGGCGTGGGCTCCGGATAGTTGTGCGAGGTCTGGGGCCCGAGCACCGGCGGCGTGTACGACGGCGACGGCGTCGCGGACGGCGGCTTCGGCGCCGCGCCCGCCGAGGGCTGCGGGACGGCCGCCTTCTGGTTCTTGGCGGCCTCGACCTCTTCGATCGCCTTGGGCAGGTAGTCGCGCCCGTACAGGATCAGCGCCTCGGACATCTTGTCCATGGCCTCGGCGATCTCGCGCCCGGAGGCGTTGAGCAGCTGGAGTGCCCGCTGCGCCTGGGCGGAGGTGTCCGACCGCCAGGCGCCGGACAGATCCTTGCCGATCTGGGGCAGCGCGTCGGCCACCCCGCGGATGACCTTGGCCACCTGCTTGTAGGACAGGCCCCGGTCGTGCACCTCCATGGCGGAGGTCGCCTTGAGCCATCCTTCGATCTGTTCCCGCGACGCGGTGACCGGCTCGCTCTTCGGCCGCCGGGAATTGTCACGGATGTCGACCTTGCGCTCAGCCAACGCTGCTCACTCTCGACCCGGGTTCGTCTTGGCGTAACTGTCGGCGCTGTCCCTGATGGCCTTGACCAGCTTCTGGCAGCACTCGACATAGTCCTGGTACAGGGCGGTCAGCAGCGCTCCGCGGCCCTCCATCGACACCAGGCCGCCGGGGTCCGGGCCGGTGCTGCCCACGCTGTGCGCGAGGGCGCTGGCCGCCGGCCACCGCCCTATGTGCTCCTCGCCCAACGCGAAGTACCTCGTGAGGGTCTCCACCGAGCCGGTGACGCCGTCCCTGTTGCCGCCGGCGCCCTGCGTGAGCGCCAGGGCGATCTCCAGGTCGTCGGCGATGGCGCGCATCCTGCCCACGTTGTAGTAGAGCTCGGCGTCGGTGTCGTCGAGCCCCGGCCACGGTTCGGGTTCAAGCCCGGCCATGATCCCCCCTCACCAGGCTCGGCCACCGCGCGGGTGGCCGAGCAGAAGACGTCAGCCGTCGTACCAGATGGACTTGTTGCGGTTCTCGGCCGCGCGGTAGTTCTCGTTCGCGATCTGGACGGCCTTCTGCAGCTCGTCCAGCTGCCCGCGCATCTGGGCGGCCGCGGCCTGCCACTTCTGCTCGTGCTGCCGGAAGAACGTCTCGGCGCCGTCCGGGCCCTCCCAATGGCCGGCCAGGTCGTTCTTCAGCCGGGCCATCAGGTCGTCGGTGGCCTTCTCGAAGGAGCCGAGGATCTTGATGAAGTCGCCCTGGGCGAGCTCCATGTGCCCAAAGTTGACTTTGGTGAAGTCGAGCTCAGCGGACACCGCGGTCCCCCTCCTACTTGATGTCGACGTTGATCAGGGACTCGACGCGGCCCATACCGGCCTGGACGTCCTCGTCGGCCGCGGAGTAGACGACCGCGTTGACGCCCATCTTGTCGGCGATCCCCTCCAGGTCGGTCCGTACGTTCCGCATGGAGTTGTCCCAGTTGACCATGGCGTTCTTGAACCTGGCCGCCGCCGGGCCGAGCCATCCGGTGTTGAGGAGACCGTTGGCGGTCGTCTCAACCGACACCCTCAGACCCTCGATGTACTGGGCGGTGTCCACCACGTGGCCAGAGGCCACCTTGATCTGGCTCGGGCTTGCCCCAAAGAATTCGGACACTCGTCACCTCCGTAACGATCATTTCGGTCGCTTACCCATATAAGCACCAAAGCCCCCATGAGTAACAGCCGACTCAATGGCCAAGATGTAACAACTTCTCGACATGTCAGCAAACGCCCTGGTCAATCACAGGTCCAGTTCGCGGCGGATTCTGTCGAGTTCTCCCATAACGTCCTCGAAGGCCCGTTCGTAGCTGGCCTCGGCCTTCCGGACCTCGCGCAGCGCCCGGTCCGGGTTCTCCAGCATGCGCATCGGGTTGCCGCTCACGCCGAACATCTCGGTCAGCAGCTCGTCGGCCTGCCGTCTCAGGTCGGCGGTCGCCGCCGCGACGGCGTCCTTGATGCGCTCCGACAGCTCGGCCGCGCTCAGCCGCATCGCCTTCGGCTGGATGTCCAGGGTGCGCAGGCCCTCCTGGGCGTACTCGACGACGACCAGGTGCCCTTCGTCCTCTCCCCTGCCCACCAGGGCGGACATGGCCCTCTGCAGCTCCTCGGACTTGCTGAGCTGCTCGTCCATGCTGCTCAGGAGCCGGTCCATGTCGATGTTGCCGAAGTCCCCGAAATCCGTCACCGACACCATCCCTCCCATAGGGCACATCCGTGCGAGTTAACCACAATCAAGGCTTCGTGGTGTTCACTTCGGGGACGACCCAGTCGAAGTTCTGGTAGCCGGCGGGCAACTGGCCGGGCGCGGCGGGCTCCTGGAAGGAGGGCAGGTTCTTGGCGTTGATCGTGGCCCGGCCGAAGTCGATGGCGGCCGCGCCCTCCGGCAGCACGAAGCCGAACTGGTGCTGCTTCCTGACCAGCGTCCCGAGCACCTGCATGCCGCCCCTGAGCAGCTGCGCCAGCGCACCCGTCATGACCGCGGCGGCGCTGATCATCGCCGTGCCGACGAGGTGCTCCAGGATCATCCCGGCCGCCGCTACCTGCGGGACCGGCATGATCTTCATCCGCAGGGCCGCCAGCAGCAGCGTGATCCCCGACACGACCGTCGAGCCGATCTGCATCCAGTAGTTGCGGACCCCGGCGGCCACCTCGTCCAGCACGCCGCCGATCTCGCCGAACGAGTTGCGCAGCGCGCCGATCTCCTGGTGGAACAGCGCCTGCACGCGGCCGAACTCCGTCTGGTCCGCGGCGATCCAGCCGGTCCTGGAGGTGGCCAGGATCTGCGGCATGAGGTTCTTCACGCCGTCGTCGAGGCGGGCGCTGATGCCGTACTTCCAGGTGTTGGCCGCCTCGGCCATGGCGAACTCGTCGGCCGCGCCCACCGCCACGATGCCCGCCACCGCCACCAGGTACGGCGAGAACCGGCCCACACTCCTCAGCAGGTTCAGCACCCTCGTGCTGAGCGACTCCGCGGAGCCGGCGCCGGCGCCGACCGGGCCGAACTTGCCGGTGGCCGGGTTGAGCGGGACCGACGGCGTTCGCGGCGGCCCGACCGAGCCGCCCTTGTTGACCGCCTTCAGCAGACCGCCGCCGCCCGAGCCGCCCCGGCCCTTGTTGATGGCGTTGAGGTAGGGGTCGCTCATGCGCGGTACTGGATGATGCTGGCGTCCTCGGCCGCGCGCCAGTTGCGCTCGCAGACGGTCAGCGCGCCGCACCAGCCGTCCAGGGCGCCCTCGGCCTCCGTCATCAGACCCTCGGCGCGGTCCATGACGGCCTCGTACGTGCCGCCGATGATCAGGTTGCCCAGGACGCCGAAGCCCAGGCCGTCCACGGCCGTGAGCGGGACCAGGCCCTTGACGAAGCCGATGATCTCCTTCTTCAGCTCGGACTCCACCCGTTGCCGCGTCTTGCCGATGGTCGCCGAGGTGATATGGATTTCCCGATTCGTTGCCACGACGCCCGATTGTTGCGGCGCTTTGCCCCTGTTTCAGCACTCCTTGCGCGGTTTTCTTGATCACTTCAGAGCCCGGCCAGCCGCCGCTCCCCGTTCGTTAACCTCCGGGCGGTGGCGTGCCGACATGGACCCCATCGACTTCGACCCCGACGACCTCGACCGCGTGATCAGCGAGAGCGAGCGCTCGGTCCGCAACCTGGCCGGCGCGCTGGACGAGCTCAGCCAGGTCACCGGCCAGGGCGAGAGCCGCAGCGGCGCGGTCACCGCACGCGTGGACGCGGGCGGCCGCCTGGACGACCTGCGGCTGGCGCCCAGGACGAGCCGGATGGAGCTGGACGAGCTGACCGAGGAGATCCTCCAGGCCGTCCGCGCCGCCCAGGACGACCAGGCGCGCCGGCTCAGGGACGTGCTCCCGCCCACGTCGTTCGGCGGCCTGTCGGCCGCGGCCGTCACCCGGCAGTTCGAGGACCTCCAGGACGGCTTCTCGCGGCAGATGAACGACCGCCTCGACGCCCTGGAGACCATCCGCCGCCGCGCCCTGTCGGACGGCTGAGCCGGTCAACCGGCCAGGCCGCGTACCCAGGAGTAGACCTCCAGCACCCCGAGCGCCAGCGGCACCAGCGCGACGATCAGCGCCCATTCGGCGATGTCGGCGGCCCTCCCCCAGAACGGCGAGGGCCTGCCGCCGGGCAGCCACACGCCCATGCCGACGACCACCATGGCCGCCCACAGCAGCCCGAGCACCACGGCCACCGAGGTCACGCCGCCCACGCCGATCCCGACGGACACGGCCACCGCGCCGAGCGCGGCCAGCCCGACCAGCAGCAGCCACAACCGCTGCCCGACACCCTGGAACACCCGGGCCCGCATGATCTGCGTGAACGCCAGCACCAGGGACATCGCCACCGAGACCCACCGGCCGTCCGCGACGAACATCGCGTGCGCCCCGGCCCCGACCAGCGCGACGCCCACGACCATGCCGGTCGCGTACCGCCGCGCCGCGCCGGTGCGCTCCAGCACCGAGGCGCTGTCGAGCCGCTGGTTGTCGCCGCGCAGCTCCTCGGCGTTGGTGGGCATGACCGGCAGCGGCACGCGGGCCAGCCGGAAGGACAACACGGGCACCAGCGGGCTGAGCGCCATCACGACGGCCGCGCCCACGGCCGCCACGCCCGCGGGCGACGCCCCGGTCACCATGACGACGGCCGCGCAGACCGCCCCGGCCATCGAGGCGATGGCCGTGCCGAGGAAGCCCGGCACGCCGTCCGCGATCGCGGTGCCGCCGAGCGTGGCCACCAGCGCGGTGCAGGCCAGGGCCCCGAGGAGTTGCGGCGCGCCGATGGTCATCAGCCCGCCGCCGGCCGCCGGGGCCAGCAGCCCGGCCAGGAACGCGTACGGGAGGGCGGCGTACCCGATCAGCGCGCCGGAGCCCGAGTCGCCGACCGCACGCGAGATGGCCATCCCCACGCCGACGACCAGCAGCGCGAGCGACCCGGCCACGATCGCGGTCACCAGCGGGGTCAGGCCGCCGAAGGCCAGCGCCACGGCGCCCGCGACGAGCAGCCCGGCCGCCGCCCCGCCGCCGAGCCCGCGGGTCAGGTCGGGCGACCACTTGCCCTTGCCCTCGCGCACGCCGGTGGCGACCACGTCGGCGACGTCGTCGAACCTGGCCGGCGGCAGCGACACCGCGCGCGGGCGCAGGTAGAGGATCTCGCCGTCCAGCACGCCCAGCGCGCCGAGACTCTGTCCCAGGTCGAAGGGAGGGCCGCCGAGCCGCTGGAGGGTCCAGCCGGGCGCGGTGGCGATGTCGCCGCCCAGCTCACCCATGGCTCTGAGCAGCCCCGGGAGGACGTGCGGCAGCGGGATGTCGGCGGGCAGTGCCAGGTCGGCCCTCCGGCGCGGCCCAACCACCGTCACGTGGCACAGCGGCGGGAGCGGAGCGGGCACTTGGTGCAACGCGCCCTGCTGTGGAGGGGGGATTTCGGCCAGCGATGTCACAAACACAACATAGCGAGACAGAGTTAACTCAGACCTCAACTCGGACGTTAGGCACATCTGGTAAGAAGGTTCTTCCGAGCACCAGAAGGGCCTGTCACAAGGGTGAGCATCGTCGTAGTACGGCGCCCGGAGCGCCGCCCCAGCCCGAAGCCGCCGCGCGGTGAGGTCCTGCTGGAGTCCCCACCGGAGATTCCCGAGGTCCAGTCGCAAGGCATGATGGCGGTGCTGACGTACCTGCCGATGGTGGCGGGCGCGGCGGCGATGGGCCTGATGTTCACCGCCGGGGGCACCAACGCCAACCCCATCATGTACGTCGCCAGCGGCCTGTTCGCGTTCTCGATGGTCGGCATGACGGTCGGCCAGATGGGCCGCCAGGCGGGCGAGCGCAAGGCCCGGCTCAACGGCGCCCGCCGCGACTACTTCCGCTACCTGGCGCAGATCCGCAAGAAGGTGCGCAAGGCGGCCATCCAGCAGCGCGAGGCCCTGGAGTGGAGCGGCCCGGCCCCCGACACCCTGTGGTGGACCGCGATGGGCCCGCGCCTGTGGGAGCGCCGCCCCCGCGACGAGGACTTCAGCACGGTACGCCTCGGCACCGGCATCCAGAAGCTGGCCATCCAGCTCATCCCGCCGGACTCCAAGCCGGTCGAGGACCTGGACGCCCTGTCGGCCGGCGCGCTGCGCCGCTTCATCCGCACCCACTCGACCGTCGAACGCCTCCCGGTCGCCGTCGCGCTGCACTCCTTCGCCCGCATCAAGCTGGACGGCGACCCCGCCCTGGTCCGCGACCTGGTCCGGGCCATGATCGCACAGATGGCCGTCTTCCACTCCCCCGACGACATGCGGATCATGGTGTGCGCGAGCAAGGAGTGGATGAGCCACTGGGAATGGGTCAAGTGGCTGCCGCACGCGCTGCACCCCGAGGAGACCGACGGCGCCGGCCAGGTCAGGCTCATGGCCGAGAACCTGACCCAGCTCGACCGCCTGGTGGGCGGGGAGCTTAAGGAGCGGGCCCGCTTCAAGCCGGGCGCCTCGCCGGACGCGCTGCCGTACCACGTGCTCATCCTGGACGGCGGGCACGTGCCGCAGGACTCGCAGCTCGGCGCGGACGCCATCGACGGCGTCACCGTGATCGACCTGTCGAACTCGGCCGGGACCGTCGAGGAGCGCAGCACGCTGCGGCTGCGCATCGACGCCGCCGGCTTCCACATGGTCAAGCTGGACCACGCGGGCCGCGAGAACACCAACCGGCTCGGCGACCCCGACGCGCTGGACTACCTGCGCGCCGAGGGGCTGGCCCGCCAGCTCGCGCCGCTGCGCGCCTCCTCGGCCAAGGGCGGCGACGCCCAGGACGTGCTGGCGGTCAACACGACGCTGACCGAGCTGCTCGGCGTCGGCGACCCGACCCGGCTGGAGCCGTCGGTGACCTGGCGGCCCCGCGCGGGCCGGAACCGGCTGCGGGTGCCGATCGGCCTCGGCGCCGACGGCCGGCTGGTCGAGCTGGACATCAAGGAGTCCGCCCAGGGCGGCATGGGCCCGCACGGCCTGGTCATCGGCGCGACCGGCTCGGGCAAGAGCGAGCTGCTGCGCACGCTGGTGCTCGGCCTGGCGGTCACGCACTCCTCGGAGATCCTCAACTTCGTGCTCGTGGACTTCAAGGGCGGCGCGACCTTCCTCGGCCTGGACGGCCTCTCGCACGTCTCCGCGGTCATCACGAACCTGGAGGACGAGCTGCCGCTCGTGGACCGCATGCACGACGCCCTGCACGGCGAGATGGTGCGCCGCCAGGAGCTGCTGCGCGCGGCCGGCAACTACGCCTCCCTGCGCGACTACGAGAAGGCCCGCGAGCAGGGCGTCAACCTGCGCCCGCTGCCCACGCTGTTCGTCATCCTGGACGAGTTCAGCGAGCTGCTGACGGCCAAGCCCGAGTTCATCGACCTGTTCGTGATGATCGGCCGGCTCGGGCGCTCGCTCGGCGTGCACCTGCTGCTGGCCTCGCAGCGGCTGGAGGAGGGACGGCTGCGCGGGCTCGACACGCACCTTTCGTACCGGATCGGTCTGCGGACGTTCTCGGCCATGGAGAGCCGGGTCGTGCTGGGGGTGGCCGACGCCTACGAGCTGCCGTCCGCGCCGGGCAACGGGTACCTGAAGTTCGACACGTCCGGCATGACCCGGTTCAAGGCCGCGTACGTGTCCGGCCCCCACCAGGTCGACCCGCGGCACGTCGCCACCACCGACGGTTCGGTGACGGTCCGGGAGATCGTCGAGTACGGCCCCGACTTCGTGCCCGTCCCGATGGTCGAGGAGCAGCCCGAGGACCCCGCGGCGCAGGAGGAGAGCAACAAGGCGCAGCAGAGCCTCCTGGACATCGTCGTCGGCCGCCTGGTCGGCCAGGGGCCGCCCGCGCACCGCATCTGGCTGCCGCCGCTGGCCGAGCCGCCCACGCTCGCGCACCTGCTGCCCCCGCTGTCGGTCACGCCCGAGCTGGGGCTGTCCACGGCCGGGTGGACCGGCCGCGGGCGTCTGCAGGCCGTGGTGGGGATCATCGACCGGCCGTTCGAGCAGCGGCGGGACCCGTACTGGCTGGACCTGTCCGGCGCGGCCGGGCACGTGGGCGTGGCCGGCGGCCCGCAGAGCGGCAAGAGCACGGTCCTGCGCACGCTGATCACCAGCATGGCGCTCACGCACACCCCCCGCGAGGTGCAGTTCTACTGCCTGGACTTCGGCGGCGGCGCGCTGGCCTCGCTGGAGGGGCTGCCGCACGTCGGCGGCGTGGCCTCCAGGCTGGACGCCGACCGGGTGCGCCGCACGGTGGCCGAGATCGCCTCGATCCTGCGCGACCGGGAGCGGGAGTTCACCGAGAACGGCGTCGACTCCGTCAGCACCTACCGCAGGCGGGTCGCCGACGGCTCGCTCCAGGGCGACGGCTGGGGCGACATCTTCCTCGTCGTGGACGGCTGGCTGACGATCCGGCAGGACTTCGAGGCGCTGGAGCCGGTCATCACCGACCTGGCGGCGCGCGGCCTCGGCTACGGCATCCACGTGGTGGCGGCCACCGGCAAGTGGTCGGAGTTCCGGCCCGGCATCCGGGACCTGTTCGGCACGCGGGTGGAGCTCAAGCTCGGCGACGCGTACGAGTCCGAGATCAACAGGAAGAAGTCGCTGGCCGTGCCGGAAGGCGTGCCCGGACGCGGCCTGACCAAGGACGGCCTGCACTTCCTCGGCGCACTGCCCAGGATCGACGGCGTGCAGGACTCCGACGACCTGGCCGCCGGGCTCCAGGGCCTGGTGCAGGCGATCGGGGACTCCTGGCAGGGCCCGCCCGCCAAGCAGGTCAGGCTGCTGCCGGCGGTGCTGCCCGCCGCGTCGCTGCCGGGCGTGGAGGAGACCGGCAAGTCGCGGATCGCGATCGGCGTGGACGAGGCCGCGCTCGCGCCCGTGCTGATCGACTTCGACGCCGACCCGCACTTCGTCGTGGTCGGCGACACCGAGAGCGGCAAGTCCAACATGCTCAAGGTGATCGCCGAGAACGTCGTCGCCCGCAACACGCCGCGCGAGGCCATGATGATCGTGATCGACTACCGCCGGTCGCTGTTGGACACGGCGGTCAGCGAGAACCGCATCGGCTACGCCGCCTCCAGCGCCGCCGCGCTCGAACTGGTCAACGACGCCCGCAACGCCCTGCTCAAGCGCCTGCCGCCGGCCAACCTCACGCCCGAGCAGCTGCGCGCCCGCGACTGGTGGAAGGGCTCCGACCTGTACATCGTGGTCGACGACTACGACCTGGTGGCCACGTCCAACAACCCGCTGCTGCCGCTGGTCGAGCTGCTGCCGCAGGCCCGTGACATCGGGCTGCACCTGATCATGTCGCGGGCCATGGGCGGCCTGGGCCGGGCCATGTTCGACCCGGTGATCCAGCGCATCAAGGACATGGCCAGCCCCGCGGTGATCCTGTCCGGCAGCAGGGACGAGGGCTTCCTGTTCGGCAACGTACGCGCCCAGCCGCAGCCTCCGGGACGCGGCTTCGTGGTGGACAGAAGGTTCGGCTCGCGGCTGGCGCAGACCGCGTTCTGGCCGCCGGCGGAGGAGGAGTGATGGCAGGACTGGACATCCACTTCGAGGCCCTGGACGACTGCCGCATCGCGGCCCATGCCGTGGCGAACAAGTTCGGCGACCTGGCCGACGGGTTCCCCGCCACGGCCGTCGACTCCTCGATCTTCGGCAAGCTGGCCGGCTCCTCGGCCCTCGCGACCGTCGTGGACGGGGTGGAGGGCGTCACCGACCGCGAGTGCGGGAAGGCCAAGAGCCTCGTCCAGAGCGTCGAACGGGCCCTGGACCTGGTGGAGAGCAACGTGCGGAAGGCGAACGACCCGTCATGAGCGCACCGGAGGCGATCAACGGCCTGCCCGGTGGTCCCGACCTGGCCACGCTGGCCGACCAGGTGAGCGGCAATCCCAGTGCGATCCGCGGCATCGCCGCGCGCTGGCGTACGGCCGCGGGTGAGGTGCTCGCCGGCTCGGGCGAGCTCGGCAGCGCCGTCACCACCGTGGACCTGGCCTGGGAGGGCGACTCGGCGGACGCGTTCGTCCGCTACATGTGGGACTACGGCAGGGCCGGCCAGGGCCTGCACGACGCGCTCAACTCCTGCGCCGACGCGCTCGACGCCGCCGCCGACGTGCTGCAGAGCTCCCAGCGCCAGGTGGACGGCATCTGCGACCGGCTGCTCACCAGCGTGCAGAACTACAAGGACGCCAACCCCGACGCCAAGCCGGAGGACCTGAACGCCGAGATCGCCCGCCTGGTGCGCGAGGCGACCGAGAACGCCGGGCAGCCGGTCAAGGACGCCAAGACCGCCGTCACCGACGCCAAGGACGCCATCGACACCGCGCTGGGCGAGCGCACGATGACCTTCGTCAAGATCAAGGCGGCCGGCGAGCAGGAGGGCGAGCACAGGTTCGTGCCGGACGCCGAGCACCGGCTGGACTGGCGGCGTACCCAGAGCTACACCTCGCCCTACTCGGGCACCGGCGGCAGCCCCATCATCGGCGGCTACGGTCCCAGCGGCCCGCCCCCGCCCGCGGGCGGCGGGCCGGCGCCCACGGGCAAGGTGAAGCAGTGGATCGAGGAGGCCGTCGCCGTCCTCAAGGAGCAGGGCTACCCGGTCGGCAAGATGAACGTGGACGACATCTGGATGATCATCCAGCACGAGTCCGGCGGGAACCCGCACGCGATCAACCTGTGGGACTCCAACGCCGCGGCCGGGCACCCCTCCAAGGGGCTCATGCAGACGATCGACCCGACCTTCAACTCCCACGCCCTGGACGGCCACCGGAACATCTACAACCCGGTGGACAACATCATCGCGGGCGTGCGCTACTCGATCGAGCGCTACGGCAGTGTGTCCGCGGTGCCGGGGGTCGTGGGCATGAAGACCGGGTCCGGCTACCGCGGATACTGATCCGGTTGATCAAGGGCCATTCTTCGTCGGTGAGGTCTCCACGCGCCATGCCCGATGGCCCACCAGGGCCACCGGGCATACCGCAGGCAATCCTTCTGATCTCGACTCCGTACAGGCCCTAGCCGCAGTTCCCCCAGTCCGCACTGGTCTCGCCCGAGCCCGCGCTACCCGCGTAACGCACGCACTTGCCCTTGGCGGGGAGCTTGACCGGGCCGGCGTAGTACTCGTAGTTGCCGCGGTCGGTGCTGCTCGTGCCGCCCTGCACCTCCAGGGTCGCGCTGACCGGGGTCGACTTGCCGACGTCGGGGCCGGACTTGAGGGTGACCACGCAGTTCTGACCCGTGCTGCTGTTGTAGAGCTGGTACGTCGTGCCGCCGGTGAACGGGGTCGACCGCTGGACCACGAAGCCGGATCCGCACACCTGCGTCGGCGTGTAGGGGTTCGGCTTCGACGGGGCCGGGGGCGCGGAGGTCTTCGTGGGCTCCGGCTCCTGCGTGGGCTTCTGCGTGGGCTTCTGCGTGGGCTCCGGCTCCTGGGTGGGCTTCTGGGTCGGCTGCTGCGTGACCGTCGGGGTGGGGGTCGGGGTGGGCGTCGCCGTGGGGGTCGCCGTGGGGGTCGCCGTGGGGGTCGGGGTGGGCGTCTCGGTCGGCTTCTGCGTCGGCTTCTCCGTCGGCTTCCCGTTCGGCCGCTGGGTGGGCGTCTCGGTCGGCTGCTGCGTCTGCGTCGCGGACGGGGTCGGCGTGACCGTCCTGGTGACCGTGGCCGTCGGCTCGGGCTCCTTGGTGGCCTTCCGCTCCTGCACGGTCGGCTGGATCGTCGGGACCGTCAGCTGCTGGGTCGCCGTCGGCGTCGGCACCGAGGTCAGCACCGGCACCTGGGGGTTGTCGGCGGAGGTGTCGTCGTTCGGCAGCACCAGCGGGCCAACGCCGTCGTCGTCAGGGGAGGGCGTGGTCGCCCAGGGGGCGGTGACCTCGGGCTGGGGCTGCGTGGGCACGGTGGTGACCGCCTGCTGGGCCGCCGCCGCCGCGCCCGAGGTGGGCGACGCGGAGCCGGCCGCGGCGGCGGGCTCGAACGTGACGTTGGAGGAGTAGCGGCTAGCGCCCCACAGGCCGATCGCCGACAGCAGCATGACCGCGACCACGCCGGCGGCCAGGCCGATGGGGAACGGCTTGCGCGCCGGTCCGGCGCTGCCCGCACCGGCCGTCGCGGGCTGGGCCGGCTCCACGGGCGGGTTCTGGGGTCCGGGCGGCGGCCCCCATGCGGCCTGCACGGGCACCGGCGGGTACTGCACCGGCACGCCCTGCACCGGCTCGTCGTTCATGGGAAGGTGCTGCATCGGGCCGGGCTGCATGGGCTCATGCCCCATCGGGCCCTGCGGCGGCACACCGGGCACGAACGGGCCGGGCTGCATCGGGTCGTGCCCCATCGGCCCGTTCGGGACCGGGCCGTTCATCATCGGCCCGTTGGGGATCGGCCCGTTGGGGACCGGCCCGTTGGGGATCGGGCCGTTCATCATCGGGCCGTTCGGGATCGGGGCGCCTTCGATGGCCAGGGGCAGCACCGGAGGCTGGCCCGGCACGGGCGGCTGACCGTCGATCAGGGTGACGAGCTCCGCCGGGCCGGACGGCGGCATCTGGGACGGCGGCATGGGCACGCCCTCGATCGGCGCCGCCGGCATGGGGGCCTTGTCGTCGCCGAGCAGGCGCAGCAGCGCCGTGTACGTCGTGGGCCGCCCGGACACGTCCTTGGACAGCGCCGCGAGGACCGTCTGGCGCAGCGGATCGGGCAGCCCGTCCACCTCGGGCTCGTCGGTGAGCACGGCGTGCGCGTCCTGGCCGAACGGCGCGGAGCCGGTGGCGGCGAACACCACGGTCGCCGCCCAGGCGAAGACGTCGGCGTAGGGGCCGTACTGCAGGCCGTTGAGCTGCTCGGGGGCGCGGTAGCCGATCTCGCCGGCCGGGTCGCCGATCTCGATGTCGGTGACGCGCAGCCCCTCGCCGGTGAGGATCACGTTGTTCGGGGTGAGCCCTCGGTGCGCGAACCCGGCCAGGTGCACCGCGGTCAGCGCGGTGAGCATGCCGACCGCCACGCGTTCGAGCGCGTCGCCGGTCAGCGGGCCGTCGGCGGCGACGGTCTCGGCCAGCGAACGTCCCTCGACGTGCTCACGTACGACGTAGAGCAGGCCGTCCTGGAGGCCGGCGTCGAGCGTACGGGCCACGTACGAGCTGGATACCCGGCTGACGTCCTTGAGCCGGGTCACGAAGTCCGGGTCGGCCGCCGGGTCGACGGTCAGCGTCTTGATCGCGACCGGATCGGCGTCCTCGGACTCCTTGCCCAGATGAACGGCGCCACGCGGGCCCTGTCCCAACAGGCTCACGATCTCGTGATCGCCGATCCGCTCCGGTACTGCTGCCTGGGGGGAGTCCTTCTCCACCATGACCGTCCTTTCAGGAGTCCGTCATGATCAGAGACATTTAACCAAATATGCCCCATAAGCATCAGCAGTTTCGGCCGCCACTCTTAACAGTTAACCGTCAATTCTCCCGATATCCGGCGGCGAGCCGGGCCGCCAGCGCCGCCTGCGTCCCATGGGCACGAACACCCAGGCCGCCAACGCCAGCCCGACCAGCGAGAACCCGCCCGCCGCGACCACCGTCGCGACCTCCATCGACCGCTGGTCCGGCGGCACGACCTTGCGCACGACGGTCGCGGGCAGCGGCGGCGGCACCGGCGGCGCCACGGCCACCTGCTCCGACGGCAGCACCGCGGTCACCGCGAGCAGCGGGTTCACCATCCCGGCCCCGGTGCCCGTCCCCGACGCGCCGTCGGCGGTCAGCGTGATGCGCCTGCGCACCTGGAGCTGCGTCAGCCCGGGATGGCGCGCGCGGACGAGCGCGACCACGCCCGTCACGTACGGGGCGGCGTAACTGGTGCCCTTCAGGGCGGCCTGGTACCCCTTGAGCGGCCAGGTCGAGCTGACGCCCTCCCCCGGGCCGAGCACGGCGACCGCGTTGGGGTTGGAGAACGTCGAGCGCCCGCCGTCCGGGGTCGCCGAGCCCACCGACAACACCCCGTCGTACGCGGCGGGGTAGGAGGGGGCCGACGTGCCGTCCTCCTTGGTCAGGTTGCCGGCGGCGGCGACGATCACCACGTCCCGGCCCAGCGCGTAGTCGACGGCCGCCTTCAGGTCGGGGGTGTCGGGGGCGTCGATGGAGAGGTTGATGACGTCGGCGTGCTCGTCCACGGCCGTCTTGATGGCCTTGGCCAGCAGCCCCACGTCGCCCCGCTCACCGGCGACCTGCTTGATCGACAGCAGGCTGACGCCTGGGGCGACGCCGTGGAAGGGGATGTCCTTGCGCGGCTGGCCGGCGATGATCCCGGCGACCGCCGTGCCGTGGCCGACGCAGTCGCGAAAGCCGGTGTTGGTGAGGTCGGCCTTGCCGCTCAGCCGGATCTGGGGATGGGTCTCGTCCACGCCGCTGTCGATGACGGCGACCGTGACGCCCCGGCCCGTGGTCAGCGGCCACACCTTCTCCGCGTTGACCCGCCGCTGCGCCCACGTCTCGGCGATCGCCATGGAGGCCTTCTTGGGCGTGCACCTCACGGGCGCGGCCTGTGCCGGCGCCGCCGCGAACTGCAGGGCGAGCACGCTCGCCGCCAAGGCGCGACCAATCATGGGGAAAGAGCGTAGCCTGCCCGATCCGGGAGGAAAGCTCCACTCACCACGGAACGAAGCCCCGGCGGCGGGCCAGGGCCCCTGTCCGTGCTCACTGCGTGGCGGACTCGATGTTCCGCTGGTAGGTGCCGATGACCCGCGAAGCCTCCTGCAGCTCCTCGGTCATGCGCTGGAAGGCCGTGCGGTAGTTCTGCCAGGCCTGACTGAAACGCTGGGCTCCGGGGCCCGTCCACGCGGTGCCGACCTTGGCCGCCTCGCGGTCGAGCGCGGTCATGATGGTGCGGAGCGCCTCGGACTGCTGCGTGAACTGGCTGGCCATCTGCTGCATTTCCGCGGGGTTGCCGCCGAGCATACTCTGGCTCATGCATACCTCCTGGAACTGGTGAAAGCGCCCTCACCATAAAGCGGGCCACCGCCCGTCGCCCCCGTTATGCCGAGCGGCTATGGTCGTCCAGAGGATTATTCGGATCTAAGGAGTGATCCCCTCATGCGCGAGGTCGTGGTGACGGGTGGCGGCACCGGGATCGGCTACGCGATCGCGGAGGCGTTCGCCTCCCTCGGCGACCGCGTCACGATCACCGGCCGGCGCGAGCACGTGCTGAAGGAGGCGGCCGCGCGGCTGGGGGCGGCGTACGTGCCGTTCGACGCCGCGAGCCCGGCCGCCGTCAAGGACGCGCTCGACAGCCTGCCCGCCCACGTGGACGTCCTGGTCAACAACGCCGGGGGCAACACGAACCTGGAACGCGGGCAGTCCGGCGACCTGGCGGACGTCGCCGAGGCGTGGTGGGCCAACCTCAACGCCAACCTGCTGTCCGCCGTGCTGGTCACGACCGCGCTCGCGCCACGCATGGGCGAGGGCGGCCGGATCGTCTCCATCGGCTCGATCGCCGCGCGCGGCACCGGGTCCGGCTCGTACGGCGCCGCCAAGGCCGCCGTCGAGTCCTGGACCGCCGACCTGGCCGCCGAGCTGGGCCCCCGGGGCATCACCGCCAACGTCGTGGCTCCCGGCCTGGTGATGGAGACCGAGTTCTTCCGCGGCAGGCTCACGGAGGAGGGCATCAGGGCCCGCGTGCAGAACACGCGTAACGGGCGCCCTGGCACCCCCTCCGACGTGGCCGATACCGTTCTCTTTCTGGCATCCGCGGGAGCCGGGCACATGACGGGGCAGGTGCTGCATCTGAACGGCGGCGCGTACCTCGGCCGCTGAGCACTCACGAGGACCACGAGGACCACGAGGAAGGGACGAAGGTCGGTGCGGAAGGTTCTGATCGCCAATCGCGGCGAGATCGCCGTACGGGTGGCCCGCGCGTGCACGGACGCGGGGATCGGCAGCGTGGCCGTCTACGCCGACCAAGACATCGACGCCCTGCACGTCAGGGTGGCCGACGAGGCGTACGCGCTGGGCGGGCAGTCCCCCGCCGAGACCTACCTCGACATCGCCAAGCTGCTCGACGTCGCCGCGCGCGCCGGCGCCGACGCCGTCCATCCCGGCTACGGCTTCCTGGCCGAGAACGCCTCGTTCGCCCAGGCCGTCATCGACGCCGGCCTCACCTGGATCGGGCCGCCCCCGGCCGCCATCGCCGCGCTGGGCGACAAGGTGCAGGCCAGGCACATCGCGCAGAAGGTCGGGGCGCCGCTGGTGGCCGGCACCAAGGACCCGGTCTCCGGCGCCGAGGAGGTCGTGGCGTTCGCCGAGCGGCACGGGCTGCCGATCGCGATCAAGGCCGCGTACGGCGGCGGCGGCCGCGGCATCAAGGTCGCGCGCAGGCTGGAGGAGGTCGCCGAGCTGTACGACTCCGCCGTGCGCGAGGCCGTGGCCGCCTTCGGCAGGGGCGAGTGCTTCGTCGAGCGCTACCTCGACCGTCCCCGGCACGTCGAGACCCAGTGCCTGGCCGACCGCGCGGGCAACGTGGTCGTGGTCAGCACCCGCGACTGCTCGCTCCAGCGCCGCCACCAGAAGCTGGTGGAGGAGGCGCCCGCACCGTTCCTGTCGCCGGAGCAGATCGACCTCCTCTACACCAGCTCCAAGGCCATCCTGAAGGAGGCCGGCTACGTCGGCGCCGGCACCTGCGAGTTCCTCGTCGGCCAGGACGGCACGATCTCCTTCCTGGAGGTCAACACCCGCCTGCAGGTCGAGCACCCGGTGAGCGAGGAGGTCGCGGGCGTCGACCTGGTGCGCGAGATGTTCCGGATCGCCGACGGCGAGCTCCTGGGCTACGACGACCCGGCCCTGCGCGGCCACTCGATCGAGTTCCGGATCAACGCCGAGGACGCCGGCCGCAACTTCCTGCCCGCCCCCGGCACGCTGACCGCCATGCGCACGCCGTCCGGGCCAGGCGTCCGCCTCGACTCGGGCTACGAGGCCGGGATGACGGTGCCGCAGACGTTCGACTCGCTGGTGGCCAAGCTGATCGTGACCGGGCGCACCCGCCACGAGGCCCTCGACCGGGCCCGGCGGGCGCTGGCCGAGTTCGAGATCGACGGCATGCCGACCGTGCTGCCCTTCCACCGGGCGGTCGTGACCGACCCGGCGTTCACGTCCGAGCCGTTCGCCGTGCACACGCGGTGGATCGAGACCGAGTGGGACAACCCGGTCGAGCCGTACGCGGGCGAGGTGGCCGCCGCTCCGTCCGCCCCGGCGGTGCGGGAGACGGTGACGGTCGAGGTCGGCGGCAAGCGCCTTGAGGTGGTGCTCCCGGCCGGGCTCGGCATGGCAGGCCCCGCGCCCGCCGCGGGCAAGGCGCCGCGGCGCGCCGGCGGCGCGCGGAAGCACGCCACGGCGGGCGGCGACGCGCTGGTCAGCCCGATGCAGGGCACGATCGTCAAGGTCGTCGCGACCGACGGCGACGTGGTCGGCGAGGGCGACACGGTCGTGGTGCTGGAGGCCATGAAGATGGAGCAGCCGCTGACGGCCCACAAGTCGGGCACCGTCACGGGCCTGTCGGCCGCCGTCGGCCAGACCGTCACGTCGGGCGCCACGATCTGCGAGATCAAGGACGCCTGAGCCCGCTCCCCTGTGCCTGCGCGCCGTCGCGGGCAGGTAACGTGCCCAGTGAGGAACTTTGCCGACCGCCCGTTCGTCCTCATGGGCGAAGGAGGCTTGCTGCCAATGACCCATTCGCTGCGCCGAGCAGGGGCCGCGATCGCGGCTCTGATCGCCGGGCTGTTCGTCGTTCTTGCGCTGTCCCCTGCCGCCAACGCGGCGGCGCCACCTGACGCACAGACTGTGGTGCAAAACTGGAAGAAGGCCCCGCTCTACGTGGTGTCGGGCTCGCCCTTGAGCTCCAGCCAGCAGAGTGACATCAACGACGCGCTGAAGGACGCCGACAGCAAGATCTACGCTGTCGCGCTGCCCGACGGCACCTTTGACAACTCCACCGTCGGGCCGTACCTCTCGTCGCTGGGCAAGGCGCTGGTGGACGCCGGTCGTCCCAAGGTGACGGTGGTGGTGTTCGACGGCGAGACGATGTTCGCCGGGTCCAACGCCCTGCGGAACAACCTCGCCGGCCAGCTGGTCAAGCTCTCGGTGAACGCCAACTCGGGCGACATCGTCGCGGGCGTGAAGGACTTCACGAACCGGGTCGACGCGGCGGGCAAGAACGACCGCAGCGGCGCCCTCAGCCCCAGCAGCCAGGCCAACCCCGGCGCCGGCGGCCAGTTCGCGCTGGTGGCCCTGCTCGGCCTGCTGGTGGTCGGCGGTGGCGGCTACTTCCTCTACTCCAAGAACAAGAAGAAGAAGCGCGCCATCCAGGAGGCCAAGGACCTCGCCGCGGTCAAGCAGACCGTGGAGGAGGACGTCACCAAGCTGGGCGAGGAGATCACCGAGCTCGACACCGACGTCACCCTCGCCGGCCAGGGCGGCGGGCACATCAGCGAGTGGCAGCAGGCGCTCGACTCCTACGAGAAGGCCAAGGTCCAGCTCAACGCGGTCCAGCGGCCCGACCAGGTCCGCGAGGTCACCCAGACCCTGGAGGACGGCCGTTACGCGCTGGCCGTGGTGAAGGCCAAGGTCAACAACCGGCCGATCCCCGAGCGGCGCGCCCCCTGCTTCTTCAACCCGCAGCACGGCCCGTCGGCGCGTGACGTGCGCTGGGCCCCGCCCGGCGGCGCGGTGCGCGACGTGCCGGCCTGCGCGATGGACGCCGAGGCCGTCGAGCGCGGCTTCGACCCGCAGATGCGCGAGGTCATGGTCGACGGTCACCGTCGCCCCTACTACGACGCGGGCCCGGCCTACCAGCCGTACGCCTACGGCTACTACGGCGGCTTCGGCGACATCATGACCGGCATGTTCATCGGCACGATGATGGGCAGCATGTTCCACGGCGGCTGGGGTGGCGGCGGCTACGGCGCCGGCTACGCCGAGGGCTACCAGGACGGCGGCGGCGGCGACCTCGGCGGCGGTGACTTCGGTGGCGGCGGCGACTTCGGCGGCGGCGGAGGCGGCGGCTGGGGCGACTTCGGTGGTGGCGGCGGCGACTTCGGTGGTGGCGACTTCGGCGGCGGCGACTGGTAAACCCCTGCGCCGACCCTGACGGGCGCGCCCTCCCATTCCGGGGGGCGCGCCCTTTCGCGTTCCGGTGTCAACCTTCCGGGCCCACTTCCGCGTTGAGGCCATGTGAGTGACCCATCCGACGACGCCTCCTACGCCGCCTTCGTGGCGGCGGCCTGGGACAGGCACATGGCCGTCGCCGTCCTGCTGGCCGGCGACCGGCACCGGGGCGAGGAGCTGCTGCAGGACTGCCTGGTGCGGCTCTACGTCCATTGGCGGCGCGTGCGGTCCGCCGACCCGCACGCCTACCTGCGGCGCATGCTGGCCAACGGCAACGTCAGCCGGTGGCGGCGGCGACGGCGGGAGGTGCCGACCGCCAGTCCGCCCGAGCACACCGATCCCCGCCAGCAGCTGCACGAGCCGCACGAGGACCTGCGTCGCGCCCTGCTCTCCCTGTCGCCCAGGCAACGGGCGGTGGTGGTGCTGCGGCACTACGAGGACCTGACGGAGAAGGCGGTCGCGGCCGTCCTCGGCTGCTCGGTCGGCGCCGTCAAGAGCCAGCACTCCAGAGCGATGGCGCGCCTGCGTACGGCTCTGCGCGAAGATCAGGAGGCAGCACGATGAAGGACGACCAGGAACTCCTGGCGCGGGCACTGCGTGTGCTCGCCCACAGCGAAGGGCCCGCGCCCGCGCCCCCGCCGGTGCCCGCGCTGGTACGACGGGGGCGCCGGGCCAGGCGGGTCCGCACCGCGACGCGGGCCGCCGCGGGCGCGCTGCTCGCCTCGGCGGCCGCCTTCGTGATCCTCGGCGGCACCGGGATCGGCCCCACGGGCGCGCCGCCGAGCGCCGTCCCGGCCGGCACGCCGTCGTCCTCGCAGGGAGCGCGCCAGGCATTGGACGCACGGTCCGTACTGCTGGCCGCGGCCGAGTCCGCCGGCCACGGGCCCGCCGCGTCGGGCCGGTACTGGCACCTGCGCTCCCGCACCACCCGCCCGGCGGCCTCGAAGACCCGGGCGTTCTCGGCGCTGGTGACGCACACCCAGGACACCTGGTACGCGGCCCGCCAGGGAGCGCCCAGCCGCACCGTGACCGGCCAGGACCCGAAGGTCGCCTTCGCCTCGCCCGAGGACGAGGCCAAATGGAGACGGCTCGGCTCCACGGCCCTGGCCGAGGCGAAGCCGTCGACCAACGACTTCGCCATGCAACTCCACTTCCTGATCGGCACCCATCGCTACACGCTCCGCCAACTGCTGGAGCTCCCGACCGGCAAGGAGAAGCTGGAGAGCCGGTTGCGGCGGCTGTACGCCGAGGAGAAGCCGGGCGACTGGTGGCCCGGCGGGCCGACGTTCACGTCGTACGTGTGGACGACGGCGCAGGACCTGCTCGCCGGTCCCATCAGCCCGGGAACCCGTTCCTCCCTGTATCGGCTGCTCGCCGAGCAGCCCGCGATCAGGTCGCTCGGCGAGGTCACCGACCCGCTGGGCCGTACCGGCGTCGCCCTGACGCTGACCACGCCGGGCAGCGGCGAGAGCGCGGGAGAGGCGCGCCTGATCGTGGACGTCGGCACAGGGCGGTTGCTCGCCTACGAGTTCCGCCCCCCGGGGCGCTCGGAGCCGGTTGACCAGACCGCGTACGAGGAGATGGGCTGGGTCGACCGCCTGGGCGCGCGCCGGTAGCCCGGTCGACGCGGCCCCGGGGCCGCAGGCATCCACTCTCTGCCCGGCGGCGTCGGGAACGCCACCGGGCAGGCGCGGGCTTCCCTGTTTTCGACGGCTTTCAGGGCATCTGGCCCGGTTCGTCCACCACCCCCGTTGCCAGGTCCGCGGTGGCGTAGAACGTGCCCTGGCGGGCCGTCACCTCGCCGCCGAGGACCTCGTCCTGGAGGTTGTCCACGCGTCTGCCGAGGAAGCGGTACGTCTCGGCGTCCAGCACCAGGTACGACCGCGAGACGATCCGGCCCTCCGCGTCCCGCACCGGCCCCCCCGGGACGGAACCGGCGGGCTCGTACGCGACGCCGATCCCGGCCCGGCCCGCCGCGTCCCGTACGCCCAGATCAACCCGCACCCCGGGGATCTCGGCCAGCGCGCGGAAGACGGCAGCCTCGACCTCGGGCGGCATGGGGACACCCGCGTCGAGGTAGACCGACAACACGCGGAACGCCCGCGCGTCCGGATGCTCGCCTCCCTCGCCCTTCGGCAGCGTCGCCCAGTGCCGGTCGGCCCTGACGTGGGCCAGCAGCTTGGCGGGGTCGGCAGGCAGGGCGGCGAGCTTGGCCGCATACTGCCGGGGTGTCAGGTCGTCATCGTCCGGGTCGGGGGTGATGTCCTGGAAGTCCAGGGAGCCGCCGTTCTCCCGGAGCGCCTGCCGGGTGCCGTCGTACCGGGTCCAGTACTCCTGGACCGTGCCTCGGTCCTCGTAGGGCTGCTTGACGAGATCCTTCCGGTACAGCCACTGGTCGGGCCGCGGCTCATGGTGCTTGCGGCGTCCCTCGGCCACCTGGGCGGCCTGGCGCAGCATGGTCTTTGCCCGTACCGGCATGGTGGTCACGGCGAACGGCGGGGCGGGGGCCGGGGCGTGGGGGCCGTTCACCGCCACGACGACGGCGGCGGCGACTGTCGCCGCGGCCAGCAGCGACGGCACCGCCCAGAACCGGCGCCGCCTCCGGGCCGGGGCGAGGGCCCGGGGCGACGCCAGGGCGCGGGCGCGCACGGCGTCCAGGCGGTCGGCGTCGGGTTCGGGGGCGTCCGCGCGCAACTCGCGCAGGAGCGTGAGGTCATCGTCCACGGCCGGGCTCCTCCTCGTCGGTGTCGTGGATGCCCGAGGGGGCGGTGTCGGGGGTGGCTGAAGGGGCGGCGTCGGGGGTGGCTGGGCGAATGAGGTCGGGGGTGGCCGAAGGGGCGGGGTCGTGGAGGGCCGAGGGGTCGATGCCGCCGAGGGCCGCGCGAGTCTTCTTCCTGGCGCGGTGCAGGCGCGAGCGGACGGTCCCGACCGGGACGTCGAGCGCGCGGGCGACCTCCTCGTAGCTGAGGTCCGCCCAGGCGATCATCAGCAGCACCTCGCGGTCCTGCGGCGACAGAGTCGCGAGCGCCGCCGCCAGCCCGCGGTGCGCCGCCCCGGCCGACACGCGCGCCGCCACCCGGTCGGCGTAGCTCTCGGCCACCGCGTCGAGGCCCGTCCTGGCCAGGGCGCGGTAGGCCCTGATCTCGGTACGGCGGTGCTTGCCGATCAGGTTGGCGGCGATGCCGTACAGCCAGGGGCGGGCGTCGCGGTGGGCGGTGTCGTAGCGGGCCAGACGGCGGAAGGCGTCCAGGAACGTCTCGGCCACGATGTCGTCGGCCAGCGAATCGCCCAGGCGGCGGGTGACGTATCTGTGGAGCGCGGGGGCGTGCCGGTCGTACAACGCCGAGAAGGCGGCGGGGTCGCTGCGGGCACGTCTGATCACCTCCGCGTCGTCCACCTCGGTGTCCTGCGTCAAACTCTCGACTCCGTTCTTCGGGCTGAACACCCCCTTTCACCCGATACGCCGGATCGGGTTCTCGCGCGGGCCCAGTACGGGCTTCGCCGATGGGCTCGGGCTGCCCGGTGTCGTCGCTGTAGCCGGTCGTGTGGCGCTGTGACGTGGTCGTCCCCACCCCGACTTCCCTGTACGGGCCGCGGCTCCGAGGACGCCGTTCAGACGGATGTGCCACGATGTTGAGCCACAGAACCATGGTCCATCTGCAACCGTCCGGCGCGTGGTGCCCGTTCTCGCTCCTGCCGGGCGTGCACGCAGAGCTTGTATCCGACAGTCAGGCAGCAGGATGCTGATCAGCGAGCTAGTGCTTGAGAACATCAAAGGTTTCGGGGAGGGAAAAACCGGGGTTGCCCTCAGCTTCGTCCGACCCGACGGGAGCCTGCCGCGCTGGATCGTGATAGCGGGCCGCAACGGAGCCGGGAAGTCGTCCTTCCTCCAGGCCGTGGCTCTCGCCGTCGCAGGACCTTCTGTCGCCCGGACGCTGCGCGAGACCTTCTCGGACTGGATCCGCGAGGGCGCCGGTGAAGCGCAGGCCAAGGTTCATCTGAAGTTCTCCGACTTCGACGCGTTCGCGCCCGGGCGGAAACCGAACTTCGACCCTTGGACCGGGCTGCGGTGGGTTCGCGAGGGCGAGGGGCCGGAGCCGTCGATGGAGAAGGTGCGGGACAAGGCCCGGGAGGCATGGGACCCCGGCCGCGGCCCCTGGTCCGCGAACCCGCAAGGCTGGTTCCTCGCCGGTTACGGCCCCTTCCGCCGCCTGTCGCTCGCTCCGACCGAAGCACAACGGCTGATGATGACGCCGGGGCGTCCGGCGAGTCTCGCCAGCTTGTTCCGGGAGGAGGCGTCTCTGTCGGAGTCGGTTCTGTGGCTTCAGCAACTCTATCTGCGAAGGCTGGAAGGGTCGCAGGACGCGGGGCAGGTGGAGCAGGCGATTCTCAGGCTGCTCGGCGACGGGCTGCTGCCCGAAGGGATGAAGGTCGAGCGGGTCACGTCCGAGGGCCTGTGGGTCACGACGCCGGACGGGATCGAACTCCCTCTCCGGTCACTGAGCGACGGCTATCGTACGGTCGCGGCGTTGGTACTGGATCTGGTGAAGCAGTTGTACACCGCTTACGGCGATCTGAAGGAAGTCGAAGGGGACCGGGTGGCGTTCGGTCATGAAGGTGTCGTCCTGATCGACGAGATCGACGTCCATCTCCATGTCTCATGGCAACAGCGAATAGGTTTCTGGCTGAAGGAGCATTTTCCGAACCTCCAATTCGTGGTCAGCACCCACAGTCCGTTCATCTGCCAGGCGGCGGACGACAGAGGATTGGTACGCCTGTCCGCCCCTGGCGAAGGTCAGGCGGCCAGGATCGTCGAAGGCGAACTGTTCAACCGGGTGGTGAACGGCACCGCCGACGACGCGGTCCTCACTGATCTGTTCGGCCTGGAGACGCCCTATTCCCAGCAGGCCGTCGCCCTGCGCAGCGAAGCGGCGGCGCTGGAGAGGAAGGCGGTCGCCGAGCATATGTCGCCCGCCGATCGCGCACGCCTGAAAGAGATCAGATCGAGACTTCCGAGAACGCCGTCGAAGGATGTGGCGGACGCCATTCACCAGCTCACCCTGCGTCTCGACGATGCAGAGGATTGAAAGACTCCCTCTCGACGACGCTGCCGTGCGGAAACTGCTGAAACTGACGCAGCGCGTCGCGGCAGCGCCGAACCAGCAGGTCACGGCCCGAGAGCTGTGGGCGGCCCTCGACAAAGGGCTCAAGGACGAGATCCACTCGGTTCTCGCCGAGATGAGCACCGGGCTTGAGAGGTGCATGTACTGCGAGGACAGCCAGGGCACGGACATCGAGCACTTCCGCCCCAAGGCGGACTATCCGGAGCACGCGTTCGCCTGGCTGAATTATCTACTCGCCTGCAGCCGATGCAACAGCAACCACAAACGAAACCGTTTTCCCCTGGACGCGTCCGGAGAGCCGATGCTCATCGACCCCACCTTCGATGATCCCGCGGACCACCTGTCCTTGAGCCCGACGACGGGAATGTACGCCGCCCTGGACGCCAAGGGCGCAGCGACCATAGACGTCTGCGGCCTCAACAGGAATGTCTGCGCGACCGGCAGAGCCAACGCCTGGACGGCTCTTGAATGCCTGATCGCGTCGTACGTCAGGTCCGTCGTGGACGGGCGTCCGAGCAGAGCCGGAAAGATACTGGACGCGCTACGGCAATACCCGTTCCAGTCGGTCAGGTCCATGATGTCGAGAATCTATCGAGAGGCGGAAGATCCGGCCCTGCTGCTCGCCGACGACGTTCTTCTTGCTTTCAAGGAGCATCCAGAGCTGATCTGACGGGTCGCTGCGACGGCTTCGCCGATGGGCGCGCTTCGCGCGCCGGGAGCTCACGCTGTGGGTGGAGTGACGGGCCGGCTCGGCCGGGGCTCTCGTCGCTCAGGGAGGGCGCCATCACGCCAGGCGCGCCGATCCCCCAAGCTCATGACGGCTGATCTCAGATGTTGAATTCACCCTGATCGGCGCCGTGCAGGAACGCCTTCCACTCCTCAGGAGTGAAGATCAGCGCTGGGCCCTGCGGGTTCTTGCTGTCACGGACGGCGATGATCCCCGGGAGGTTGGTCGCGACCTCGACACACTGCCCTGTGTCGGCGCTGGCGCTGGACTTGCGCCATTGCGCATCATCAAGGTTCAGCTGGTCCATTTGGCTATCGCACCCTCTATCGCCTGTCGAGTGACATTCTTCGGCTGTGCGTGCGCTCTGATGTTGTCATACCTCTGCTTCAAACGCGCGACTGCGTCATGGTCGCCTGACACCTGTCCGGACAGAAGCGAGTCCGCCGAAACCACCTCGGATCCGTCCCGCAGCCGCGCCAGCGCGAACGCGCTCACCATGCCGGCTATGCAACCAGCCGTGCGCGGAAGCAGCTGAACAGTGATCTGGGGATGCTCGGTGAGCTCCAGCAGAAAGCGCAGTTGCCCGACCAGGACACCGGCCCCGCCGAAGGGCCGATGGAGGACTCCCTCCTCAATGACTGCGAGAAGGGATGGCGGGTTGGCTGCCTCGAAGACGCCGATGCGCCGGATCCGCGCTTGGACCTGCTCTTCCACCTGATCGGATGAGCCTGTACCCGCGAAGACGGCACGGGCGTAGTCCACGGTCTGGAGCATGCCGGGGATCACGAGCGGATCCCACGAGTACATGATGACGGCTTGCGGTTCGATCTCCTCGACCCACCGTGCGAACCAGCCCAGAGCGGGTGACTGGGAGATCCGCTCGTGGAGGGCGGTGAAATGGCCGTCGGTGCCGAACGCCTTGTCCACCTCGCGAGCGAATTCCAGTGTGGGAACCCGCCGGCCTTTCTCGACATGGCTGACGAAATTCGTGACAGAGAATGCGTAGAGCAAGCGCGGATTGCGTCATTCGAGCCGCTTTACGTCGTTCCGCGAGGTCCTGAGCGAAACGCGCTCTGGGTGACAAATGCTCGCCAACATCGAGAGCCATGGCGTCTCCACAGGTCAAGAGCAGGGGGATTGCCTTCCTGAAGGCTACTGCGACGCCCTTCCGACAATCAATACAGGACAGGCGTCACTCCTTGTCGGAGGTGTTTCGCGAGGTGTGAGCGCTGCGGGCGCGCGCGACCGTTCATGCTGAACCCAGGCGACAGCGCTTTTGTCGCAAGTAACGTCCGGATTCGCTTTGGAGGGAATTCATGTCACTTCTCCAGACCGTCTCCAGCTGGAAAGGCATGACGCTGAGACGCGGCGACCGAGCCCCCACAGAAAGCCGGCAGACGATTCGGCACTGGCTGGCGGACGTCGATCCGCCGGTCCGGGACGACGCGCTGACGGTCGTCTCGGAGCTGGTGACCAACGCGGTCAGGCATGTGCCGCCCGGCCCCGGACGCGACTGGGTCACGGTGCTGCTCGGAGTCGGGGACGGGTTCGTCCGCCTCGAAGTGGTCGACCCCGGGACGGCGCAGCGAGAACCGCGTTTCACCCCTCTGGACGCGGGGTCCTTGCGGGAGTCAGGTCGCGGCCTCGGCCTGGTGGCCGCCCTGTCGGTCAGGACCGGCACGCACGTCGCCGGACCGCACGGTCACCGTGTCGTATGGGCCGACCTGGAAAGGACCGCGCCTAGCGGACCACCCGGTACGTCAGGTGGGTGACCAGGTCGGTGCCCGTGGGCGGGGCCGCCGGGGTGAGGGTGATGTCGCCGGCGTCGGCGAGGAGGCGTTCGCCGCGGCCGAGGATCACCGGCGCGACGTGCAGGCGGAGCTCGTCGATGAGCCCGGCGGCCAGGTACTGGTTGACGGTGGCGGCGCCGCCGGCGATGGAGATGTCGCGGTCCCCCGCCGCCTCCCGCGCCATGGCGAAGGCGGCCTCGATGCCGTCCGTGACGAAGAAGAACGTCGTGCCGCCCTTCATGGGCAGCGGCTCGCGCGGGTGGTGGGTGAGGACGAACACCGGCGCGTGGTACGGCGGCTCCTCGCCCCACCAGCCGGTCCAGTCCAGGTCCCAGTCGCCGCGACCGGGGGTGAACATGTTGCGGCCCATGATGAACGCCCCGGCCGCCGTGATGGCTTCGATGACGTCCGCGTGCTGCTCGGGCTCGTCGAACATCCACTGGTGCAGCCGGTCGCCCACACCGTCGCCCATCGGCTTGTCCAGGCTCTGGTTCGGCCCCGCCACGTAGCCGTCGACGGACATCCCCATGTCGCACGTGACCTTGCTCATCCTGGTTCGTCTCCTGTGTCCATGGCGCCCGTCCGGCGCCTTCACCAGGGAGTCGGAGCCGGCGGCGGGCTCTCGACATGGCATCAGGAAATTCCCCGGAACGGGGTGGGAGGAGTCGAATCGGAGGAGGTCGGGTAGGTTCGGCGGTTAGGAAAGTTTCCTAATTGAGGAGTTGCACATGAGACTCGCCGTGATCGGGGGCGGTTCGACCTACACCCCCGAGCTCATCGACGGCTTCGCCAGGCTGCGCGACGAGCTGCCGCTCACCGAGATCGCCCTGGTCGACCCGGACGCCACGCGGCTCGACCTGGTGGCGGGCGTGTCCCGCAGGATGTTGCGCAGGGCCGGGCACCCGGCGAAGGTGATCGCCACCGCCGACGTGGCCGAGGGCGTGGCGGGCGCTGACGCCGTGCTCTTCCAGCTCAGGGTGGGCGGCCAGGCCGCGCGGAACGTGGACGAGACGCTGCCGCTGGAGTGCGGCTGCATCGGCCAGGAGACGACGGGCGCGGGCGGTCTCGCCAAGGCCCTGCGCACGGTCCCGGTGGTGCTCGAACTGGCCGAGCAGGTACGCGCCCACGCCCCCGACGCCTGGATCGTCGACTTCACCAACCCGGTCGGCATCGTCACCAGGGCGCTGCTGGACGCCGGGCACCGCGCGATCGGCCTGTGCAACGTGGCCATCGGGTTCCAGCGCCGCTTCGCCCGGCACCTCGGCGTGCCGCCGGAGCGGGTCGCCCTCGGGCACGTCGGGCTCAACCACCTGACGTGGGAGCGGTCGGTCGTGGTCGACGGTGTGGACGTGCTGCCGCGGCTGCTCGCCGAGCACGGGCAGGAGCTGGCCGACGACATCGGACTGCCGGTCGGGCTGCTGCGCAGGCTCCAGGTGGTCCCGTCCTACTACCTGCGCTACTTCTACGCCCACGACCTGGTGGTGAGCGAGCAGCGGGCCAAGCCGTCGCGCGCGGCCGAGGTCGCGGCGATGGAGAAGCAGCTCCTGGAGCTGTACGCGGACCCGGCCGTGGACACCAAGCCGGACCTGCTGGACAAGCGGGGCGGCGCCTACTACTCCGAGGCCGCCGTCGCGCTGATCGCCTCGCTGCTCGGCGACCGGGGCGACGTCCAGGTGGTCAACACCCGCAACGACGGGACGCTGCCGTTCCTGCGCGACGAGGCGGTCATCGAGGTCCCGGCCAGGGTCTCGGCGTCCGGGGCTGCGCCGCTGCCGGTCGATCCGGTGGAGCCGCTTTACGCGGGCCTGATCGCGAACGTCTCCGCGTACGAGGAGCTGGCGCTCGACGCGGCGCTGCACGGCGGCGCGGACCGGGTGCGCAACGCGTTGCTGGCCCACCCGCTGATCGGCCAGGAGGCCGTCGCGGACGAGCTGACCGGCCTGCTGCTGGCGGCGAACGAGCGGTACCTGCCATGGTGATCATCGCCGTGGACGCGGGCAACAGCAAGACGCACGTCGTCGTGCTTTCGGGCGACGGCACGATCCTGGCCCAGGGCGACGGCGGGCCGTTCGAGCCGCAGACCGTCGGCGTGCCGGCGGCCGTGGACGTCGTGGAGCAGGCCGTGCGGCGGGCGCTCGGACCGGGGGCCGCCGCCCCGTACGCCGACCAGCTCTACGCCTACCTGGCCGGGGCCGACCTGCCAGTGGAGGAGGAGGCCCTCGCGGCCGAGTTCCGCGCCCGCGGGATGGCCGCCGACGTCGTCGTGGGCAACGACAGCTTCGCGCTGCTGCGTTCGGGGGCGTCCGGGCCCAGCGGCGTCGCGGTGGTGTGCGGCGCGGGCATCAACGCGGTCGGCGTCTCGCCCACGGGCGGGGTGGCCCGCTTCCCCGCCCTCGGCCGGATCAGCGGCGACTGGGGTGGCGGCGGCGGCCTGGCCGAGGAGGCGTTGTGGCACGCCATCCGCGCCGAGGACGGCCGGGGCGCCCCGACCGCCCTCGCCGAACTGATCAAGGCGCATTTCGGCACGCGGACGGTCGAGGAGGTGGTGCTCGGGGTGCATTTCGGGCAGATCGAGCGGCATCACCTGACCGCGCTCGCGCCCAAGGTGTTCGAGGCCGCCGCGTCGGCTGACGCGATCGCGTTGGAGCTGGTCACCCGGCTGGCCGACGAGATCGTGGTGATGGCCGAGGTGTGCCTGCGTCGGCTGGACCTGCTGGAGACGCCGACGGAGGTCGTGCTGGGCGGAGGCGTGCTGCACGCGCGCATCCCGCTGCTGGTCGCGATGCTGGAGGAGCGGTTCGCCGTACGGGCTCCGCTGGCCAAGCAGGTGATCCCGGACCAGCCGCCGATCGTCGGGGCCGCGCTGAACGGCCTGGACCGTATCGGGGCCTCCGAGGAGGCCAAGGCTCGTCTCCGAGCGCAGTTCTAGAGGTATTGACGCACGTGGGGCGGTAAGTCTAAAGTCAGCCGCCAACCGTCTGGAAAGTATCCGGACGGTTGGCGGTCAAGGAGGCCCCCCATGTCCACCAACCCCAGCCGACGTGAGGTTCTTCGACGTATCGGACTCACCGCCCTGACGGCGGGCCCGGGCGCGGGGCTGCTCGCCGCGTGCGCCACGGGCCGCTCCGCCGCTCCGGTCGCCTCCACCTCGGCCGCGCCCACCTCGGCCGCCAACCCCCTCGGCGTGGACGCCGCCAGGCAGCTGGAAGTCGTGATCTTCAGCGGCGGCAACGGCGACGGCTACGCGACCGACCTGCACGAGGCCCTCTACAGCAAGGCGTACAAGACCGCCAAGATCAAGCACGTGCCCACCCAGAAGGTCGGCACGCAGCTGCGCCCCCGCTTCATCAGCGGCGACGCGCCCGACGTGGTCAACAACTCCGGCCCCGACGCCCTCGACCTGCAGTCGCTCGTCGCCGAGGGGCACCTCGCCGACCTGACGCCGCTGTTCGACGCCCCCTCCCTGGTGGACCCGGCCAAGAAGGTGCGCGACACCCTGGTCGGCGGCGTCTACGAGAACTCGCTGATCGACGGCGTGCCGCGGGTGCTGCAGTACACGGTCGCCCACCGCGCCCTGTGGTACAACGCCAAGCTGTTCGAGAAGCGCGGCTGGCAGGCGCCGAAGACGTGGGCGGAGTTCAACGCCCTCGGCGAGGAGGCCAAGAAGGCGGGCATCGCGCTGTTCGCCTACCCGGGCCAGGTCGGCCCCTTCTACCAGCTCTGGAACCTGGTCTACAGCGCCGCCAAGATCGGCGGCAACAAGGTGATCGTCGACATCGACAACCTCGCCGACGGCGCCTGGCAGGCCGAGCCCGTACGGCAGGCCGTCGCGGCGTGGGCGCAGGTGCAGCGCGACTTCGGCGACAAGGCGTACTTCGGGCTCGACCACACCCAGACGCAGGTCAAGCACCTGCAGGACAAGGTGCTGTTCTACCCCTGCGGCTCCTGGCTGGAGAACGAGATGGCCAAGGACCGGCCGGCCTCGTTCGAGTACGCGATCGCCCCGGTGCCCAGCATCACCGCCGCCGACGCGATGCCGTACGAGGCGATCATGATCGGGGTGAGCGAGGCGTTCTTCGTGGCGGCCAAGGGCAAGAACCCGCAGGGCGGCCTGGAGTACCTGCGCATGATGTTGTCGCGGGAGGGCGCGCGCGGCTACACCGAGCTGACCAAGAACCTCACCGTCGTCAACGGCGTCGTGGACGGGCTCGACCTGACCTCGGCCGTGCGCAGCGCGGCCAAGGCCCAGGAGGCGGCCGGGACGAACATCATCACCGACGCCCGCTTCGAGGGCTGGTACAAGGAGCTGTTCGACCACGGGCAGGTCCAGACCAACTCGGTGATGTCCGGACGCATCACGCCCGAGCAGTTCTGCGCGAACATGCAGAAGAAGGCCGACGAGCTCAAGGCGGACTCCGCGATCGCCAAGCAGACCAGGAGCGTCTGAGCGATGAGGCGGCACGGCTTCGTCGCGGGCTTCCTCGCCCTGCCCGTGGTCCTCTACGCGGTCTTCGTGATCAGCCCGTACGTCCAGGCGTTCCAGATCGCGCTGACCGACTGGCGCGGGGTGTCGGCGAACCTGAACTTCGTCGGCCTGGACAACTTCCGGCGGATGCTCGGCAACGACACGTTCTGGCAGGCGGTCCGCAACCACGCGGTCCTGCTGGTCACGCTGCCGTTGGTGACCATCGCGCTCGCGCTGGTCTTCGCGTACCTGCTCGGCGACTCGGCGGGCACGCCGGGGGCCCGGTTCTACCGGGTGATCTTCTTCCTGCCGCAGGTGCTGGCGGTCGCGGTGGTCGGGGTGCTGTTCAAGGCCGTCTACCGGCCGGACACGAGCGGCGTGCTGAACGGCGCGCTGGCGAAGCTGGACGTCGAGCCGGTCGGCTGGCTGACGGAGCAGAACCTGGCGCTGTGGTCGATCATCGCGGTGATGGTGTGGCAGGCGGTCGGCTTCTACGTCGTGCTGTTCTCGGCCGGGATGGCGGCCATTCCGAAGGACGTGTTCGAGGCGGCCGCCCTCGACGGCGCCGGGCGGCTGCGCACGTTCTTCTCCATCACGCTGCCCCTGGTGTGGGACACCGTCCAGGTGGCCTGGGTCTATCTGGGGATCGCCGCGTTCGACGGGTTCGCGCTGGTCAACGTCCTGTCGGTGGAGCAGGGCGGGCCGGACGGCGCGACCACCGTGCTGGCCACGGAGATCTACAAGAACGCCTTCTCCTACTCCCGGTTCGGCTACGCCTCGGCCATGGGCGTGGCGCTGTTCTTCCTGACCCTCACCTTCGCCGCGCTGACGTTGCGCGTGACCCGCCGCCAGAAGGTCGTCTACTGAAATGTTCCGAAAAATCAGCATCCAGGCCGTTCTTGGCCTCTGGGCGCTGCTCATCGTCGCCCCGCTGCTGTGGACCCTGCTGGCCTCCTTCAAGAGCAACGCCGAGATCTTCGGCGACGCCCTGCAACTGCCCGGCGAGCTGCGCTGGGACAACTGGGCGCGGGCCTGGGAGCGGGCCAACATCGGCCGCTACCTGCTCAACACGGTCATCGTGGTCTTCTTCGGCGTGGCCGGGACGATGCTGCTCAGCTCGATGGCCGCGTACGTGCTGGCCCGCTACCGCTTCCCGGGCAACCGGCTGGTCTACTTCCTGTTCGTCTCCGGCATGGCCTTCCCGGTCTTCCTGGCGCTCGTGCCGCTGTTCTTCGTGGTGGACGGGCTCGGGCTGCTCAACAGCCACGTCGGCCTGGTCCTGGTCTACATCGCCTACTCGCTGCCGTTCACGGTGTTCTTCCTGACGTCCTTCTTCAGGGCGCTGCCGGACGCGGTGGCCGAGGCGGCGATGATCGACGGGGCCTCGCACACCCGCACGTTCTTCCAGGTCATGCTGCCCATGGCCCGCCCGGCGCTGGTCAGCCTGACCATCTTCAACGTGCTCGGCCAGTGGAACCAGTACCTCATCCCGCTGGTCCTGCTGCCCGGCGACAAGAGCCTGTGGGTCATCACCCAGGGCGTGGCCGACATCTCCACCATCGCCGGGTACGAGGCCGACTGGCCCGGACTGTTCGCCGCTCTCAGCATGACAGTGCTTCCCGTCGTGCTGATCTATATCGTCTTCCAGCGACATATCCAGTCCGGGCTGACATCAGGAGCGCTGAAGTAGGAATGTCTTCAGGAAACCCCACCGTCTTCCGCACGCTCAACGAGCGCGCCGCGCTCACCCTGCTCCTTGAGCACGGCGGCCTCACCCGCGCCGAGCTGGAACTGCACACGGGCCTGTCCAAGGCGTCGGCGGCCGAGGTGCTGCGCAGGCTGGAGAACAGCGGGCTGGCCAGGAAGGCCGGTCTCAAGCCGGGCAACGCCGGGCCGGCCGCGCAGATGTGGCAGCTCGACGGCTCCGCCGCGCGCGTCGCCGGGGTCGATCTCACCACGAGCTCGATCGAGGTGTCGGTCGCCGACCTGACCGGCCGGGTGCTCGGCACCCATCGCACCGAGGCGACCGGCGACGCCCGGCGGCTGCTGGCCGAGACGGTCGGCGCGGCCGGCTTCGAGCTGGACCGGCTCGACCAGGTCGTGGTGGGCGTGCCGGGAGTGGTGGAGGCCGACGGCCGGCGGCTGCGGCAGGCCGTGCAGCTGTCGGGCTGGTCCGGCCTGGACGACCTGCCGGGCAACGTCCGCCTGGAGAACGACGTCAACCTGGTCGCCATCCGCGAGCTCCAGGAGCACGACGACAGCAGTTTCGTGCTGTTCTGGGTGGGCGGCGGGGTCGGCGCCGGAGTCGTGCTCGACGGCGCGCTCTGGCGGGGCGTCACCGGGCGCGGCGGCGAGGTCGGCTCGGTCATCGTGCCCGACCCGGTCACCACCGGCCGCCGCTACGGGCAGGACGGCGGGCCGCTCGGCGCGCTGCTCGGCGCCGAGCCGCTGGCCGCGCTGGCGCAGGCGCACGGCCTGCCCGGCGACCCCACGCTCACCGCCGTGAGCCGGACGCTGGCCGAGGCCCCGCAGGGCTTCCTCGACGACGCCGCCGCGCGGGTGGCGCTCGGCGTGACGGCCGCGATCGGGGTGCTCGACCCGGGCCTGGTCGTGCTGGCCGGGCCGCTGTGCGTGGCGGGAGGCGAGCCGCTCAGGGCGCGGGTCGCCGACCGTCTGGCCTCGACGCCGCTGGTGCCGGTGACCGTGGCCCTCAGCGCCGTGTGCGGCAACGCCGTGCTCGGCGGCGCTCTCTGCTACGCCCTGGACCTGACCCGCGAGCGGGTCTTCCAAGCCGGTACGGCCGGTCGTACCGGTGAATCCAACCCCTAAGGACGCACATGTTGAGAACCCTCGTGATCGCCGCTCATCCCGACGAGCCCGAGATCTACGCGGGCGGCACGGCCGCGCTGCTGGCACAGGCCGGCCACGCGGTGAAGTTTTTGACGCTCACCAACGGCGACGCCGGGCACCACGTGCTGGAGCGCGGCCCGCTGGCGCGCCGCCGCGCCGAGGAGGCGTGGCGCGCGGCCGACGCCCTGGGCGTGGTGGACTATGAGATCTTCGACGTGCACGACGGCATGCTGGAACCCACCGTCGAGCTGCGGTTGCGGGTGCTGGCGCAGATCCGCGCCTGGCGGCCCGACCTGGTGATCGCCCTGCACGCCGACGGCGGCGGCCACCCCGACAACCGGGCCGCCGGGCAACTGGCCGCGCACGCGGTCGAGTTCGCGATGACGCGCAACCTGGAGGTGGGCAAGCCGGCCCTGCGGCGCATGCCGGTGTGCCTGCTCATGACGGACTACGCCTCCGCCCCCGTCCACCGGCCCGACGTGGTGGTGGACGTGTCCCCGGTGCTGACGGCCAAGCTCGACGCGTGCCTGGCCCACGCCTCCCAGTTCCTGGAGTTCGCGCCGTGGCAGCGGGGCTTCCTGGACCAGGCTCCCCTGCCCGGTGACGTGGCCGCCGGACGGGCGTTCGTGCTCGAACACTGGGCGGAGTTCCTGAAGGAGGAGACCTTCCAGTTCGCCGGCTACGGCAGGAAGGCCGACCAGGAAGAGGTCGGCCGCCTGCTCGCCGGGACCGCGGCCCCGGTCGCGTAGCCGCCCGGCGTCAGCCGGTGTAGTTCTTGCCGGGGGGCCTGCCGGGGATCGGCTTGGCTATGACGGCGACGGGGATGAAGAAGCAGATCTGGCTGATCGCCAGGACGAGCGTCCACAGGGCCTTGTCGTCGTAGTGGGCGGCTGCCCTGGCGTACAGCTCGTCGGGGACGCGTTCCCCGGCCGGGTTCGCGGTGAGGACGGCCTCCACCAGCTCCAGCGCCACCCGTTCGGCGCCGGAGAAGTAGGGGGCGTCCCGCCACGACGCCACGGCGGCGAGGCGCTCGTCCGGCTCCCCCGCCCGGCGCAGCAGGTCGGCCTGCCGGACCGTGTGGTACGTGCTGCCGGCGATCTGCCCGGCGCGCAGCTGCACCAGGCCGACGGTGCTCCCCGGGATCGCGCCGTTGCGGGTGGCCTTGGTCATGGCCACGGCGATCTCCCCCAGCTCGGGAAAGAACCTGGCGGGATCGGGCAGACGCGACTGGAGGTTCTCCTGCTCGGTCGTCGTGGACATCGGCTTCCCTTCTTCGGCGATCGTGTCTCGGCGGACCGACGACACAGCGTCCGGGAATGTGAGGGTCAGGCCGCCGTCCAGGGGTGGAGCTTGTCGGGGTTGCGCACCGCCCACAGCCGCTTGATCCGGCCCTCCGCCACGTCGAACGCCACGACCATCACGGTGACGCCGTCCCGCTGGGCCGCCAGGCCGGGGCGGCCGTTGACGGTGCGCTCCAGCAGCGTCATGGCCGGCGCCCGGGTGGCGATCTCGACGGCGTAGCGGGCCACCTGTCCGGCGCCCTCGATCGGCCGCAGCACGGCGTTGACCACGCCGCCGCCGTCGGCGACGCCGACCACGCCGGGGTCGAGCAGGGCGATGAGGGCGTCGATGTCCTTGGCCTCCCACGCCTGCTTGAACTCGCGGACGATGCCGGCCTGCCGGGCCGCCGGGGTCACCGAGGTGCGCGCGGCGTCGATGCGGTGCCGCGCGGAGGAGGCCAGCTTGCGGCAGGCGGCCGGGGTGCGGCCGACGATCTCGGCCACCTCGGCGAAGGGGTAGCGGAAGACGTCGTGCAGGACGAACGCGACCCGCTCGGCCGGCGTCATCGACTCCAGCACGACGAGGAAGGCCATGTTGACCGACTCGTCCAGGGTGACCCGGTCGGCCGGGTCGTCGCCGGGCCATTCCGTGCGGTCGGGCAGCGGCTCGGGGATCCACTCGCCCACGTAGCGCTCGCGGCGGGCGCGGGCCGAGCCGAGCACGTCCAGGCAGATGCGGCCGGCGACCCTGGTCAGCCAGGCGCCCGGCGACTCGATGGCCGCCTGCTGCCCGGGTGACATGGCGTACCAGCGGGTGTAGGTCTCCTGGACGACGTCCTCGGCGTCGGCCAGCGAGCCGAGGAGGCGGTAGGCGAGGTTGATGAGCTGCCTGCGCTCGCTCATGATCGCGTCCAGGCCGGGGTCGGGTGCGGTGGTCATGATGTGGACGACTCCCTTAGTCGCTTTTGTCCTAGTGTGTCCGACGAGACGGCGCTCCCGGATGTGAGGTCACCGCGCCACCTCACATTTCCGGCGGTCACGTCGTCGGACTTTTCGAAGGCAAGCCCCAGAAGCGGACCGCCGTCACCCGGCGGTCGAGGAGTTCCCCATGTTGCTACGTGTCGCGATCATCCTGCAGACCCTGGCCCTGTTCGCCGCGCCGGTCACCGCCGGGCTGCTGTTGTCGGTGCCCAACGGGCAGCCGCTGCACAGCGCCGCCGCGTACACGGTGTTCGTCGTGGCGGTGCTGCACCTGGTGGCCGCGATCCTGGCGTGGCGGCCGGGCGGCGGCTCCCCGAAGCCGATCATGCACGCGGCCGGGTTCCTGGTGCTGGTCAGCGCCCAGGTCGCGCTGGGCATCGCGCACGTGACGACCCTGCACGTGCCGCTGGGCGTGCTGCTGTTCGCCGGCAGCGTGCTTCAGCTCAGCCGGGTCTGGGCGGCGCGGTCCAGCGAACGGGCCAGCCGCACGCTCTCCTCCGTGTAGCCGAGAGCGGCGTAGAAGCGGCGGGCGGCGGTGTTGGCGGCGCCCGTCTCCAGGGTGAGGTGGCGCAGGCCCTGGTCACGGGCCCAGTCCTCGGCCGCCGCCATGAGCCGGCGGCCCAGCCCCGCACGGACGGCCTCCGGGTGGACGGCCAGCTCGCCGACGTAGGCGTCCTCGTCGCCGGTGAAGTGCCGCTGCCGGTCCACCGAGACGACGCCGACGACCCGGGAGCCCCGCACGGCGACGAAGACCGCTCCCCGTCGTTCCCCCGCCGCGGCGACGGACCCGGCGAGCCACCGCTCCGCCGCCCGTACGGCCGCGCCGGGGTCCCGCCAGGCCGCGAGCCCCTCCGCCAGCCGGGGAGCCAGCGCCAGCACCCCCGGACGGTCCTCCGCGCGGAAGGGCCGGATGTGGACGTGCGCCTGATCCATGTCCTCCATGCCGAGCAGCATGGCAGGCCGGACCAGCAGGAAAAAAGGGCTCACCGCGCCGCCCGGCGCCTCAGCGCAGGTCTCCGGTGAGGATCCACAGGTGGCCGTACGGGTCGCGGAGACGGCCCGAGCGCAGGCCGTAGGGCCGGTTCTCGATGGGCACGACCGTCCGCGCGCCCTGGGCGGTCATGCGCTCGCCGACGGCGTCCGGGTCGTCGACGACGATCTCCAGGAGCACCGGGGAGCCGCCCAGGTCGTCCGGTGAGAGCCAGCCCCAGTCGGCGACGGCGGGCGAGACCCGGAACGTGGCGCCGCCGAGACGGTGCTCGATGACGGTGGGCCGCCCGTCGTCGCCCGGCGCGGCGCGGAACACCTCCTCGGCGCCCAGGGTGTCCCGGTAGAAGGCGGAGGCCCGGTCGGGGTCGGGCACGACGAGGCGAGGAACGAGGTGCATGTCCATACGGCCATCGTGGCGGCGCGCGGCGGCCGGGGTCTTGAACATATGGGCACGAAAAGGACGAGCGCCGGGGCCCCGGGCGTCGGAGGGCGGGTGTCCCGGGGGGCACGCTGCGGGTACGGGCGTCAGTGCGGGGCGGGGAGAGGCTGGGCGGGCGGGCCTTCGGTACGCAGCCATTCCGTGGGCGTGCAGCCGGCCATGGCGCGCCACTCCCTGGTCAGGTGTGCCTGGTCGGCGAAGCCCGAGGCGGCGGCCACCTCCGCGAGCGCCGTCCGGCCGGAGCGTGCGGCGGCCACGAGCCGGCGCCGGGCGGCCTCGAAGCGGACGAGCCGCTGGTACTCCTTCGGCGTCACCCCGAACTCGCCGCGCACGGCTCCGCTCAGGTGGCGCCGCGAGCACCCGAGGAGCCGGGCGGCCTCCTCGACCCGGGCAGTCCCGGACAGGGCCGCGAGCGTGGCCCGGGAGGTGCGGCGGGCGGCGCGGTCGCCGTGGCGGGCCAGCCCCGCGAGCAGCCGGCGTTCGACGAGGGCGCGGCGCTGGGCCCAGGACCGGCAGCCCGCCAGGCGCTCCGGCAGGTCGGCCAGCGCCGGGACGACGTCGGCGAGGTCGGCCACCTCCCCGGCCAGCGCCGCGGCGGGGACCCCGAGCAGGGCGGCGGCGCCCGGCGGGGTGAGCGTCAGCCACACCCCGCGCGTGCCTCCCCGCTGCCGCAACTCGGCCGCGTCGAGGTGCAGCCCGGCGACGGCGGCGCGCAGCCGCCGCCCCGGCCCCGGCCGCCCGATCCAGGCGATGTCGACCGGGCCGTCCGCGGGGATCGTGACCGACAGCGTGGACGACGGCAACCCGCGATGAACCCCGCCCGAGCCGGGCCCGAGGTCGTAGGCGGCCAGCGTCGTCACGTACGGCGACAGCGCGGCGGGCATTCCATCGGCGCTCACCCTGCCACGGTACGGCCCGCCGGCCGCGCACCGGCCGCCAGGTCCGGCGGGCGGGTGACGGGCGGGCCGGGCGGGGTAGCGGCCAGGGCATGCACACACTCGTCAAGGGACTGATCGCGGGAGCGGCGGGCACCACGGCGCTGAACACCGTCTCCTACCTGGACATGCTCGTCCGGGCGCGGGCCGCGAGCAGCACGCCGCGGCAGGCCGTGGCGAAGTTGTCCGGCCTGACGCACACCGACCTCGGCGACGGCGACCGGGCCGCCAACCGCACGGAGGCGCTGGGCTCGCTCATGGGGTACGCGACCGGGATCGCCTCGGCCATCGCCTACGGGTTCCTGTCGGGGCGGCGCAGGTCGTGGCCGGTCGGGGTGCTGGCGCTCACCGCTCTGGCCATGTCCGGCTCGAACGTGCCGCTGACGTTGCTCGACGTCACCCATCCGAGCGAGTGGCCGGCGGGCGCGTGGGTCTCCGACGTCGTCCCGCACCTCGCGTACGGGATCACGGCGTACGCGGCGTACGAGCTGATGCGCTGACCTGGACGCACCCGGCGGATTCTGTCGGTCGCGCCGGGCATGATCGAGCCGTCCGACCGCGTCCGCACGGAAATGGAGATCGGGTTGTCCCCCACGCATCCGCAGGTGATCGGCCACGCCTTCCTCAAGGCCCTCTACCGCGACGGCTACTACCCCGACCACGTCGTCGACAAGGGCAGGGCCGTCCTGCTGCGACTGTGCGAACGCGTCGAGACCGAGCGGCCCGGCGACCTGGCCTCCCTCTACGCGCTGACGCATGCCGCGACGGAGGAGTTCAACGCGCTCGACGAGGAGTTCCACGAGGCCGGCAGCGAGATCGAGACCGTCGCGCGCGAGGCGATCGCCGAGGAGTTCTGGTTCGTGGCCACCACCTACGGCTTCCCGGAGGCCGACATCGAGGAGCTGATCGCCACCCGCGAATGGTGACCCCGGCCGGAGGTGTCAGGTGTGGGGGTTGAGGCGGGCGTAGGCGGCCGGTGGCATGCCGACGGCGGCGGTGAAGTCGCGGGTCAGGTGGGCCTGGTCGGTGTAGCCCAGCTCGGCGGCGAGCGTGGCGAGGTCGAGGCCCTGCTGCACGCGTTCCGCGGCCTCGTGCAGCCGGAAGCGGCGGATCACCCATTTGGGGCCGATGCCGACATAGTCCCGGAACAGGCGTTGCAGGGAGCGTATCGACCGGCCCGCCTTGGCGGCCAGCTCGTCGACCCTGGTCACGGTCACGTCGTCCTCGACCAGCCCCACCAGGGCCGCGGCCTCCTCGGCCAGCGGGTCCGGCGCTGGCCCGAGCGCCAGCAGGAACGCCTCCACGAGCGCGATGGCGGCGCCCGGGTCCGGCTCGGCCAGCACGCCGCCGACCAGCGCCGGGCCGGAGGCCGGGAACATCTCGCCGATCTCCACGAACCGGCCGGTGAGCTCGGACACCGGGCCGCCGAGGAACGTCCGGAAGCCGCCGGGGCGGAAGCGGGTGCCGAGCGCGCGGCCGGTGCCCCGCATCGTGTACGAGAACCCGCCGTCGATCACGCCCGCGATCCGGTGGAAGTCCTGGACGATCGTCATGTTCACGGTCGGGTGCGACAGGATGCGCTGCACGTAGGGCTCGGCGAGGTCGGTCCACGTGACGACCCAGAAGTGGTCGACGTACGCCGCCAGCCGCGGCGGCGGCGCCTGGCGCGCGAAGTCGAAGGCGGCCAGCCCCGCGTGCGGATTCACCCAGCCGCGCTGTCGCGTTTCTACAAGCCGTGCCCGAGGCAGGCGGGACATCATGTCTGCCATGGAAGACATGATGCCGCTGATGACCCGGGCCACCCACCGGACCGCCGGCCTGGTGGCCGCGGTGCGGCCCGAGCAGTTCGGGTCCCCGACGCCGTGCGCGGAGTTCGACGTCAAGGCGCTGGTCAACCACCTGGAGTGGGTGGCGGAGATGTTCGCGTCGCTGGCGCACGGCGGGGAGCGCACCGAGCAGGGCCCGTACGCGGGCGACTTCCCCGAGCGGGCCGGGCGCATGCTGGCCGCCTGGTCGCGGCCGCAGGCGTGGGAGGGCACGTGCGCCGCGCTGGGCGGCATGCCGATGACCATGGTGGCCCACCTGTGGCTGGTCGACATGGTCGTGCACGGCTGGGACCTGGCCAGGGCCACCGACCAGGCGTACGAGCCGGACGCCGAGGCCGTCGCCCGTGGGCTGGGGTTCACGCAGCAGACGGTGGAGATGGGCCGGCAGAACGGGGCGTTCGGGCCGCCGGTGGCGGTGCCGGACGACGCCCCGCCGTTCGACCGGCTGCTCGGCCTGATCGGCCGCGACCCGGCCTGGAAGCCCTGACCGGCTCACCGGCGAGGAAGACGACGGGTCAACGGGCGGCGGGCACGGGCTCCACGCCCTCCCGGACGGGCACGGCACGCCGCCGGGCGGCGAAGAGCGCCGCGGCGATGTAGAGAACCTGCTCCGGGATGCGCTCCCACAGCGGCGTGGCCTCCCCGCCCGCGAAGGGCACGTCGGAGACCGCCGCGTAGACGTTCGCCGGGAGCAGGCCGACGAACAGCAGGGCCAGGCAGATCCCGGCCGCCCGGCGGGTGGCGGGCAGCACCAGCCCGATCGCCCCGGCCAGCTCCAGCACGCCGGTCAGGTAGACCACGGCGGCGGGGAACGGCACGATGGGCGGCACCATGCGCACCAGGTCGCCGTGGTTCGGCATGAAGGTCACCCCGTCGGGGACGAAGTGCGCGCTTCCCGTCATCACCACCATGACGGCCAGCCCGTGCGCCGCGGACACCTGCCACGTGCCGAACCGCCGCACGCCGAGCGCGCCCAGCAGCCGGAAGCCCAGCGTGGCCACCAGAAGAACGATCACCGTCACCGGAACACCCCATTGGATAGTACCGTTATCCGAACTTGGATAACGGTACTATCCAATGGGCGTGGAAGCAAGCGCGCACAACGCGAAGCCGTGCGGGTCAGGACGACCCGCACGGCTTCGCGCGCGTTGCAGAGGGACGGCTAGATGCCGATGGCGGCCTCGGGCTGCATGAGGCGGCGGGCCGCCTCGGTGATCGAGCCCGACAGCGACGGGTAGACCGCGAACGAGTGGGCGACCTGGTCGACCGTCAGCCGCTGCTGCACGGCCAGCGACACCGCGAGGATCAGCTCCGAGGCGCGCGGGGCCACGACCACGCCGCCGAGCACGATGCCGGTGTGGGGGCGGCAGAACAGCTTGACGAAGCCGTCGTTGAAGCCCTGCATCTTGGCCCGTGCGTTGGTGGCCAGCGGCAGCTTGACCACGTTCGCGTCGATCTCGCCTGCCTCGATCGAACGCTGCGCCACGCCGACGGCCGCGATCTCGGGGTCGGTGAAGATGTTGGAGGCCACCGTGGCCAGCCGCAGCGGCTGGACGGCCTCGCCCAGCGCGTGCCACACGGCGATGCGGCCCTGCATGGCGGCGACCGAGGCCAGCATGAGCACGCCGGTGCAGTCGCCGGCCGCGTAGACGCCGGGCGCGGAGGTGCGGGAGACCTTGTCGACCTTGACGAAGCCGTTCCGGTCGAGCTGCACGCCGGCCTCCTCCAGGCCGATGCCGCCGGTGTTGGGGACCATGCCGACCGTCATCAGCGCGTGGGAGCCCTCGGCCGTGCGGCCGTCCTCCAGGGTCACCACCACGCCGTCGGCCGTGCGCTTGACGGAGGAGGCGCGCGAGCGGCCCATGACGTTCATGCCGCGCCGCCGGTAGACCTCTTCCAGGACCTCGGCACCGTCGGCGTCCTCGTTGGGCATCATCCGGTCGCGGCTGGAGACCAGCGTGACCTCCGCGCCGAGCGAGCGGTAGGCGCCGGCGAACTCCGCGCCGGTCACGCCGGAGCCGACCACGATCAGGTGCTCGGGCAGCTCCTCCAGGTCGTAGAGCTGCCGCCAGGTGAGGATGCGCTCGCCGTCGGGCTCGGCCCCCGGCAGCACCCGCGGCGTCGCGCCCGTGGCCACGAGCACCACGTCGGCCCTGATCGTACGGTCGCCCGCACGCACGACCTGCGGGTCGACCAGCCGCCCCCGTGCCTTGATGATCTCGACGCCCTCGGCCTCGACCCGGGTCGCGATGTCGGCCGACTGGGCCTGGGCCAGCTCCTTGACCCGCTTGTTGACCAGCGGCATGTCGACGCCGACCACGCCGGCGTCGCCGTCGGGGCCGCCCGAGAACGACACGCCGAGCGAGGGCGCGTCGAGAAGCGCCTGCTTGCGGACGGACGTCGCGATCAGCGTCTTGGACGGCACGCAGTCGGTGAGCACGCAGGCCCCGCCCGGCCCGTCCTGCTCGACCATCGTGACCTGTGCGCCTAGTTGGGCGGCCACCAGCGCCGCTTCGTAGCCGCCCGGCCCGCCACCAATGATCACGATCCTCGTCACGTGTCCCATTCTCCCGCACGTGCCCCCGGAAGCCGCAACCGGCCCATGACGGGATCACGCTCCGGCGGACATGGGGGACACATGGGCCTTCCGTGCCCGGCTTGATGGACCGACACGCCGGGTCAGCGTGGCAGGATGGCGCGATAGCTGGATGACGAGCGGCACCCGGCGAGAGGGGTGGATCGTGGCGTGGCTTTCGGATCAATCAGGGAAGCCGAATGATCTACGGCTTTACGGCTCCTACGGGATGAACATGGACCCAGAGCAGATGGCCATGCGCGCCCCGCACTCCCCGATCTGGGGTGTCGGCTGGCTGACCGGCTGGCGGCTGACCTTCGGCCGCACCGACAGCAAGTGGGAGAGCTCGCTCGCCACCATCGTGGAGGACCCCGACGAGCACGTCTTCGTCGTGCTCTACGACGTGCCCGAATGGGAGGAGACCTCGCTCGACCAGTGGGAGGGCGCGGTCCGCGGCGCCTACCACAAGGTGCGGCTGCGGGTGCAGACCCTCGACGGCGAGGTCGTCGCCTGGTTCTATGTGCTCGACGGCTACGAGGGCGGCCTGCCCTCGGCCCGCTACCTGTGCAACCTGGCCGACGCGGCCGAGCGTGCGGGCGCCCCCGACGACTACGTCAAGGAGCTTCGGGAGCGCCCCTGCACCTCGGCGCCCTAGCGGAGCGGCTCGTCCTTGGTCTCGCGCAGCACGAAGACGTACACGAGCGTGGAGATCAGCGCCAGGGCGGACATGTACCACGGGAACATCCCGGGGTTGCCGGCCTTCTGCAGCGCGGTGCCGATCAGCGGCGCGGTGCCGCCGAAGATCGCCACGGTCAGCGAGTACGGGAACCCGGCCCCCGCCGCCCGCACCCGGGTCGGGAACAGCTCCGAGTTCACCGCGGCCGAGACCGAGGTGAAGCAGCCCAGGAACACCATGCCGATCATCTGCACGACGAGCAGGCTGGCGAAGGAGTCGGTGAGCAGTCCGAGCAGCGGCACCGGCAGGATCAGGAAGCCGAGCCCGAACGCGATCAGCATCGGCTTGCGCCCGATCTTGTCCGACAGCAGGCCGAGCAGCGGCTGCAGCAGCATGAAGAACACCAGCGAGATCGTGCCGACCTGGAGCGACTCGGCCTTGTCGAACGAGACCGTGATCTGCGCGTAGGTGGGCAGGAAGCTGGTCCAGGTGTAGTAGGCGACGGTGCCCGCGATCGTGATGCCGACGATGGTGAGCGCGGACCTCGGGTGGTGCTTGAGGAACTCGAACATGCCCGGCCGCTTGACCTCGCCCCGCTGGATCTCCTCGGCGACCGCCGAGGTCTCGTCGGCGCCCTTGCGGATCCACAGGCCGACGAGGCTGAGCAGCGCGCCCACCAGGAACGGGATGCGCCAGCCGTAGGAGCTCATGTCCTCCTTGACCAGCGTCGAGGCGAGCACCGCGGCCAGGCCGGAGGCGATGAGCTGGCCGATGGTGGTGCTGACGTACTGGAAGGAGGAGAACAGGCCGCGGCGGCGCGGCGGGGCCGACTCGACGAGGAACGTGGTGGCGGCGGCGAACTCACCGCCCACGGACAGGCCCTGGATCAGCCGGGCCAGCGTCAGGATGACCGGCGACAGCAGGCCCACGGCCTCGTACGTGGGGGTCAGGCCGAGCAGCAGCGAGCCGCCGCCCATCAGGATGATGGTGAAGGTCATCGCGGACTTGCGGCCGTACCGGTCGGCGAACGCGCCCACCAGCAGGCCGCCCAGGGGCCGCATGAAGAAGCCCACCGCGAACACCGCGAACGAGCTCAGCAGCGGCACCAGGCTGTTGCCGGAGCTGTCGGGGAAGATCTGCGCCGAGAAGACCGTGGCCAGGAAGGTGTAGGCGTACCAGTCGTACCACTCGACCACGTTGCCGATGCTGGCCGCCATGAGCTGACGGACCCTGCTCTTCGGTATGCCGAGCGGCGATTGAGCGACGGGGGAGGTCGACACGGCATGTGCTCCTTTTGCTGACACGTGGAGTGATGGCTTACTGTGCATTCGGAAGACCGAAACAGTCAAATGTCTGGGCAATTATTTACAAACCCGACACGGAAGCGGTTGCAGGTGGACGTTCTCGACCGGCGGCTCGTGGCCGCGCTCCAGGTGAGCCCGCGCGCCTCGTGGGGCGAGATCGGCAGGGTGGTCGGCGAGCACGAACGCACGGTCGCCCGCCGGCTCCAGCGGCTCATCGCCGACGGCGTCGTCCGCGTCACCGCGATCTACGACGACCTGCGCACCGGCCACGGCCGCCCCGCGCACCTGCACGTCCAGGTGCGGCCCGGCACGGCGGCCCAGGTGGCCAGATCGCTCACCGACCGGCGCGACACGCGGTCGGTCTACGCGCTGACCGGGGCCGCCGACCTGGCCTGCGAGCTGGTGCCGCCGTCCCGGCAGGACCTGCACACCATCCTGGCCCACGACATCAGCGAGATCGACGGCGTGCTCCAGACGCAGACCCAGGTAGTGCTGCACACGTTCACCACCGTGGCCGAGTGGCACGCGCCCTTCCTCACCGAGCGGGAGGTCGCCGAGCTGCGCCCCGCGCCGCCGCCCCCCGACCTGCCCGACGAGGACGGCCTGTCGCCGCTGGAGAAGGAGATCGCCGAACTGCTGGCGGCCGACGGCCGGGCCGCCTTCACCACGATCGCCGAACGGCTCGACCTCTCCGTGCCGACCGCGCGCCGGCGGGTCGGCTCGCTCATCGACCGGCGGTTACTGCTGCCGCGCGCCGAGGTCGAGCCCGCGCTGCTCGGGCTGGAGGTCGAGGCCATGCTGTGGCTGAAGGTGCGGCCGTACGGGCTGGGCGAGACCGGCCGGCGCCTGGCCGAGCACCCCCACGTGCGTTACTGCGCCGCCACCTCGGGCACCCACTCCCTCATCGTGCAGGTGGCGGTGGCCCACGAGGCGGACCTCTATCGTTTCATGACCGACGTGCTCGGTCGGCTCGACGAGATCACCGACAGCGACCTGACCCTCATCACCCGCGCGTACAAACGCGGTCACCTGCACAAATCCGGACTGCTCACCCTGGAGAAGACGCCATGACACCTGCCGAGAAGGAAGTCGCCGACCTGTGCGTGGAGCTGATCCGCGTCGACAGCAGCAACTACGGGGACGGCAGCGGCCCCGGCGAGCGGGCCGCGGCCGAGGTCGTCATGGCCAGGCTGGACGAGGTCGGCATCGGGGCGACGTACGTCGAGAGCGAGCCGGGCCGCGGCAACGTGGTCACCCGCGTCGAGGGCACCGACCCGTCGCTGCCCGCGCTGCTCGTCCACGGCCACCTCGACGTGGTGCCCGCCAACGCCGCCGACTGGTCGGTCGACCCGTTCGCCGGCGAGGTCAAGGACGGCTACATCTGGGGCCGCGGCGCCGTGGACATGAAGGACATGGACGCGATGATGCTGGCCGTGCTGCGCCAGATGAAGCGTGAGGGACGCCGTCCGCGCCGCGACATCGTCTTCGCCTGGGTCGCCGACGAGGAGGCCGGCGGCGTGTACGGCGCCAAGTACCTCACGGCCAACAACCCCGAGCTGTTCGAGGGCGTGACCGAGTCCATCAGCGAGGTCGGCGGCTACTCGCTGGAGGTCGACCCGTCGCTGCGGCTGTACCTGATCGAGACCGCCCAGAAGGGCCTGGCCTGGATGAAGCTGGTCGCCGACGGCACCGCCGGGCACGGCTCGATGCTCAACTCCGACAACGCGGTCACCGAGGTCGCCAAGGCCGTGGCCCGGCTCGGCGGGCACGAGTGGCCGCTCACCTACACGCCGACCGTGCGCCAGTTCCTCACCGAGATCGCCGACGCCTTCGGCCTGCCGTTCGACGAGGACGACCCGGCCCCGCTGCTGGACAAGCTCGGCCCGCTGGTGCGGTTCGTCGGCGCGACGCTCCGCCACACCACCAACCCGACCCAGCTCGACGCCGGCTACAAGTCGAACGTCATCCCCGGCCAGGCCACGGCCGTCGTGGACGGGCGTTTCCTGCCCGGCTTCGAGGAGGAGTTCTTCAAGACCGTCGACTCGCTCATCGGGCCGAACGTGCGCCGCGAGTTCGTGCACCACGACATCGCGCTGGAGACGACGTTCGACGGCGCGCTGGTCGAGTCGATGATCGCGGCGCTGAAGGCCGAGGACCCGACCGCGCGGGCGGTGCCGTACTGCATGTCGGGCGGCACCGACAACAAGACCTTCTTCGCCGACCTGGGGGTGCGCGGGTTCGGGTTCGTGCCGCTGCGGCTGCCCGGCGACATGGACTTCGCCTCGATGTTCCACGGCGTGGACGAGCGGGTGCCGGTGGACGCGCTGCAGTTCGGGGTGCGGGTTCTGGACAGGCTGCTCCTAAACTACTGAGATGTGAGCAACGACGCATACACCCTGGCCGTAGAGGCCGCCGCCGCCCTGACCGGCGCGGCCGGCCTCGACACCTTCGACGTGGCCCTCGTCATGGGGTCGGGGTGGGTCCCCGCCGCCGACGCGATCGGGCAGACCGTGGCCGAGATCCCGTTCACCGATCTGCCCGGCTTCCGCGCCCCCGCCGTGGCCGGGCACGGTGGCAAGATCCGCGTCGTGCGCACGCCGTCCGGGCGGCACGCGCTGGTCTTCCTCGGCCGCACCCACCTGTACGAGGGCCTCGGCGTCGACGCGGTCGTCCACGGCGTGCGCACGGCGGCCGCGGCGGGCGTGCGCACGATCGTCCTGACCAACGCGGCGGGCGGCCTGCGGCCGGAGACCCAGAACGTCGGCGACCCGGTGCTGATCAGCGACCACGTCAACCTGACCGGCGCCAACCCGATCACCGGCACCACCTTCATCGACCTCACCGAGGTCTACTCGCGCCGCCTGCGCGCCCTGGTCCGCGAGATCGACCCGACCCTGGCCGACGGCGTCTACGTGGCCTTCCGCGGCCCGACGTACGAGACGCCCGCGGAGATCCGGATGTTGCGCACGCTCGGCGGCGACCTGGTGGGCATGTCCACCGTGCTGGAGGCCATCGCCGCCCGCGAGGCGAACCTGGAGGTGCTCGGCGTCTCCCTGGTCACCAACCCGGGAGCGGGCCTGTCCGGCGAGCCGCTCAACCACGAGGAGGTCCTGGAGGTGGGGCGCGCCACGGCCGCCCGCATGGGCGTGCTGCTGGCCAAGGTGGTGGACCGCCTGTGACCGCCGGCGACGACCGGGTCCCGCCGGAGGCCGAGGGGGACGTACCGCTCCCGCCCGTGGACGCCGACCTGCTGCGCCGCGCCCGCCAGTGGCTGGCCCAGGACCCCGACCCCGACACCAGGGCCGAGCTGTCCGACCTCCTGGAGGACGACGACCTGCCCGCCCTCCGCGAGCGGTTCCAGGCCAAGCTGGAGTTCGGCACCGCCGGCCTGCGCGGCGAGCTGGGCGCGGGCCCCAACCGGATGAACCGGGTCACCGTCATGCGCGCCGCCGCCGGTCTGGCCGGTGTGCTGGGCGCCGGCAAGCACGTCGTGATCGGCTACGACGCCCGGCACAAGTCCGACGTGTTCGCCAGGGACACCGCGGCCGTCCTGACCGGCGCGGGGCTGCACGTCTCGCTGCTGCCGCGCCCGCTGCCCACGCCGGTGCTCGCCTTCGCCGTACGCCACCTCGGGGCCGACGCGGGCGTGACGGTCACCGCCAGCCACAACCCGCCCAGGGACAACGGCTACAAGGTCTACTGGGGTGACGGCTCGCAGATCGTGCCGCCGGTCGACCGGGAGATCTCGGCCGCCATCGACGCGGTGGGCCGGGTCGACCAGCTCCCCCTCGACGGCCCCGGCACGCTCACCGAGCTGGGCGAGGACATCGTCGACGACTACATCGACGCGGTGACCGCCCTGCCGCTGGGCGAGGCGCGCGAGCTGCGGGTGGCGTACACGCCGCTGCACGGGGTGGGCTCGGGGACGCTGACGGGGGCCTTCCTCGCGGCGGGCTTCGAGACGCCGATGGCCGTGGAGGAGCAGCGCAACCCCGATCCCGACTTCCCGACGGTGGCCTTCCCCAACCCGGAGGAGCCCGGCGCGATGGACCTGGCGGTCGCGCTGGCCGCCAAGCTCGGCTCCGACCTGGTCCTCGCCAACGACCCCGACGCCGACCGGTGCGCGGTCGGCGTGCCGCTGCCCGACGGCACGTGCCGCATGCTGACCGGCGACGAGGTCGGCGGCCTGCTGGCCGAGCACGTGATCACCCACACCACCGGCGACCGGCTGGTGGCCACCACGATCGTCTCCTCGACCCTGCTGAGCAAGATCGCGCAGGCCCACGGCGTGCGCTACGGCGAGACGCTGACCGGGTTCAAGTGGATCGTCAAGGCGGGCGAGGGCCTGGTCTTCGGCTACGAGGAGGCCATCGGCTACTGCGTCGGCTCCGACGCCGGCCTGCCGGTCCACGACAAGGACGGCATCGGCGCGGCCCTGACCGTGGCCGCCGTCGCCGCCGCCGCCAAGCGCGACGGCCGCACGCTGCTCGACCTGCTCGACGACCAGGCCGTCCGGTACGGCCTGCACGCGACGTCCCAACTCAGCTTCCGGGTCGCCGACCTGTCGCTGATCTCCGGCGCGATGGACCGCCTGCGCGCCGCCCCGCCCGCCACGCTGGGCGACCACACGGTCGAGGCCGTGGACGACCTGAGCCGCGGCGACGGCGGCCTGCCCCCGACCGAGGGCCTGCGCTTCCACCTGTCGGACGGCGGGCGCGTCGTGGTCCGCCCGTCGGGCACCGAGCCCAAGCTGAAGTGCTACCTGGAGGTCGTGGTGCCGGTGACCGGCGAGGTGGCGCAGGCGCGCGCGTCGGCCGCCCGCGACCTCGACGGCCTGAAGGCCGACCTGACCGCCTGCCTGGGCCTGTAGCCCGGTGGGCCCGCGCCGCGGGCCCACCGGGCGGTCACATGTCGGCGCCCGCCGAGAACATGATCGGCCGGACCTCGATCGCCAGGCCCTCGATCCGGCTGTCGGGGATCATCCCGGCCAGCTCGATCGCGCGCTCGCGGCTCTCGCAGTCGACGATGTAGTAGCCGCCCATGTACTCCTTGGCCTCCAGGAAGGGGCCGTCGGTCACGGCCGGCAGGCCGTTGCGGGTGCGGACGACGGCGCTGGTGGACGGGTCGCCGAGCGCCTGCGTGCCGATCATCTCGCCCGACTCCTGGATCGTCTTCATGAACGCGCCGTGGCCGCTCATGATCAGGTCGCGCTGCTCCTCGCTCAGGGTGTCCATGACCTGCTGGTTCACCTGCATGATCAACAGAAACTTCATCGTCTCTCCTCGTGGTCGTGCGAGTTCCGTCGTGCTGGGTCGGAGCCGGCGCGTCCCTCTCGACATGCCCCGCGAAACTTTTCCGGAAAGCACGTCGAGCGCGCGAGCCGGGCTCCGACCTCCTGGTGAAACGGACGACACCAGGAGGCTCCCGACATGCCGCATCTCACCGAGACCGCCGCCGGACCCAGGGCCGGGCGGCGCGAATGGGCCGGGCTGGCGGTGCTCGCCCTGCCCACCCTGCTCGTCGCGGTCGACATCAACGCGCTGTTCCTGGCGCTGGCCCGGTTGAGCGTGGAGCTGGGGGCGAGCGCCGTCCAGCAGTTGTGGATCATCGACATCTACGGGTTCATGGTCGCCGGGCTGGTGATCACGATGGGCGGCCTCGGTGACCGCATCGGCCGCCGCCGGCTCCTGCTGATCGGCGCGGCGGCCTTCGGCGTCGCCTCCCTCGCGGCGGCGTACGCGGTCAGCCCCGCCATGCTGATCGCCGCCCGTACGGTGCTGGGCGTCGCGGGCGCCACGCTCATGCCCTCCACGCTCGCGCTCATCACCAACATGTTCCGCGACGCCCGGCAGCGCGGCACGGCCATCGCCGCCTGGGCCACCTGCCAGTTCGCCGGGGCCGCGCTCGGGCCGGTCGTCGGCGGGCTGCTGCTGGAGCACTTCTGGTGGGGGTCGGTGTTCCTGCTGGCCGTCCCCGTGATCGTGGTGCTGCTCGTGGCCGGCGTGCTGCTGCTGCCGGAGTTCCGCGACCCGGACGGCGGGCGTATGGACCTGGCCAGCGTCGCGCTGTCGATGCTGGCGATCCTGCCGGTGGTCTGGGGCGTCAAGGAGCTGGCCGCCTCGTCGGCGTCGGCCGGGCCCGGCGCGCCGCTCGCGGCGATCGCGGTCGGTCTCGCGTTCGGGGTCGCGTTCGTACGGCGGCAGCTCACGCTCGACGCTCCCCTGCTCAACCTGCGCCTGTTCACCCAGCGCCCGCTCACCCTGATCCTGACCGCCCTCGTGCTGGCGGGCATCGCCATGGCGGGCACCGGCCTCCTGGTCACCCAGTACCTGCAGTCGGTGCTGGGGCACACCCCGGCGCAGTCGGCGCTGTGGTTCGCGCCCATGGGGCTCGGCGTCGCGCTGGGGACCACGCTCACCCCGGCCCTGACCCGCCGCGTCGCCCCCCGCACCGCCATCATGGGCGGCCTGACGCTGGCGGCCGCCGGGGCGGCGCTGCTCACGCAGGCCGAGGCCGGGCTGCCGGTGGTGATCACCGCCATCACGGTGCTGGCGCTGGGCACCGGCCCGCTGTTCGCCCTGGGCACGGGGATCGTGGTCGGTTCGGTGCCGCCGGAGAAGGCCGGGTCGGCGGCCTCGCTTGCCGAGTCGGGCAACTTCCTGGGCGGGACGCTCGGCCTGGCCCTGCTCGGCACGGCCGCGGCGGCCGTCTACCACCACGCCCTGCCCGCGCACGTGCCCGGCGCGGCCAGGGAGACCGTGGCGGCCGCGGCGGCCGCGGCCAGGGGGCTCGCCCCGGCGCAGGCCGCCGAGCTGCTGGCGGCCAGTCACGCCGCGTTCCTCAGCGGGATCGTGGCGATCGGCCTGGCGGGCGCGGCCCTGTTCGTGCTGGCCGCGCTGCTGACCTCGCTGCTGCCCCGCGCGAACGCGGCGTGACGGCCGGTTCAGGCCAGGCGGAACTGCAGGTCGATGTCCCACTTGTTCAGGTCGGGCTCGATCCGCGGGTCCGTCTGGTACAGCTCCAGCCGGCAGCCCCAGTGCTCGGTGCCGTCCTTCTCGGTCATGTCCCAGGTCAGGCCCTGCTCGGCGGCCCACTTCAGCACCGACTCGATGACGCCGGAGAGCTGGTCGGGGTGGCCGTGGTGGGACTCGGTGACAAAGCGGCCCGCGGGCAGCGTGCCCACGTGGAACTCGCCCTCCACGGGCTCGGTGACGGGCGCGGTGACGGGCACGCCCGCCTCCACCACCAGCCGGTCCCCCGGCATGTCGATGCTGTGGTACCGGAAGAACGGGGCTCCGGCCATCGTGTGCCCGCGCTCGGCGAGCCAGCCGATCATCTCCGCGATCCGGTCTCCGACGAGGCCGAAGCTGGTCATCGTGATGGTCTTCTTGATCCCGAGGTAAGGACGCTCGGGAAGTTCGACGATCTGTGGCATGTGTCTGTCCTCCTTCACCTGTCAGTACGGAGCGGCCGGCCGAAACTCATCGGCAGGCCGAAGGACGGCACCAGCCGGGGATCGAGAAAGGTGGTCACGCCGGTGACGACTCCGCCGCCGATCTCCAGGACTACCAGGGCGAACGCCTCCCCGTCCCGGTACTGGGCGAAGGCGGGCGCGCCGTTCGCCCCGGCCGGCAGCAGGCGGTCGCCCGCGCAGGGCGCGCCGGCGGCCAGCAGGACCGCCCTGACCGCCTCCCGGCCGCGCAACCACCACGCGAACGGCGGCATCGACATCGTCGCGTCCTCGTGCAGCAGCGAGACCAGCGCGTCCACGTCGTACCGCTCGAAGGCGGAGACGTAGCGGTCGAGCAGCCTGCCGTCGATCGCGGCGTCCTCCGGGGCGTCCTCAGAGGCGACCGCGGGGAGCCGGGCGCGGGCCCGCTGCAACGCGCTGTTCACGGACGCGACGCTCATCTCCAGCAGGCCCGCCACCTCGGCGGCCTGCCACTTCAGCACGTCGCGCAGGATGAGCACGGCCCGCTGCCGCGGCGGCAGCCGTTGCAGCGCGGCCACGAACGCCAGCCGCACGCTCTCCCTGGCCACCGCCAGCTCCGCCGGGTCGGCCGGCAACACGCGCCCGTCGGGCACCGGCCACACCCAGGCGTCCCCCGGCAGCGGATCTCCGAGCGGGTCGCCGGGACGCGCCGCCGGCCCGAGGTCCATCGCCCGCGCCCGCCGCTGCGGCCCGCGCAGCATGTCCAGGCAGACGGACGTGGCGAGCCGGAACAACCACGGGCGCAACGGCCCCCGCCCCGGCTCGTACGTGCGCCACGCCCTGACGAACGTCTCCTGCACCGCGTCCTCGGCCTCGAAGCCCGAGCCGAGCATCCGGTAGCAGTAGCCGGTCAGCTCGACCCGGTGGTGTTCCAGCTCGGTCGCCTCCACTACGCCGCGGCCACCTCGATCTGCAGCTCGTGCACCCATTCCGCGCGGTCCTGCGGGCAGTGCAGCGACACCTCTCGCGCCAGGTCGAGCGAGCGGTGGCCGTTCTCCTCGATCCAGTGGGCCAGGGCCTGGAAGGTCGGCCCGACGGCCTCCATCGGGCCGTGGTGGATGATCGTGGCCGCCGTGCCGATCGCGGGCAGGTCCCTGATCTCGAAGTCGTGGCGCGGATCGGGGTCCACGTTGACCGGCAGGCAGGCGTGGACCATGACCGAGCCGTCGTCCTCCTGGCGGTAGTAGGCCAGGCCGGGGCCGACCACCCGGACGTCCGCCCGCTCCACGCGGGCGCAGATCTCGGCGAACAGCGGCCCGATCACCGGGCCGACGTCCTCGCCCTCGTAGCTGGCCGCCCTGGCGCTGAGCTGCGCGACCCGTACCGGGTCGACCTTCTTCAGCACGACTTCCGCGGTTCTCATGTGCCCCTCCGTCTCGATGCTGCGGAGTCTCGCCTCGACGCCGCGCAACCTGGCCAGGTCGGCGCTGATCCGGGCCTCCAGCTGGGCGCGGCGCAGCCGTACCATGCCGTGCAGCTCTTCGGTGCTGACCTTCTCGTCCAGGATCGTCCGGACCTGTTCCAGCGTGAAGCCGAGGTCCTTGATGGCGACGATCCGGTTGAGTCTGGCCAGTTGCGCGGCCTGGTAGGACCGGTAACCGGTGAGCGGGTCCACGTGCGCGGGGCGCAGCAGGCCGATGGCGTCGTAGTGGCGGAGCATGCGTACGGACACGAGCCCCAGCCGGGCGAAATCTCCGATGCTGAACATGTCCGGTCCAGAAGTAGGGGCTCACACGGTGTCAGAGTCAACCTATGGCGATTTCTAGGAACATGGGGTACTTTCCAGCGTAACAAGCAACCGAACGTTCGTTAGGTCGCCATGGACGTGGACACACTGCTCCGGATCAGGACGGCCGCGGTGCGGCTCTTCGCCCGGCAGGGCTACGCCGCCACCGGCATCCGAGATCTGGCCAGGGCGGTGAACCTGACCAACGCCGGCGTCTACCACCACGTCCACAGCAAGGAAGCCCTGCTGGCCGACCTCATGCGGACCGGCCTGCAAGGGCTGATCGACTCGACCGCCCGCGTCCTGGCCGGGGCCACGCGTCCCGCCGACCGCCTCGCCCTGCTGATCACCTCGCTCACCGCCCTGCACGCGCTCACCCCCCTGACCAGCCGCGTCATGGACGGCGAGCTCCGCTCCCTGACCCCCGGCTCGCCCGCCCACGCCGAGGTCATCGCCCTGCGCGACGCCTACGAGAGCCACTGGAAGAGCGCCCTGGCCGACGGCGTCGCCGAAGGCGTCTTCCACGTCGCCGACCAGAAGCTGACCCGCCTCGCCCTCATGTCCATGTGCACCGGCACCAGCGAGTGGTACCGCCCCGACGGGGACTCGACGCTGGAGCAGGTGTGCGCGGAGTTCGTCACGATCGGCCTGGCCGCCGTACGCGCCGCCGGCCCGGTCGTGGCGCCCCTCGATCGACGCCTGCTGCCCGTCTTCCCGTGGGAGCCGCCGGATGCACACCACGATCCCCGACCTGCTGAGGCACGCCGCTAGCACGTACGGCGAGCGCGAGTTCCTCCGTTTCCCCGCCCCCTCACCCGCCCTCCCGGCGACCTCGCTGAGCTTCGCCGAGGCCGACGCCGTCTCCGACCGCCTGGCCCGCGCGCTGGCCGGCCATGGGGTACGCCCCGGCGACCGGGTGGCCGTCATGCTGGACAACGAGCCGTGGTGGCCGTTGAGCTGGTTCGCCGTCCTGAAGGCGGGGGCGGTCACCGTCCCCGTGAACGTGCGGTACCAGGCCGCCGACCTTGAGCACGTCCTGCGCGACTCCGGCGCGGTCGCCACCCTGACCGGCGCGGAACACGCCGCGCGGGTGCCGGGCGTGGTGCACCTCGTGGACCAGCTGACGGATGGCCCACCTCTCGACATATCCCTCAGCGCGGACAATGTCGCCAATTTTCAGTACACGTCGGGGACGACGGGCTTCCCCAAAGCCTGCCTGCTCACCCACGACTACTGGGTCAGGACCGCCCGCGTCGTCGCCGACCTCGTCCGCCTGCGCGACGACGACGTCCTGCTGATCGCCCAGGCGTACTCCTACATGGACCCGCAGTGGACCACCCTGCTCTGCCTGCTCGGCGGCATCCCGCAGGTGGTGCTTCCCCGTTTCTCCGCCTCGGGCTTCTGGCCCGCCGTCCGTGAGCACGGCGCGACCCTCACGTACGTGCTGGGCACCATGCCCCTGCTGATGCACAAGCAGCCGCCGAGCCCCCTCGACCGCGACAACCGGATGCGGCTCGTGCTCTGCTCGGGCATCGCGCCCGGCCTGCACCGCGCGTTCGAGGAGCGCTGGGGCGCGCCCTGGCGCGAGCTGTACGGCTCCACCGAGAGCGGCTGCGACCTGATGGCCGCCCCGGACTCCGACGACACCGTCGGCACCGGCGCGCTGGGCACCCCGCCGCCCGGCAAGGAGGTCCGGCTCGACGCGGAGACGGGCGAGATCCTGGTCCGCGGCACGCCCATGATGACCGGCTACTGGAACCATCCCGAGGCCACCGCGCACGCCTTCCGCGGCGGCTGGTACCACACCGGCGACCTCGGCGTCCGCGACGCGCGCGGACGCATCCGGCACGCCGGACGGCTGAAGGACATGGTCCGCAGGGGCGGTGAGAACATCTCGTGCGCCGAGGTCGAGAGCGTGCTCGCCGGGCATCCCGCGGTCCTGTCCGCGGCCCTGGTGCCCATCCCCGACGACCTCTTCGGCGAGCTGCCCAAGGCGTTCCTCCAGCTCCGCCCCGGTCACGCCGCCGACGCCCGCACGGCCGCCGCCGTCATCGCCCACGCCAGGGAACGCCTGGCCCGCTTCAAGGTCCCGGCGTACGTGGAGTTCGTGGAGTCGTTCACGCTCACCCCGTCCGCCCGCATCGAGAAGCGCCACCTGCTCCGCCCCGGCCGCGACCAGCGCGCCGCCCCCGCCATCCCCACGGAGGACCCGGCATGATCGACGTGACCGTACGCGACGAGGTGGCCGTGATCACCCTCACCCGTCCCGAGAAGCTGAACGCCCTCACCGCCGGCATGCGGCGGGACCTGGCCGCGGCCGTCCGCGCGCACGGCCGCACCGCCAGGGGCATCGTGGTGACCGGCGCCGGCCGGGCCTTCTCGGCGGGCGAGGACATCGCCGAGGCGGCGGGCAAACCGCTGGAGGCGGAGGTCGAGCTGTTCCACGACATGACCAGGGCCGTGCTGGAGACCCGGGTGCCGGTGGTCGCCGCGGTCAACGGCCTGGCCGTCGGTGGCGCCGCCGAGTGGACGCTCTGCTTCGACACCCGCATCGGCGCCCAGGCCACCGAGTACTTCTTCCCCGAGAACCACCTCGGCCTGTCGATCTCGAACGCCGCCAGCCACCTGCTGCTCCGGCTGGCCGGCGGCCGGGCGCTGCGGCTGGTGCTGGACTCGGCCCGCCTGAGCGCCGCCGACGCGCTGGCGGCCGGGCTGCTGGACGAGCTCGTGCCCGCCGAGGAGCTGGTGGAGACGGCGATCGCGCGGGTGCGCCACTGGACCCGGCCGGGCACCGCCACCGCCGTGCACCTGGGGCTGCTGCGCCCGCCGAAGGCCGAGGTCGAGCGCGCCTTCGAGGCCGAGACCGTGGCCGCCCGGCAGGTGGAGCAGGCGGGCCTCGCCCAGGCCGGCATGACCCGCTTCCTGACCCGCCGATCCCCCTGACCCGCCGAGGGGTCGGCGAACTCTCGGCCCGCCGGGCCCCTGCTCCCGGCCCCCGGGTTCGGGCCTGTGGGGCGGTCAGGCGATGACGATGGCGGCCACGATCAGGGCGACCGCGACCACGAGGACGGCGATCGAGTCGTAGGACCAGGTGACCTTGACCGGTGCCACCGCGGCCGCCGGCTCCGCGCGGCGGTGGGCGGCCTCGGCGCGGTCGCGGATCTGGTCGCCCACGAAGTCGGCGTGGGTCTTGCCGGTGAACGCCTCGGCGGCGGCCTGCTCGGCCTTGCTGACCGTGGCCTCGACCCGGAACCGCCCACCCCGCTGCGGCTTGGGCACGCCGCGCCGCTGCGCCTTGGACCGCTCTCTGGCGCTGCTCATGGGCGTCCACAACCGCAGCACCTGCTCCTCGGCGCCCTCGCCGCCGTAACGGACCGCGATGGAGTGGGTGACCGTCACCTCGCCCACGGACGCCCACGGCAGGAACGTCGTGCGCAGCGGGTTACGGGCCAGCAGCCCCTCCTCGCCGACCACGGTGGCGGGCCGGACCGCGATCGCGTAGACGAGCGCCGTCATCGCCCCGAGCACGGCCAGCGCCACCATGGACGGCTTGCCGTTGTAGTGGGCCGTCAGGTCCCACACGTTGAACGCCACGAAGACCAGCCAGGCGCAGCCCAGCACGAACCCGGTCTTGGACCGGTAGGTGTGTTTCACGGCTGCCACTTGATCTGCGCGAACCCCGGCTTGATCACGCCGTTGATCAGCGCCAGCCGCTCGTCGAACGGGAGGAAGGCCGACTTCATCGCGTTGACCGTGAACCACTGCAGGTCGTCCCAGTCGTAGCCGAACGCCTCGACCAGCTTGGCGAACTCGAGGGACACGCTCGTCGAGCTCATCAGCCGGTTGTCGGTGTTGACGGTGACCCGGAAGTGCAGCCTGCGCAGCAGCCCGATGGGGTGCTCGGCGATCGAGTCGGCGGCCCCGGTCTGGAGGTTGGACGTGGGGCACATCTCCAGCGGGATGCGCTTGTCGCGCACGTACGCCGCCAGCCGCCCCAGCTTGGCCGACCCGTCGCCGGCCACGGTGATGTCGTCGATGATCCGCACGCCGTGGCCCAGGCGGTCGGCGCCGCACCACTGGATGGCCTGCCAGATCGACGGCAGCCCGAACGCCTCGCCGGCGTGGATCGTGAAGTGCGCGTTCTCCCGCTGGAGGTATTCGAAGGCGTCGAGGTGCCGGGTGGGCGGGTAGCCGGCCTCGGCCCCGGCGATGTCGAACCCCACGACGCCGACGTCACGGTAGCGCACGGCCAGCTCGGCGATCTCCATCGAGCGCGCCATGTGGCGCATCGCGGTCAGCAGCGTGCCGACCCGGATGCCGCGCCCCTGCGAGCCCAGCGTGAACCCTTCGAGCACCGCCTCCACCACCTGGTCGAGGCTCAGCCCCATGGTGGTGTGCTGCTCGGGGGCGAAGCGCACCTCGGCGTAGACCACGCCGTCGTCGGCGAGGTCGCGGGCGCACTCGGCGGCCACCCGGACCAGGGATTCGCGGGTCTGCATGACCGCGACCGTGTGGTCGAAGGTCTCCAGGTAACGCTCCAGCGACCCGGAGTCGGCGGCCTCCTCGAACCAGAGGCGCAGATTGTCGGGGTCGGTGGAGGGCAGCCGCCCGTAGTCGATCTCCCGTGCGAGCTCGACGATCGTCTCGGCGCGCAGCCCGCCGTCGAGGTGATCGTGCAACAACACCTTGGGAGCCTGCCGGATCTTGTCAAGCGTGGGGCTCATCTGGCCATGATATGAGCACACTCCTCCGCCGCCGCACACGTCGCGCCCGCCTGTGGACGACCCTTCCGGCACACCCGCGAGCGACGCCCGGTCAGTCGCGGCCGGCGCTCTCCGGCGTGAAGGCGGGCAGGCACACGGCGACGTACTCGGCGCCGTCGGGGCCCGCGCTGTAGCGCACCTTCTCCCCCGGCGAGGTCACCACCGACTGGCCCGCGGCGACCTCGACCGTGCCGCCGTCGTGCTCGACGAGCAGGCTGCCGCGCAGGACCACGGTGTACTCGGTGAACGACGGGGTCTGGGCGGGCTCGGCCCAGCCGGGCGGGGCGGTCATGTGGGCGATCGAGACCTGATCGTCGCCGCTGTTGACGCGCCCCACGTGCTCGTCGATGATCTTGCCGCCGGGGACGGGGATGCGGGTCGGGCCCTCGATCTTTCTCACCACGGGCTTCAGTGTGCCACGTCGAGGACCAGCCGGCTCGGCGCGGACTGCTCCTTCACCCGGAAGCCGGCCCGCCGGGCGAGCGCCAGGCCGACGCCCACGCGCCCCTCGAAGTCGCCGGTCCTGACGACGTCGGAGACGTTCTTGAGGCCGGCCCGGTAGACGGGCCCGCCCTTCCAGGTGGGGTAGCCGTCGTCGTCGTGCGCGTTGGCGGGGAAGAGGGTGAGCTGCAGGTACGCGCCGCCGTGGACGCCCATGGGCTCGCCGGAACCGTCCTGGAGGAACTCGTCCACCCATTTCACCTTGTAGCCGGGAATGTCGCCCTTGAGGTCGATCACCACCCGGTCGTAGCCGTCGTGGGTCGCGTACCGGACGCCGGTCACCACGGCCGGGTCGAGGCCGTCGCGCTCGACGTCCACCTCGGCGGTGCTGGTGGGGACGTCCGAGGGGGCGCTGCGGGGGGTGGCGGTGCCGGGACCGGTCTCCGCGGGGGTGTCCAGCCGGGCGGTCTGCGAGGAGGTGCCGCACGCGGTCAGAACGGCGAGGCAGGCGAGCGGGACGGCGAGGCGAAGGCGCGACGACCGCTCGCCGGCCGGGGATGACGGGCGCATGCCCGGTAGATGCCCAGCCCACGGACCTGCAAGCGGCTTGGCTGCGGATCGGCCCGGGTTTCCTGGCACTTCCGCGGAGCCGGGACGCCCTCTACGCTGATCAACCTCCAAGGAGTCATACAAGTGAGCAAATCCCACGATTTATCGGCTTTTCTAGCGTCTTATGGGTCCTCTTTCGCGAGGACGGCCTACCTGCTGACCGGCGACGCGGACAAGGCGCGCGAGCTGGCCACCGCGGCGCTCGTCTCGTCCTGCCGCCGGTGGTCCGCGATCCGCTACCACCGCCCGGCCGACGCGGTGCTGCGCGAGCTGTACGGACGGTTCCTGGGCGCGACGGGCGCCCCCTGGCCGGTCCCGGAGGGTCACCTGCTCGCCGGGCTCGCCCCGAGGACCCGCGCGGCCGTCGTCGTCACCTTCCACGACGGGCTGAGCCTGCCGCACGCCGCCGTGATCACGGGCCTGTGGATCGGCGCGCTGGACGACGAGCTGCGACGGGCCCGCGCCCAGCTCCGAACCACCCACCCGACCCTGTTCGAGGCCCTGACCGAGGGCCCCACGGACCTGGCCGAGAACCCGGCGGACCAGGCCGAGGAGCGCGTGGACCCGTCCGAGGGGCATGCGGACCCGGCCGGGGGCCGCCGGGGCGACCGGCCGGGGAACGGCGCGACGTCCCCCTCCCCCTGGACGCTCGCCCCCGCTCCCGAGCCCGCCGCCCCGACGGCGGCGCCCCAGGACGCCGCCCCCGGGGATCCGGCCCTGCGGGCCGCACTGCTCGGCCTGGCCGCCGGGATGCCGCGCGCCGACCTCGCCGAAACGGTCCTGCGGCGGGTCACGGCGCGGCGCAGGATCCGGGCGTCGGTGTGGACGTCGGCCTCCCTCGGCCTGGTCGCCGCGATGGTCGCGGCGATCGTGGCCGGGCTGTCCGCGGTGGCCGACCGCGTGGACGAGACCATGGCCCGCGCCACCTTCGACCCCGGGACGCGGGGCCCCGGCCAGGAGGTCCGCGACCCGCTGCCCGCCGCGCTCCCCGACCCGGTCCGCTTCGCCTACCCGGGCTACTGCCGCGACGCCGAGGCCGACGCCCATGCCCCGCAACCCTGCGGCCAGTGGGTGCTCACCACCCGGTCGGGCACGGAGTGGCGGCTGCCGGACGCGCGGGCCGGCTACGACCCGGCCACCGGCGAGTACATGCCGCTCGCCCTCAGCCAGGACGGCCACCGGCTCGTCTACCAGAACCCGCAGGGCCGTTACCTGGTCCACGACCTGCCCACGGGCGTGGTCAAGGGCATCGACGCCACGGCCGGGGACGGCGAGGCGCACATCAGGTCGTCCCCGGACGGCCGCTACTTCGCGCTGTCCTTCGGCGACGCCGGCGACAGCGCGGTGCTCGACTTCCGGACCGGCACGACCCGCACCGTACGCGGCAAGGACGTCGAGATCCTGGCCGTCCACGACGACGGCACGCGCGTGGTCGCCGAACGCCGGGACACCACCACCGTCCCCGGCCACGCCTCCGTCAGCACGCTGAGGCTGGACGGCGCGGGCACCCGGACGAAGGGCTTCCGGATCGACCCCGCCCTCATCGAGCACGGCGCCGCGCTCGCCCCGGACGGCCGCTCCCTGGCCCTGGTGACGGCCGACGACCGCCTGGTCACCATGGACGCCCGCACCGGCCGCGTCACCGGCCCCCGCCCCCGCCTGGACGTCGACGACCTCGAAGTGATCAGGGTGGAGCGCTGGCTGAGCCGCGACAAGGTCCTCGTACGCCTGTGGGACCAGGAGGACGTCTACCTGGTGCAGGTGAACGTCCGCACCGGCGAGAGCGCCGACCTCGGCGACTCGGCGACGGAGTGGATCGACTACTCCGACCCGATCGGCGCCCTAGAGAAATGAGGAAGAGGGCCCCGCCCCCGGCGGAACCCTCTTCCCCGTCACAGGGAGGTCAGACGGCCTCGAAGACCTTCACGTCCTCGGCCTCGACCGCGGCGGCCTTGCGCGAGCGCAGCCCGGTGGCCGAGATCACCAGCCCGACCAGGGCCAGCACCAGCGCGACCACGATCGCCGAGCGCAGCGCGCCGATCGACAGCGTCTCGCCGCCCGAGGTCAGCACGGCGGTCACCACGGCCAGCACGATCGCGCCGCCGACCTGGCCGGAGGTGTTGAGCAGCCCGGAGGCCAGGCCCTGCTCGTCGTCGTCCACGCCGGTGGTGGCCTGGATGTTCAGCGAGGGGAAGGACAGGGCGAACGCCACGCCGATCAGGACCATGCCGGGGATCACCAGGCCGCCCAGGCTCGGCGTCTCGTCGATGCCCAGGAAGATCGCGTAACCGCCGGCCAGGGCCGCGGCGCCGATGACGATCAGCTTGGCGGTGCCGAACCTGTCGGCGAAGTCGCCCATCTTGGTCGAGGTGACCGCGACGAGCAGGCCCGCGGGCAGGAACGCCATGGCCGTGCCGAGCGCCGACCAGTGCAGCAGGTTCTGGAAGTACTGCATGGCCACGAACTGGAAGGCCACGTACGAACCCATCAGGATGAGCAGCCCCAGGTTGGCCCGGACGATGTGGCCCGAGCGCAGGATGCCGAGCCGCACCAGCGGGTGCTTCAACCGCAGCTCGGTGAGGACGAACAGGCCGAGCAGCACCGCGACGGCCACCAGCGAGCCGATCGTCCGGAACGAGACCCAGCCGACCTCGGGAGCCTGCACGACGGTGAAGACCAGCAGCAACATCGAGGCGGTGATCAGCACGGCGCCGACGAGGTCGTGGCCGCCCTCGGCCCGCTCCTCCCGGACCTTCGGCAGCACCTTCAACGCGGCGATCAGCGCGATGATCGCGACCGGCACCGGCATGAGGAGCGTCCACTGCCAGCCGAGCCCGGTCAGCAGGCCGGAGAGCACGAGGCCGAGCGAATAGCCGCTCGCGGCGCAGGCGGTGAAGATGCTCAGTGCCTTGTTGCGCTCCGGGCCCTCGGGAAACGTGGTGGTGATGATCGACAAAGCGGCGGGCGCGGTGAACGCGGCGGCCACACCCTTGACGAACCGGGCGGCGATCAGCAGGCCCCCGTCGTCCACGACACCACCCAGCAACGACGCGACGGCGAAGACGCCCAGAGCGACCAGGAACACCCTGCGCCGCCCGAGCAGGTCGGCGGTCCTGCCCCCGAGCAACAGAAGACCGCCATAGCCGAGCACGTAGCCGCTGACCACCCACTGCAGGGAAGACGTGCTGAGGCCCAGATCATGCTGGATGGCCGGCAGGGCGACACCGACCATGGAGACATCAAGGGCGTCAAGGAAGATCACTGCACAGAGCACGGCGAGCGCGCCCCAACGGGATGAGGAAGAGGACATGGGTCAGAACAATACATGCGTCAGCATCTAATGCAAGTGCATTTAATGTCGTTGCATGAATCTTCCCGAGATGGTAACCTCCGCGACATGGACGAGGAGTTCGTGGTCGAGACCTGGCATTACGTCCTGGCCAAACACGCGAAGGCCATGTGCGCGCTGGAGCGGGAGCTGGGCGAGCGGCACGGGCTCGGGCCCAGCGAGTTCGAGGTGCTCGACCGGATCGTCCACCACGACAGGAAGCTGCGCATCCAGGAGCTCTGCGAAGAGGTCCACCTGAGCCAGAGCGCCCTGTCCAGGGTCGTGGCCAGGCTGGAGAAGAGCGGGCTCGTCACCCGCGGCACGTGCGACTCCGACCGCCGGGGCGTGTTCGTCTGCATCACCGACGAGGGGCGCGCGCGGTACACCGAGGCGCTGCCCACGCAGCGCGCCGTGCTCGCGGGCGTCTTCACCGACGTTCCCGAGGTTCCCGTCGTCACCACCTGAGCCGGTACGGGGCCGGGAAGGCGGCGGCGGCCGTCCCCGGGCAGGGGTCCGGCCGCCGCGCACGAGTGCTTCCGCTGGTCAGCCGATGCGGTCGATGACCAGGGGCAGCAGCTCGCGCCCCGACTCGGCGACCTCGTAGCCGCCCGACAGCGCGTCCAGCGCCCGCTCGAACCTGGCCGTCTCGTCCGCGTGCAGCGTCATCAGCGGCTGCCCCTCGCGCACCAGGTCGCCGGGCTTGGCGTGCAGCACGATCCCGGCCCCGAACGACACCGGGTCCTCCTTGCGCGCCCGTCCGGCGCCGAGCCGCCAGGCGGCCAGCCCCACGGCGTACGCGTCGAGGCGGGCCAGCACCCCGGACGACGGCGCCGTCACCGTCATGCTCTCGGCCGCCCTCGGCAGGACCGCGTCGGGGTTGCCGCCCTGGGCGGAGATCATCCGCCGCCACGCGTCCATGGCCGAGCCGTCGCGCAGCGCGTCGGCCGGGTCCTTGCCGGAGACCCCGGCCGCCGCCAGCATCTCCCGCGCCAGCCGTACGGTCAGCTCGACCACGTCGGACGGCCCGCCGCCGGCCAGCACCTCGATCGACTCCTCGACCTCCAGCGCGTTGCCCACGGCCAGGCCGAGCGGCCGGTCCATGGCCGTCAGCAGGGCGACCGTGCGCACGCCCGCGTCGCTCCCGAGCGCGACCATGGTCTCGGCCAGCTCGCGGGCGCTCTCGGTCGTCTTCATGAACGCCCCGGAGCCCACCTTCACGTCGAGCACCAGCGAGCCGGTGCCCTCGGCGATCTTCTTCGACATGATCGACGAGGCGATCAGCGGGATCGACTCGACGGTGCCGGTGACGTCGCGCAGCGCGTAGAGCTTCTTGTCGGCCGGGGCCAGCCCGGAGCCCGCCGCGCAGACCACCGCGCCGGCCGTGCGCAGGACATGGAGCATCTGGTCGTTGGAGAGCGAGGCCAGCCAGCCCGGGACGGACTCCAGCTTGTCCAGGGTGCCACCGGTGTGCCCGAGCCCACGCCCGGACAGCTGCGGCACGTACGCCCCGCACGCCGCCACCAGGGGCGCCAGCGGCAGCGTGATCTTGTCGCCGACGCCGCCCGTGGAGTGCTTGTCGGCCGTGGGCCGGTCGAGCATCGACCAGTCCATGCGCTCGCCCGACCGGATCATGGCCTGCGTCCAGTCGGCGATCTCGCGCCGGTTCATGCCGTTGAGCAGGATGGCCATGGCCAGGGCGGACATCTGCTCGTCGGCCACGTCACCGCGGGTGTAGGCGGCGATCACCCAGTCGATCTGGGCGGTGGTGAGCTCGCCGCCGTCGCGCTTGGCGCGGATGACCTCGATGGCGTCCATGGTCACGAGCTCCTGCTGAGGTCGTCGGGGCCGAACGCGTACGGCAGGATCTGCGCCATGCGCTTGGGGCCGTCGACGGTCTCGACCAGCAGGTTCTCACCGCCGAATTCGTACAGGAGCTGACGGCAGCGCCCGCACGGCATGAGCAGCTCGCCGTGGCCGTCCACGCAGGTGAAGGCCACCAGCCGGCCGCCGCCGGACATCTGCAGCGCCGACACCAGGCCGCACTCGGCGCACAGGCCGAGCCCGTAGGAGGCGTTCTCGACGTTGCAGCCGGTGACGATCCGGCCGTCGTCGACGACCGCCGCCGCCCCCACCGGGAACTTGGAGTACGGCGCGTAGGCGTTGCGCATGGCCGTGGCGGCCTCGGCGCGCAGGCCGTCCCAATCGATGTTCAATGTTGATCCCCCCGACGGAAGCGTACGCCGTCGGCCTTGGGCATCCGCAGACGCTGCGAGGCGACCAGGAGCACGAGCAGCGTGAGCACGTGTGGCGTGATGAAGACGAACTCGCCCGGCAGCGTCTCCACGGTCCGCCAGAGCCAGAACAGCAGGAGCGCGCCCACCGCCGCGGCGGCGATCACGGTGTAGTCCTTGACGCCCCTGGCCACGATCTCGGCCGGCTGGCTCGGCGCGACCAGCTTGCGGATCTGCAGCGCGAGGTAGACCACCAGCAGCAGCGCGCCGAACAGGAAGAACGTGGTGACCGCGTTGGCCTCGCCGGAGCTGCGCAGTTGCAGGCCGCTGGCGTAGCCGAACAGGGACGAGCCGGCCGCGAGCCCGCCGGGCCGCCAGTTGCCGAAGATCATGGCGGCCAGGCCGATGAAGCCGCGCCCCTGCGTCTGGCCCTCGACGTACTTGTTGGAGACGAACACCAGGAACACGCCGCCGAGCCCGGCGAACGCGCCGGAGACGACGACCGCGAGGTACTTGATCCGGTAGACGTTCACGCCCAGCGACTCGGCCGCCCACGGGTTCTCCCCCGCCGACCGCAGCCGCAGCCCGAACGACGTGCGCCAGAGCACCAGGTACGTCACCGGCAGCAGCAGCACGGCCAGGATGATCAGCGCGTTCACGTCGTGGGTGAGCCCGCGCAGGATGCCGGCCAGGTCGGAGAGCAGGAACCAGTGGGTGCTCTCCAGCTTGCCGAGCAGGTCGGGGCCGTCCGACAGAACGGGCAGGCTCACCTCCGGCGCACCCGAGCTGATCGCCGGCGAGGTGGTGATGCCGGCGCCCTTCGCGCTGGCCGAGGTGCCCTCGCCGTAGAGGACCTCGGACAGGAAGCGGGTGATGCCGGGGCCGAGCAGGTTGATGGCGACGCCGCTGATGATGTGGTCGACGCCGAACGTGACGGTCGCGATGGCGTGGATGAGCCCGCCGAGCGCGCCGCCGAGCAGCCCGGCGACCAGCGCGGCCACGGCGCCCCACTGGTATCCGGCCCAGCCGGCGAACCAGGTGCCGAGCACCATCATGCCTTCGAGGCCGATGTTGACCACGCCGGCCCGCTCGGCCCACAGGCCGCCGAGACCGGCCAGGCCGATCGGCACCGCGAGCAGCAGCGCCGCGTTGAACGTGCCGGAGGAGGTCAGGTCGTCCTGGCCGGAGATGATCCGCACCAGCGACAGCAGCAGGATGAGCGCGGCGACGCCGAGCAGCGCCAGATGATATTTGCCGACCCTGCTCATGCTGCCACCTCAACCGGTCTGTTCGTGTCGAGCTGCCGGGCGGCCCGCTGCTCCTCGAGCCGCATGGCGATGCGGTTGGTCACCTCGTTCGCGATGACCACCAGCAGGACGATGACGCCCTGGATGATCGTGATGACCGACGACGGCACGTCGGCGATCTGCAGCGCGCCCTGCGCCCGGTCGAGGAAGGCGAACAGCAGCGCGGCGATCGCGATGCCGACGGGCTTGTTCCTGCCGAGCAGCGCCACCGCGATGCCGAGGAAGCCGAGGCCGGCGGTGAAGTTGGAGTTGAAGGCGCCCTTGTCGCCGAGGAGCTCGGGCAGGCCGATGAGCCCGGCGATCGCGCCGGACAGCACCATGGCCGCGATGACCATCTTCTTCGGGTTGACGCCCGAGGCGAAGGCGGCCGGGCCGTTCAGCCCGCTGGCCTTGACGTTGAAGCCGAAGCGGGTGCGCTCCAGCACGACCCAGACCACCAGGCCGAGCACGACGGCCACGAGCAGGAAGCCCCACACGCCGCCGCCGCGGGTGGGCGCCAGCAGCCCGAACCAGTCGAAGACGAAGTTCAGGTTGGGGAACATCGCCGACTCGGGCAGCTGCGGCGTGGTCGTGGTGAGCTGGCCGGCCGCCCGCTGGCCCGCGAACGGGCCGCGGACCAGGTAGGAGGCCAGGGCGATCGCGATGTAGTTGAGCATGATCGTGGAGATCACCTCGTTCACGCCGCGGGTCACCTTCATCACCGCGGGGATCAGCGCGTACGCGCCGCCCACGACGGCCGCGACCACGATGATCACCAGGATCTGGATCGGCTTCGGCGCGGTGAACGTCGAGCCGACGTAGGCCGCGCAGATGGCCGCGATGCGGTACTGGCCCTCGACGCCGATGTTGAACAGGTTCATGCGGAAGCCGACGGCCACCGCGAGACCCGCGATGAACAGCGGCACCGCCCGGTTGAGGAACGCCGCGATGCCGTTGGACACCGAGCGCTCGGTCTCGCCGAAGTTGAAGAACGCGGCGAACGCGTCGATCGGGCTGGCACCCGCCGCGGTGATCGCCACGCTGGAGATCGCGATCGCCAGGACGATGGCGACGACGGCGCCCGCGACGGTGAGCAGCGCCCGGTTGAGCCCGGCGGGCATCACGTCTCCTCAGTGCCGGCGATGGCGCCGGTCATGTAACCGCCAAGCCGCTCGGGCGTGACGTCGGAAGGATCGAGTTCGGCCACGAGCCGGCCGCGCAGGATGACCCTGATCGTGTCGGACAGGCCGATCAGCTCGTCGAGGTCGGCCGAGATCAGCAGCACGGCCAGGCCGGCGGCCCGCGCGTTGCGCAGGTGGTCCCAGATGGCGGCCTGGGCGCCGACGTCCACGCCGCGGGTGGGGTGGGCGGCGATGAGGAACGACGGCTCGCCGCTCATCTCGCGTCCGACGATCAGCTTCTGCTGGTTGCCGCCGGACAGGGCCAGGGCCAGGGTGTCCACGCTGGGGGTGCGCACGTCGTACTCCTTGACGATGCGCTCGGTGTCGGCCTTGGAGGCGCGCCGGTCGACCCAGATGCCGCTGCGCGCCGGGGGCCTGGTCTGGTGGCCGAGCACCCGGTTCTCCCACAGGGACGCCTCCAGCAGCAGGCCCTGCCGGTGGCGGTCCTCGGGGATGTAGCCGATGCCGGCCTCCCTGCGCTTCAGCGTGGACCAGGTGCTGATGTCCACGCCGCCGAGGGTGATCGTGCCGTGGGCGGCACGCATGCCCATGATCGCCTCGATCAGCTCGGACTGCCCGTTGCCCTCGACGCCGGCGATGCCCAGGATCTGGCCCGCGTGGATGTCGAAGGAGACGTCGTCGAGGATCAGGCGCTTGCCCTCTTCGCGCAGCTTGTCGACGTAGACGCCGACGGAGGTGCCCTTGGGGACGGGACGGAAGCCGTCGGCCTCCATCGTCAGCCGCGACACGCTCAGCGTGACGCTCTCGCGCACGGTGGACTCGCGGGTCTCCGGCGTGGGCAGCTCGCTGCCGACCATCAGCTCGGCGAGCCGGCGGGCGGTCACCTCGGCGGGGTCGACGCTGGCGACGGTGGTGCCCCGGCGGATCACGGTGATCGCGTCGGCGATGTTCAGCACCTCGTCGAGCTTGTGCGAGATGAAGATGACGGTCAGGCCCTCGGCCTTGAGCTCGCGCAGGTTCTCGAACAGCTCCTCGACCTCCTGCGGCACGAGGACCGCCGTCGGCTCGTCGAGGATGAGGATGCGGGCGCCGCGGTAGAGGACCTTGAGGATCTCCACCCGCTGGCGGTCGCCGACGCCGAGGTCCTCCACCAGCGCGTCGGGGTCGACGCGCAGGCCGTGACTGCTGGCCAGCTCGGCGATGCGGGCCCGTGCCCTGCCGGTGTCGAGCATGCCGGCCCTGGTGGGCTCGGCGCCGAGGACGATGTTCTCCAGCACGGTGAAGTTGTCGGCCAGCATGAAATGCTGGTGGACCATGCCGATGCCGACGTCGATGGCGTCGCTGGGGGTGCGGAAGCTGACCTCCCGGCCGTTGACCCTGATCGTGCCCTCGTCCGGCTTCTGCATGCCGTAGAGGATCTTCATCAGGGTCGACTTGCCCGCGCCGTTCTCCCCGACGATCGCGTGGACCGTGCCGGGTTCGACGGTGATGCGGATGTCGTGGTTGGCGACGACGCCGGGGAAACGCTTGGTGATGCCCTCCAGCTCTACGGCGGGTTGCACCGCGGCGAGGGTGTCCGAGCTCATTTCGCCTCTCCTAGAGCATGGGGGGCGGACGGGGCGGATAGCCAGAAGGCCCGAAGTGGGGACTCCGGGCCCTCGGTCGTCCGTTCCTATCCAGATTACGGCTTGGACGGAACCGTGATTTTGCCGTCGACGATGTCCTTCTTGGCAGCGTCGAGCTTGTCCTTGATGTCGTCGATCTCGCCACCGGTGGTGGACAGGCCCACACCGTCGACCTTGAGGTCGTAGACGGTGTTGCTGCCGCCCTTGGCGCCGCCCTGGAAGGCCTTGACGAACTCGAAGACGCCGACGTCGACGCGCTTGAGCATCGAGGTCATGATGACCGACTGAAGGTCGGCCTCCTTGACCGTCTGGCGCTGGTCGGAGTCGACGCCGATGGCCTTCTTCTTGGCCGCGGCCGCCGCCTGGAACACGCCGAGGCCGGAGTCGCCGGCGGCGTGGTAGACGATGTCCGCGCCGTCCTGGTACATCTTCTCGGCCGCGACCTTGCCCTTGTCGGGGGCCTTGAAGCCGGAGAAGTCACCGTCGGGGGTGAGGTACTTGATGTCGATCTTGATGTCCGACTTGACCGACTTGGCGCCCATCACGAAGCCCGCCTGGAACTTCTTGATCAGGTCGTTCTCGACGCCGCCCACGAAGCCAACGTGGCCGGCCTCCGACTTGGTCGCCGCGGCGACGCCCGCCAGGTAGGAGCCCTGCTCCTCGGCGAACAGCAGGCCGGTCACGTTCGGGCCGTTGGAGGCCGAGTCGACGATGGCGAACTGCACGTCGGGGTACTCGGCGGCGGTCTTCTTGACGTCGTCGCCGTAGGCGAAGCCGACCGCGACGATGGGGTTGTAGCCCGCGTCCGCGAGCTGGCGCAGCAGGTCGCCGCGGTTGGAGCCGTCGGCCGCCGGGCTGAGCTCCTTGATGTCGGCCTTCAGCTCCGTCTTGGCCTTCTCCAGGCCGGCGTAGGCGGCGTCGTTGAACGACTTGTCGCCACGGCCGCCGACGTCGAACGTCAGGCCGACCTTCAGGCCGCCCTTGGGGGCCTCGCTGCTCGCGCCGGAGCTCGGCTGCGTGCTCGCCGAGGTGCCTCCGCCCTCGCCGCCACAGGCCGCGACCGCCATGAGCATGACGCCGGCTACCGAACCGACGGCAATCCTGCTGAATCGCTTGCCGAGCAAGGCGACTCCCTTCCATTTCCTCGCCGTCGAACTTCATCGCAGGCGCGAAGAAACGTACGGCACCTGCACGGAAGATAGTTGCTTGACCAGGGCAGACCAAACCGGCACACAGGGTCGCAACCGCTCCGTTATCGACATCAAGCGCGTCCGTGACCTGAATCTGGGTTCAGGCACTTGGGACGGCACCCGCAAAGTTTTGCCCAAGTTTGGTATGGAGGGGGCCCTTGCCGAGCGGTCGATCATGGCAGAGATTCCGATCAACGGTGGAAATTTCGTATCGGAGCCCCGTATGCAGCCTTGGAAGACACTGGCCGTACCGCTGGTCGCGATCCTCGCCGTGACCTTGGGCGGGCCCGCCCCGGCGACGGCCGCCACCCCTACCCTCAAGATCGAGAACAACGCCACCCAGCCCGTCTTCTCCCGCGCCGACGCCGTCAAGCAGACGGTGTTCGTCGAGGTGGCCGGGACCGACAGCGACGACGACGGGCAGCCCGACCGCGTCGCCATGGACATCCTGCGCCCCAAGGAGACCGACCAGGGGCTCAAGGTCCCGGTGATCATGGAGGCCAGCCCCTACTACGCCCCCGGCAACGACGTGCCCAACCACCCGGTGGACGTCGACGCGAACGGCATCCCGCTGCCCACCCTGAAGTCGCCCTCGAACAGGCTCGCCAGTGAGCCCTTCGACGGCTACTACGACAACTACTTCGTGCCCCGCGGCTACGCCATCGCGCTGGTCGAGAACGTGGGCAGCGCCCGCGCCACCGGCTGCCCGTCCTCCGGCGACCGGAACGAGACCGCCGGCCCGAAGGCCGCCATCGACTGGCTGAACGGCCGCGCGCGCGGCTTCGACGCCGACGGCAACGAGGTCAGCGCCACCTGGTCCACCGGCAAGGTCGGCATGATCGGCGTCTCCTACAACGGCACCCTGCCCAACGCCGTCGCCTCCACCGGCGTCGAGGGCCTGAGGACGATCGTGCCGATCGCCGCCATCTCCAGCTGGTACGACTACTACCGGGCCAACGGCGGCGTCCTGGCCCCCGGCGGCTTCCAGGGCGAGGACCTGGACGTCCTGGCCAAGTTCGTGCTGACCAGGGACCGGGGCTTCGAGGTCTGCGGCGCCAAGATGGACGCGCTGACCGCGAACCAGGACCGGATCACCGGCGACTACGGCCCGCTCTGGGACGCCCGCAACTACCTCAACGACGTGGACAAGGTGAAGGCCAGCGTCTTCCTCGTGCACGGGCTCAACGACTGGAACGTCAAGACCAAGCAGTTCGCCCAATGGTGGTACGCCCTGGCCAAGCGGCACGTGCCGCGCAAGATCTGGCTGCACCAGGGCACCCACATGAACCCCTTCAACCTGCGCACCGTCGAGTGGCTGCGTCAGCTGCACGGCTGGTTCGACTACTGGCTGCAGGGCATCGACTCCGGCATCATGCGCGAGCCGCAGGCCGACGTGGAGATCGGCGTCGGCGAGTGGCGGCAGCACGCCTCCTGGCCGCTGCCCGGGGCCACCACGGTGGCGCTCCACCCGGCCGCCGGCGAACGGCTCGGCCTGCTGCCCCGGCCGCTGTCGCCCGCGGAGTCCTTCGTGGACCAGAGCGCGCGGACGGCCGAGCAACTGGTGGAGGCGGCCGGGCCGGACCCGAACCGGTTGGCGTACCGGACCGGCGAGCTGCCCGCCGACGTGCGGATCTCCGGCACGCCGACGGTCTCGGTGCGGGCCTCGTTCAAGGACGGCGCCTCGCCGTACCTGACGGCGTTGCTGGTGGACTACGGCACGGACGTGCGCCCGGACGGCACCCTGCTGTCGACCGGCCAGAGCTACTGCTACGGCGAGGGCGTCCCGGGTGACACGGGCTGCACGACGCTCAGGCGGCTCGGCACGGCGACGACCGCGTACAAGATCGTCTCCAGGGGGTGGCTCGACGTGCGCAACCGCCACCGCGCCGACCGCACGGAACCGCTGCGCCCCGGCAAGGAGTACACCTTCACCTGGGACTTCCAGCCCAAGGACTACCTGTTCAAGAAGGGCCACCGGCTGGGCCTGGTGATCATCTCGACCGACCGCGACTACACCCTGCGCTATCCGGGCGGCACCCGGGTCACCGTGTCGCCGGGGCACTCGTCCCTGCGGCTGCCGGTGGTGTTCGGCAGGCTGGCCTGACCCGCCGACGGCCCGCCGCGCGACGCGGCGGGCCGTCGGAGCGGCGCTCAGGCCATGGCGTTGCTGATGGAGTCGATCGGGCCGACGTCCCACAGCGCGGTCAGCGCGGTGGCGGCCATCACCCGCACGCCCATCGCGATCGCCTTCTCGTCGACGTCGAAGGTGCCCTGGTGGATGTCGTACGTGACGCCGTCGGGCGAGCGCGTGCCGAGCCGGGCGAAGGCGCCGGGGATCGACTCCAGGTACCAGGCGAAGTCCTCGCCACCGAGCGACTGCTGGGTGGGCACCACCGCGCCGGCGCCGAGGGCCCGCTCGGCCGCCTCGGCCAGCATCTCGACGCTGACCTCGTCGTTGACGACCGGCGGCACGCCCCGCGTGTAGTCCAGCACGGCCTCGACGCCGTAGGCGCCGGCGACGGACTCCAGCAGGGCCTTGATCAGGTCGGGGGCGGCGTGCCAGGCGTTCTCGTCGAGGCAGCGGATCGTGCCCTCGGCGATGCCGTCGTCGGGGATGGCGTTGGCCGCCGAGCCCGCCTCGACCCGGCCCCAGACGAGGCTGAGCGAGGAGCGCGGGTCGATCCGGCGGGAGAGCGCGGCGGGCAGCTCGGTGAGGATCTTGGCCAGGGCGAAGACCAGGTCGGCCGTCAGGTGGGGACGGGCGGTGTGGCCGCCGGGGCCGGAGACCCTGACGACGATCTTGTCGCAGGCCGAGGTGATCGGGCCGCTCCGCAGACCGAGCTGGCCGACGTCGACGCGCGGGTCGCAGTGGAGGCCGAAGATGCGGTCGACACCGCTGATGCCGCCGTGGGCCATGACCTCGAGGGCGCCGCCGGGCAGCTCCTCGGCGGGCTGGAAGATCAGCCGGACCCGGCCGGGCAGCAGCCCGGCCGCGGCCTGCTGGGCCAGGAAGATCGAGGTGCCGAGCAGAACGGTGGTGTGCACGTCGTGCCCGCAGGCGTGGCACGCGCCGGGGACGGTGGAGCGGTAGGGCACGTCCTTCTCGTCCTGGAGCGGCAGCGCGTCGATGTCGGCCCGCAGCGCGATGGTCGGCCCGTCGCCGCTGCCCACCTCGCAGATGAGACCGGTGCCACGCGGCAGCACCGACGGCGTCAGCCCCGCGGCGGTCAACCGGTCGGCGATGCGCTGGGTCGTGCGGTATTCGGCGAAGGCCAGCTCAGGATGCATGTGAAGGTCACGACGGAACGCCACCAGCTCCTGCTCGATCTCCGCCAGGAACGCGTCCAGTTCTCCCCGCAGCTCACGTCCCCGCATATGTCACCATCCATCCCGTAGAGGCCGCGCGTCCCACGCACGGACGGCGGCTCATAACGCTCTCGAAAAAGTCCATCCTGCGGCAGCCACCTGGTTGAGGCGGCCGTTCGGCGAATCAAAAGCCACACCCGTAGGTTTCGGTGCGAGATCGTCAGCACGGGCTTCGCGTTCATCGGTCGCAGCAGCCCGGGTGCACGGCGGTAAGCCGTGAGCCCGGTGGCGATGCTTCTGACTTTATCGCTCCCGTGCGCCTTCGCGCCGACAGATACACCAAAAGTTGGCCGACGGCATGCCCGTAACCGCAGGTGGTCACGTTCTGCACATGTCCGCCTGATCAGGAAAATAGTCACAAGGGATCATTAGATGGTGACCCGATGTCGCCACTTCCAAACGTGCTCACCGATTTCGAATCCTGTCACCTTCTGTCATGTTCATGACACTTTGGCGCTTGCTGCATTTGTGAAGAATGCGTGTTTCACTCGCTATATGATCACTAATATCCCGTTCGGGGAGAAGTATGCCGGGTTGAGCATCTTCGAGCCGAGCGAGGGGACCCTGGTGGTCGTACCCTCGCTCTCCCTGCCGCAGGACGAGCTGCGCCGCATCACGGCAGCCCGATCGTACGAGGAGCGCCTGCTCTTCCTCCTCCTGACGCTCCGGGAACCCGGGGTCAAGGTGATCTACCTCTCCTCCGCTCCGATCGATCCCGACATCATCGACTACTACCTCGGCTTCCTCCCCGACCCGGACGACGCCGCCAAGCGCCTGGAGCTCATCAGTCTCGACGAGCCCTGGTCGCAACCCCTCACCCGGACGCTGCTGCGCCGACCCGACGTCCTCGACCGGTTACGGTCGGCGATCGACGCCGACACCTGGCTGGTGCCGTTCGTCCTCAGCGAGACCGAGGAGGAGCTGGCCGCGTCACTCAACGTCCCCATCTACGGCCCCGCCACCGCGCTGGCCTACTACGGCTCCAAGAGCGGCGCCCGCGAGGTCGGGCACGAGGCCGGCGTGCCCATGGCCCGCGGTTTCGGCGACGTGCACAGCATCATCGCGATCGACGAGGCCATCGACTCGCTGCCCGGCGAACGGGTGATCGTCAAGCTCAACGACGGCTACTCGGGCCTGGGCAACGCCATCGTCAGCAAGGCCGACCGCTCGCTGACCCGATTTTCGGCGGCCGGGGAGACCTGGACGAGCTTCACGACGAAGATCAGGGAACGCGGCGCGGTGGTGGAGGAGTTCATCGAACATCGCCCGCTCTACTACCCGAGCGCCCTGGCCCGAATCACGCCCGGCGGGCACGCGGCCGTGCTGGCCACGCACGACCAGGTGCTCGGCGGCCCCAACAACGACGTCTACCAGGGCTGCACGTTCCCCGCCGCCCCGGAGTACCGGCACGAGGTGGGCGAGTCGGCCGGGCGCATCGCCGCCATCCTGGCCGAGCGGGGCGTGGTCGGCCTGTTCGGCATGGACTTCTTCGCGCTCAAGGCCGACGCCGGGTACGCCGCGCTGCTGTGCGAGATCAACCTGCGGATCGGCGGCACGACGCACCCGTACGGCGCGGTGGTGCTGACGACCGGCGCCAGGTACGACCCGGCCACCGGCCTCCTCATGGCCGGGGACCAGCCGAAGTACTACACCGCGACCGACAACTGCTCCTCCTCCTGCCTGCGTGGCCGCACGCCGGGCGAGGTCATGCGCACCGCCCGGCGGCTCGGGATCGGCTTCGACGCCGACCGGCGCACGGGCAACGTCTTCCACCTGCTCGGCGCCATCCCCGAGTACGGGAAGCTGGGCTTCACCTCCATCGGCGACTCGCGCGAGGAGGCCGACGAGCTGCACGCGCTCACCCGCCGCCTTCTCTGCGACGCCTGATCCCCGCCTCACGCAGACCGCGCCACCCGATCACCGCCAGCACCGCACCGAGGATCACGTTGACCCCGATCAGGATCCCGTGCACGACGTAGAAGCCGGTGGGATGTCCGTCGGCCAAGTTAAACCCCAGGTTGATCCACTCGACGATCATGAACACGCCGAGGATGACGAGGAAACCGGCGATCTTTGGTGACATGGTCATCTCTCCAGTATCGAAGGCGGATCATCTGGGGAATGTGTCGCCACATGGGCATTCACACGGAGCTACGCTGAGACCGCCATGTGGACGAAATTTGTGCCGGTTACGGCACTTCTCGCCGCGGTCACGCTCACGAGCGGGACCGCATCCGCCGCCCCGACGACACCCGTCGGCGGTGACGCGCTGGGAAGCCGTGGGCTGGTGCAACCCCAAGGCGTCAAGGCGCCTCCCAAGAGCAAGGCTACTTCCTACGTCATCGCGGACGTGGAGACGGGTCAGGTGCTCGCCGCGAAGGACGCGCACGGCCGCTACCTGCCGGCGAGCACGCTCAAGACGCTCACGGCGCTCACGCTGCTGCCGAAGCTCGACAAGAACCGCAAGATCCGGCCGAGCCAGAACGCCTGCAACCAGGAGGGCACGGCGGTCGGGCTGACGCCGAAGATGACGTACAAGGTCGACGACCTGTTCCGGGCGCTGATGATGTCCTCCGGAAACGACGCGGCCATGGCCCTGGCCGAGACGAACGGCGGCGTGGCCCAGACCATGCGCGACATGAACGCCGAGGCCAAGCGGCTGCAGGCGTACGACACGGTGGCCAAGACGCCGAGCGGCCTGGACAAACCCGGGCAGAGCAGCTCGGCGTACGATTTGGCGCTCATCGCCCGTGCCGGCCTCGCCAACCCTGATTTCCGGCGATATATCAGTACAAAGACTGCGAAGTTTCCGGCGCCCAAGGACTACTACGAGATCAGCAACCACAACAAGCTGCTCTGGCGCTACCAGGGCATGATCGGCGTCAAGAACGGCTGGACGTCCAAGGCGCAGGGCAGCTTCGTCGGCGCGGCCACCCGCGGCGGCCACACGATCCTGGTCACGATCATGCGGCACGAGGGCTACTTCTGGGACGAGGTGGCCAAGCTGCTCGACTGGGGCTTCACGGTCAGGGGCAAGGCGGCCCCCGTCGGGCAGCTCGTCGAGCCGGTGCCCGAGCAGGTGCGGGCCGCGCCGCAGGCGCCGGTGTCGAAGGTGACGCCGGCCGCCCAGCCGCCGCTGCTGGACACGGCGGCCTCCAAGCAGACCGACACCACCCGGACGGTCGGCTCGGCCGTCATCGGCGGCGGCCTGCTGTTCGGGCTGGTCTGGCTCGGCTTCGGCATCCGCCGCAAGCGCAACAGGTCCCGCCTCTGACGACGGAGGGCGCGTCAGGGCCGGGTCAGGGCTCCGAGGTCGGGTGCGGGGGCGTGCCCTTGCACTCGGGGCCGGGCGCCTGGCCCGGGTCGACCGCCGGCACCTCCAGCGGGTCGCCGAGCGAGGGGATCGGCGACGGGGACGGCGGCGGGCACAACCCCGTGGTGGACGTCCACGCGGCGGCGAGCAGCACGAGCCTGGCCGAGAAGTTCATCCACACCAGCAACCCCACGATGGCGGCGAACGCGCCGTAGACGGGGTTGCCGAGTGTGGTGCTGAGCAGCAGGCTCGCCACCTGCTTGAGCAGCCCGAACCCGATCGCGCCGAGCAGCGCGCCCCTGACGATGACCTTGAACGGCTCGGCCGGCTTGGCGACCCAGCCGAGCAGGATCACGAACAGCACCCAGTCGGCCACGACGCTCGCCACCACCACGAAGATCCGGAACGCCTCGGTGCTGAGCAGCGAGTTGTCGCCGAAGATGTGGTCGAGCACCTTGTCCGTGACCGTGGTCGCGGCCCCGGACACCAGCGTGGAGGCGACCAGGGTCGCCCCGAGCAGGATGACCGAGACCAGGTCGCGCAGTTTGCCCAGGAAGTAGTTCGGGGGCGGCACGGTGGTCATCGACATCTCGCGCAGCGCCGCGCGCAGCGCGTCCATCGCGCCGAGCCCGGCGTACAGGAGGCCGAGGAGGCCGATGATGCCCGCCGTCGTCCTGGCGCCGGCGATCTGCTCCAGGTTGAGGTCGGTCGCCATGCCGGGGAGCCGTTCGGTGATGGCGGTCTCCAGCGCCTCCCTGGTCGCGCTGCTGGCGTCGAGGGTGTAGCCGAGCACCGCGTACCCGAGCGCGAGCAGCGGGAAGAAGGACAGGAAGGCGAAGTAGGTGACCGAGCCGGCCAGCCGGTCGCCTCCCTGGAGCTGGTAGCGGCGCACGGCCCTGACCAGGTGGTCGATCCACAGCCTGCGGACCCGCCAGTGGTCGAGCGTCGTCCGGCCCCAGGCGCGCAGCGACACGATCCGCTCGTTCAGACTCGCCATCACGCCCTCACCCCCCGCCGGAGGCGAACGATCACCTCGTCACGGCGTCGGCCGATTCTGCCAGTGACGCGAGGACCGCCGCCAGATCCTGGTGGAGCATCTGCCCATCTCGCTTGACGACACGCCCGCCGACCAGCACGGTTTCCACGACGCTCGGGTCGGCGTTGAGCACGACGGCGCCGATCGGGTCGTGCGCCGCCGCCATGCCGAGAGTGTCCGTACGCAGCAGTTGCAGGTCGGCCTGCTTTCCCGGCCGCAGCGAGCCGACGACGTCGCCCAGCCCCACCACCTCGGCCCCCTCGACGGTGGCCATGCGCAGCACGTCCCGGGTGGTGAAGCCCATGCCCCCGCCGTCCGGCCTGCCGCGCTCCAGCAGGTACGCCGCCCGCATCAGGCTGAACATGTCGCCCGGCGCGCAGCTCACCGTGTCGATGCCGAGACCGGTCGGCGCGCCCGCCGCCCTGGCCCGCCCGCTGACCGGGTAGCCGAGGCCGAGCGTCATCTCGTCGACCGGCGAGACCGACACGTTGCCCCCGCTGCCGGCGACGCGCTTGAGGTCGTCGTCGGTGTAGCTGTTGGCGTGCACGTACGTGGTCCGCGGCCCGAGCAGGCCGTTCGCCTCCAGGAACGCCAGGCCGCGGGCGGCGCTGTCCGGGCCGCCGACGCCCATGTGCACGGTGACCGGCAGGTCGAGCTCGCGGGCCAGCCGCCATTCCGCCAGCGCGTGCTCCTCGTCCACGATCTCCGGCCCGAGCGCGGCGACGACCATGGTGACCAGGCCGCCGCCCGCGCCGAAGTGCTCCTCGTGCACCCGCAGGCCCTCGCGGACGAGCCCGCCCGGCTCGCCCCCGTGGCACCAGCCGAGCACGGCCCTGATCCCCGACTCGCGCAGCGCCCGCACGGTGGCCTCGGTGTGGGCGGGCGAGAGCTGGATGTGCGACCAGTCGAGCAGCGTGGTGATGCCGGTGTCGAGGCATTCCAGCGCACCGGCGAGGTTGGCGGCGTGGACGTCGGCCGGGCGGTGGGCCGGGGCCAGCTCGCCGAGCACGCGGCTCAGGTAGCCGTCGAAGGCGACGTCGGGGGCGACCGCCCTGATGCCGGCCTGCCAGGTGTGCCGGTGGGTGTCGACGAAGCCGGGCAGCACGATCCGCCCGGTCGCGTCGATCACCTCGGCGCCCGGGACGTCGGCCAGGCCGGGGCCCACCTCGGCGATCACGCCGTCCTCGACGCGCACGTCCGCCTGGCCGAGCACCACGGGCTCGGGCTCGGTGTCGATCACGGTGCCGTTCTTGATCAGCAAAGTTGTCATGGCGAAAAGCTTAATCAAAAGCTTTTCAGAAAGCAATCTGGCGATGGGTATCCTCGATGACGTGAAACCGGATGAGATCGACGCGATGGTGCCGCGCTGGGTGGAGTCCGGGCTGTCGTCGTCGCTGATCGCCGGTCTGGAGCTGAGCAAGCGCCTGTCCCGGCTGCACCTGGTCTTCGAGCAGGCGATCAAGGCGGAGCTGGCCGAGCTGGGGCTGACCTACGCCGAGTTCGACGTGCTGGCCGCGCTCGCCCGTACGCCGGCGCCGCACCGGATGAAGCCGAGCGAGCTGTCCAAGGCGCTGCTGCTCACCTCGGGGGGCACCAGCAACGTGCTCCAGCGCCTGACGGCGGCGGGCTACGTCGAGCGGGAGGCCAACGCGGGCGACGCGCGCAGCCGGTGGGTGCAGCTCACGGCCGAGGGGCACCGGGTGGCCCTGGCGGCCCTCGACGCCTCCTCGCGGGCGCACGAGGAGGTGCTGGCCGGGGTGCCGGAGCAGGACGTCAGAGCCGCCGCCGACGCCCTGCGCGAGGTGCTCACCCTCGTCGGCCGCCGCCGCTTCCGCTAGCCCGCGCGCAGGGCGTGGCGGTCGGCCCACGAGCGGATCGACGCCGCGATGGCCTCCGGCTGGTCCTCCGGGGCGTGGTGACCCGCCGGGCCCAGGTGCTCGATCTCCAGGGCCGAGATGTTGCGGGCGCACCAGTCGAGCACCTCGCCCTGGATCAACAGGGTCGGCGAGGAGTCGAAGGTGAGCAGCAGCTTGGGCACCTCGTCGCTGTTCGCCAGCCACTTGTCGTAGCGCTCGACGGCCTCGGCCACGTCGGCCGGGTCGCCGTCGAGCGGGATCGAGCGCGCCCACTGCAGCAGCGGCCGGCGGCTCTCCCTGGTCGCGTACGCCTCCAGGTACGGCCGCAGCTCCTCCTCGCCCAGCGGGTTCAGCACCCCGCCCGTGTACGCCGTCCGCACCAGGAAGTCGTCGTCGAGCACCAGCCGCTCCCCCGCCTCGCTCCTGATCAGCTCGCTGCGGGCACGCGGCCCCTCGCCCAGCTCGCGCCAGCTCATCGGCCGCACGATGGTCTCGAAGAAGGCCACCCCGCGCACCCGGTCCGGATGCCGCGCCGCCCGGTCGAAGGCCAGCGCGCCGCCCCAGTCGTGGCCGACCAGCACGACGTCCTCCAGGCCGAGCTCGTCGAACCAGGCGTCGAGGTAACGGGCATGGTCGGTGAAGCGGTAGGCCAGGTCGGGCCGTCCCGAGCGGCCCATGCCGATCAGGTCGGGCGCGAGCAACCGGCCGGGCCCGCCCACCCCGGGCAGCACGTTGCGCCACAGGTGGGAGGAGTTGGGGTTGCCGTGCAGGAAGACCATCGGCACGCCCTCCCCCCGGTCCTCGTAGTACATGGTCGAGTCCAGCACCTCGGCAACAGGCATGACACGCCTCTTTCGTTCGTTGCACTAACGTTTGTGGCACTAACGAACGTACATCGTTAGTGCCACTAACGCAACGGGATAGGATCACCGGCATGAGCCACGACATGTCCGACACCGCCGACCAGGCCGCCCCGCCCCGCCTGCGCGGCCTGCCGAGCCGGCTGCTGGCCCACGTCGCGATGCAGGCCGACCGGCTGGTCAGCGACCGGCTCGCGGGCGCCGACGCGCGCAAGTGGCACTACGCGGTGCTCGTCGCGCTGCGCGAGTCCGGCCCGGCCAGCCAGGCCGAGCTGAGCCGGCTCACCGGCATCTACCGCAGCGACATGGTCGCGCTGCTCAACGAGCTGGCCGGGCGCGGCCTCGTCGAGCGTGCGCCCGACCCCGCCGACCGCCGGCGCAACGTCATCTCCATGACCGAGCGCGGCCGCGACCGGCTCACCCGGCTCGACGGGCTGGTGGACGACGTCCAGGACGAGCTGCTGGCGCCCCTGACCGGCCCCGAGCGCGACCAGCTCGTCGGGCTGCTCGGACGGCTGCGCGACCACCACTCCCGATCAGCCCAATAGTGGGCAAAGACTGGTAAAAGCCGAGGCGTGGGAGCTTGCCGACATACCTCCTGACCAGGGGGAACGCATGGCAGGGCCGCTCCGGTGACCCTAGCCTGTGCTGTGTCGGGACCGAGCCAGGAGGCGTCACGCCCATGACCGAAATCAGCACCGGGCAGATGGTGCGGCTCCAGCGCGAACGAAGGGGCATGAGCACGACCGCGCTGGCGACCCAGTCCGGCTGCACCACCCGGCACATCGAACTGATCGAACACGGGAAACGCACCCCCTCGCTGCCCCTTCTGCGCGAGATCGCCAAGGTCCTCGGCGTACGGACCGCCGTGCTCCTGGGCGAGACCCCCCGCGACTCCCACGAGCCAAGCAGGCCGCAGATCCGCGACATCGAGCGCGCCCTGTTCGCCTGCCGCCCGCACGAGCCCGACCTCGAACCGCCCGACGCCGAGCAGCTGACCGAACGGGTGGCGGCGGCGCGCAACGCCTGGTTCACCTCGGCCCGCCGGTACTCGATCCTGATGGCCGCGCTGCCCTCGCTGGTCTCCGACGCCGAGAGCCTGGTGGCCGAGCGCACCCCCGCGGCCTACCGGACGGCGACGGACGCGTACATGCTGGCCAGGGGGGTGCTCAAGCACCTGCAACGGGTGGATCTCGCGCACCTGGCCGCCGACCGGGCCATGCGCTACGCCGAGGAGTCGGCCGACCCGCTGATGCTCGCCTGGGCCCACTGGAACCTCGGCCAGTCGATGCTCTCCGACGACATGCACCAGATCGCCCACGACGTGGCCCGGCGCGGCATCGAGATCCTCGAACCCCATGTGGCCGACGGCGACGTACGGCACATCAAGGCCCTCGGCGCGCTGCACCTGCTGGCCGCCATCAGCGCGGCCAGGGGCGGCGACGACGAGCAGGCCAGGGAGACCGTGCGCGGCACCGCCGCCCGGCTCGCCGACCGCGCCGACGACCACTCCGACGCCTACGACCTGGCCTTCTTCGGCCCCACCAACGTCGCCATCCACATGGCCAGCATCGAGAACGACACCGGCCGCCCCGAGGCCGTGCTGCGGCTGGCCGACGACATCGACATCCGCAGGACCCCGTCCATCGAGCGGCGCACCACGCACCTGTGCCATGTCGCCCGCGCCTGCGAAGACCTGGGCGACGACGCCGCCAGCCTGGTCTACCTGCTGCGCATCGAGCGCGAGAGCCCCGAGGAGCTCGACCACAAGCTGCTGCTGCGGGAGATGGTGCGCTCGCTGGTGCGCCGCGCGCGGCCGTCGTGGGCGCCGGAGGTGCGCTTCCTCGCCGAACGCCACAACATCGACGTGTGAGGACGGCCACCGAACTCTGAGTTCGCTCCGGCCGAACAGGGAGATCTGTCGCCGCGGTTCGTCACCAAGAGGGGCCGGAGTGGCACTGTGCGTCCATGACCACCACGCCGAGTGCCGACGTCGTCATGGAACGCCTGCTGGAGGAGGCCATGCGCGAGTTCCCCGGCTGGGCGTTCAGCCGCGGACGATCGGGATGGACCGCCGTGTCGGGCGGGGTGCGGCTGACCGGCCGGAGCCTGGCCGCGCTCCGCGCCCGCCTGCGCGTACGCCCCCTCGACCGGCCGGGCGCATACCTGTGACGACCGGAGGGAGGGCGGCAGGCCCGCCGCCCTTCCCGCCTCACACCTTGGGCAGGAAGCCCACCCGGTCGCGGACCTCGGCCATCGTCCGCCGGGCCACCGCGGCGGCGCGCTCGGCGCCGACGGCCAGCAGGCGGTCGAGCTCGACCTCGTCGGCCAGCAGCTTCTCCGTGCGCTCCCGGATCGGCGTGAACGTCTCCACGACCGCCTCGGCGACGTCCTTCTTGAAGGTGCCGTAGCCCTGGCCCTCGTAGCGGGCGACCAGGTCGGGGATGGGCGTGCCGGTCAGCGCCGACTGGATGCGCAGCAGGTTGGAGATGCCCGGCTTGTTCTCCTCGTCGAACAGCACCTCCGAGCCCGTGTCGGTCACCGCGCGCATGACCTTCTTGCGCAGCGGCCCCGGCTGCTCCAGCACGTCGAGGATGCCCGCCGGGCTGGAGGACGACTTCGACATCTTCGCCGTCGGGTCCTGGAGGTCGGTGATCTTCTCGACCTCCTTGAGGATGTACGGGTCGGGCAGCGTGAACGTGTCGCCGAAGCGGTGGTTGAAGCGCTGGCCCAGGTCGCGGGTGAGCTCCAGGTGCTGCTTCTGGTCGGCCCCCACCGGGACGGCGTTGGCCTGGTAGAGCAGGATGTCGGCGGCCTGCAGGATCGGGTAGGTGAACAGCCCGACGCTGGCCGCGCTCTCGCCGAACTTGGCCGACTTGTCCTTGAACTGCGTCATCCGGGCAGCCTCGCCCATGCCGGTGAGGCAGATCAGGACCCAGGCGAGCTCGGTGTGCTCGCGCACGTGCGACTGCACGAAGACGGTCGAGCGCTCGGCGTCGAGGCCGGCGGCGAAGAGCTGCGCGGCGGCCACCCGGCTGCGCCTGCGCAGGGCCGCGGGCTCGGTCGGCACGGTGATCGCGTGCAGATCGACCACGCAGTAGAAGGCGTCGTGGGTCTCCTGCATGGTGACCCACTGACGGACCGCACCCAGGTAGTTGCCCAGGTGGAATGAGTCCGCGGTGGGCTGGATGCCGGAGAGAACACGAGGTCTGGCCATAGCTGGCAATTGTGTCAGGAATCCTGGTCGGGCGGCGACTCGGCGGCGGCCCGGCGTTTCACCCTCACCCGCGCGATCCGGCGCCCGTCCAGCTCGGTGACGGTCAGCTCGAAGCCCTGGATCTCCACCTGCTCGCCGGCGGCGGGCAGGTGCCCCAGCATGGCCATCACGAACCCGCCCAGCGTCTCGTACGGGCCGTCGGGCAGCCGTACGCCGGTCTCGGTGGCGAAGTCGTTGAGGTTGGTCAGGCCGTCGATCTCGATCTCGCCGGCGGGCAGGACGACGACGTCCTCCTCGACGTCGTACTCGTCCCTGATGTCGCCGATCAGCTCCTCGACCAGGTCCTCCATGGTGACGATGCCGGCGGTGCCGCCGTACTCGTCGACCACGATGGCCAGGTGCTGGCCCTCGTCGCGCATCTCGTTCAGGGTGCTCAGCAGGCGCTTGGAGGCGGGCACGAACTTGGCCGGCCGGATCGGCACGACCGCGCTGATGGGCTCGGTACGCCCGATCAGTTCGGGGTCGAGCAGGTCGCGCACGTGCACGAAACCGATGACCTCGTCGTATGAGTCGCGGTAGACGGGGAAGCGGGAGTGCGGGAGCGTGGCGGCCAGGTTCGCGGCCTCGGCCAGCGGCGTCTCGGCGTCCATGAACTCGACCTCGGTGCGGGGCAGCATGACCTCGCGGAGCTGGCGCTTGCCGGCGGCGAACACCTCGGCGATGAGCTTGCGCTCGTCGGCGGTCAGCTCGGCGTGCCCGACGACCATGTCGCGCAGCTCCTCGGTGGTGACCTCCTCCCGGTCGGCCTCCGGGTTGCCGCCGAGCAGCCGGACGACCAGGTCGGTCGACTTCGACAACATCCAGATGATCGGGCGCGACAGGGCCGCGATCCGGTCGAGGAAGGGCGCGACGAACAGCGACAGCCCCTCGGTGCGCTGCAGGGCCAGCCGCTTGGGGGCCAGCTCGCCGAGCACCAGGGAGACGTACGAGATGGCCAGCGTCACCAGCACGAGCCCGAGCACGGGCGCGACCGCCTGCGGCACCCCCCAGCGTTCGAGCACCGGGACGAGCTCCATCCCGAGCCGGTCGGCGCCGAAGGCGGCCGAGAGCATCGTGGCGACGGTCACCCCGATCTGCACCGCCGACAGGAAACGGTTGGGGTCGCGGGCGAGCTTGGCCACGCGCTCCCCCCTCCGGCCGCGCTCGGCGAGCTTGCGGACCTGGCTCTCGCGCAGGGAGACCATCGCGATCTCCGCGCCCGCGAAGAACCCGCCGACCAGGATGAAGATCAGGACCAGGGCGATGTTCGCCGCGAGGGTGTCAAACATGGTGGTTGGCAGCGTACTCGGCGGGTTTCCCGCGTATGCTGAACGGCAAGCCGTACAAAATCAAACATATCTAAACAGGAGTGCACATGAGGCTGTTGGTCACCGGAGGCGCCGGGTACGTCGGCAGCGTCGTCGCCGCGCAGCTCGTCGAGGCGGGGCACGAGGTGACCGTGCTCGACGACCTGTCCACCGGCCACGAGGACGCGGTGCCCGAGGGCGCCCGGTTCGTGCGCGAGTCGATCACGAACGCCCACGACGCGCTCGACGGCATGGACGCCGTGCTGCACTTCGCGGCCAAGTCCCTGGTGGGCGAGTCTGTGGAGAAGCCGGGCCTGTACTGGGCGAGCAACCTCGGCGGCACGCTGGCCCTGCTCGACGCGATGCGCGACCAGGGCGTGCGCCGGATCGTCTTCTCCTCCACGGCGGCCACGTACGGCGAGCCCGAGCGCTCCCCCATCGAGGAGGACGACCCGACGCGCCCGACCAACCCCTACGGCGCCTCCAAGCTGGCCGTGGACACCGCCCTGAGCGCCTACGCGGGCATTCGCGGGCTCGGCGCGGTGAGCCTGCGTTACTTCAACGTGGCCGGCGCCTACGGCCGCTTCCGCGAGCGCCACACGGTCGAGACCCACCTCATCCCGAACGTGCTCAAGGTCGCCACCGGCGAGCGCGACTCGGTGAGCGTCTTCGGCACCGACTACCCCACCGCCGACGGCACCTGCGTGCGCGACTACGTCCACGTCGGCGACCTGGCGCGGGCGCACCTGCTGGCGCTGGAGGCGGTCGCCGCGGGCGAGCACAAGATCTACAACCTGGGCAGCGGCACCGGGTTCAGCGTTCAGGAGGTGATCTCGGTCTGCCGCGAGGTCACCGGCCACGAGATCCCGGTCGTCGTGGGCGACCGGCGGCCCGGCGACCCGGCCGTCCTGGTGGCCTCGTCCGCGCGGATCCAGCGCGACCTGGGGTGGAAGGCGGAGCGGGCGGCGCTGCGTGACATCGTCTCCGACGCGTGGGCGGCACTTTCCGGGAACGCCTGATGTGGGCGGCGTTTGTGTGCTGTGATACCCAAATGTGAGGAGCTTTTCACCAAGGGTCACGAAGCTGCTCTTTGGTGCCCTCATCCTGCTGGGCAGCCTCGCCGCGGCGGCCGGGGCGCTCTACGCGACCTCCCAGCCCGCGCCGGCCGCCCAGCCCGTCCCCTCCTGTCCGGGGGCGGACGAAAAGGACGTTTCCCGGCACCAGTAGCCTGTTCCGCCGTGTCACTCCTCCCCGAGAGCGGGCCCGTGCGCGCGCTCACGTACGCCACACTCCTGCGTTCCCTCGGCCGCGGCCTGTTCGTCACGGTGAGCGTGCTGTTCTTCAAACTGTCGGTCGGCCTGTCGGACGGCGAGATCGGGCTGGGGATGACGATCGCCGCGGCCGTCGGGCTCGCCGCCGGGCTGCCCGCCGGACGGCTGTCCGACCTGGCCGGGCCGCGCGGGGTGCAGATCGCCTTCTCCGCCGCGGGCGGGCTGCTGGTGCCGGTGTACGCGCTGGTGTCGGGGTTCGCCGGGTTCGTCGTGGTGGCCACCCTGGTGACGTTCGCCGAGGCCGGCGAGGGCACCGCGCGGGCGGCGCTGGTCGGGGGCGCGGTGCCGGCGGCCGATCGGGTGCGGGTGCGCGCGTACCTGCGGGCCGTGACCAACGTCGGCTGGTCGGTCGGCGGGCTCGGGGCGGGCGCGGCGCTGCACTTCGACAGCCGTCCCGTGTACCTGGGGATGATCTTCGGGTGCGCGCTCTGCTACCTCGGCAGCGCGGCGCTGACGTTCCGCGTGCCGCCCGTCGCGCCGGTCCCGCGCAAGGCGGGCGAGCCGGTCTGGATCGTGCTGCGCGACCGGCCGTACGCGGTGCTGGCGCTGCTCAACGCGGTGCTGTTCATGCAGAACGGGCTGCTCACCATCGCGATCCCGCTCTGGGTGGCCGGCCGGACCTCGGCGCCCACGTGGACGGTGGCGGCCGTCGCCATGATCAACACCGTCACCGTCACGCTGCTGCAGGTGCGGCTCAGCCGCGGCACCGACGACGCGGCCGGCGCGGCCCGTGCCCAGCGCCGCTCCGGCGTGTTCCTGCTGCTGGCGTGCGTGTTGCTGGCCCTGGCCGCCGGACAGCCGGCCTGGGTGGCGGTGGTCGCCCTGTTCGGCGGCGCGCTGCTGCACGTCTTCGGTGAGCTGCTGCAGGCCGCCGGCTCGTGGGGATTGTCGTACGAGCTGGCCCCGTCGCACGCGATCGGCCAGTACCAGGGCCTGTACGGGATGAGCCAGCAGGTGTCCAACATCGTCGTGCCCGCCGTCATGACCACGGTCATCGTGGGCTGGGGGCTGCCGGGCTGGCTGCTGTTCGGCGGGGTCTTCCTGGCCGCCGGGCTCGCCGTGCCGCCGGTGACCCGCTGGGCCGAGCGCACCCGGGAGGCCGCACTCCCCCTCACGACGACGGACGCGCGCCCCCGCTGAGCCGGGGACGCGCGTCCGGGGTGTCGCGCCTGGTTCAGATGAGGCCGAGCTCGCGGACGGCGTCGCGCTCCTCGGTCAGCTCGCGCACGCTGGCGTCGATGCGCTCGCGGGAGAACGAGTCGATCTCCAGGCCCTGGATGATCTCGTACCGGCCGTTGACCGAACGCACCGGGAAGGACGAGATGAGCCCCTCGGGCACGCCGTACGAGCCGTCGGAGACGACGGCGGCCGAGGTCCACTCGGTGCCGTTGACCCAGTCGTGGACGTGGTCGATCGCGGCGTTGGCGGCCGAGGCGGCCGAGGAGGCGCCACGGGCCTCGATGATGGCGGCGCCGCGCTTGGCCACCGTCGGGATGAACGTCTCGCGCAGCCACTCGCCCTCGACCTGCTCGGCCGCGATCTTGCCGCCGACCTCGGCGTGGAACAGGTCGGGGTACTGGGTGGCGGAGTGGTTGCCCCAGATGGTCATCTTCTTGATCTCGGTGACCGGGACCTGGAGCTTGGCGGCGAGCTGGGACAGCGCGCGGTTGTGGTCGAGGCGGGTCATCGCGGTGAAACGCTCGGCCGGGACGTCGGGCGCGTTCTGCTGGGCGATGAGCGCGTTGGTGTTGGCCGGGTTGCCCACGACCAGGACGCGGATGTCGTCGGCGGCGTGCTCGTTGATCGCCTTGCCCTGGGGGCCGAAGATGCCGCCGTTGGCGCCGAGCAGGTCGCCGCGCTCCATGCCGGCCTTGCGCGGCATGGCGCCGACCAGCAGGGCGACGTTGGCACCGGCGAAGGCCACGTTGGCGTCGTCGGTGATCTCGATGCCGGACAGCAGCGGGAACGCGCAGTCGTCGAGCTCCATGGCGGTGCCCTCGGCCGCCTTCACCGCCTGCGGGATCTCCAGCAGGCTCAGCTTGACCGGGACGTCAGCGCCGAGCAGCTGTCCCGACGCGATGCGGAACAGCAGTGCGTAGCCGATCTGACCGGCGGCCCCGGTGACGGTTACCTTGACGGGCGTGGCCATGGCCTTCCCCTAACTCACTGGATGAATTCGTTGGACTTTCGGATGTTACCGCTCGTCATCCGCAGGGCTCCATCGCGGGCACCTTCAGCTCGGGCGTGAAGTCGACCTTGCCGAAGTGGCTGTTCAGGAGCTTCTTGATGGTGCCCTTGCGGTAGAGGTCGGCGATGACGCCCTTGACGGCGGTGCAGGTCTTGGCATCGCCACCGCGGATGCCGACCGCGTACCGTTCGTTGTTCAGCTTGGCGCCGATGACCTTGTAGCGCATGTTCTCCCGGCTGGCGAACCCGGCCAGGATCAGGTCGTCGCCGGGCACCGCGTCCACCTTGCCCTGCCTGAGCAGGTCCATGCAGGCGGCGTAGTCGCCGGCGGTCACGGGCTCGACCTTCACCTGCTCCTGCACCTCGCGGACCGTCGGGCTGTTGAGGGCGCAGATCTTCCTGCCCTTCAGGTCCTCCAGCGACTCGATGCCCGTTCCGTCGCGGACCAGCACGTCGTGGTGGGCCACGTAGTAGGGCCCGGCGAAGCGGGTCTCGCTCTTGTCCACCGAGTACGTGGCCACGACCAGGTCGACCCTGCCTTCGGACAGCGCGTCGGCCCGGTCGTCCCGGCTGACCCGGGTGAACGTGGTCTCCTCGGCCCCGAGCGCGGCGGCCACGAGCTTGGCCACCTCGACGTCGAACCCGGAGAAGTCGTCGCCGTTCTGCAGGCCGACGCCCGGCAGGTCGCCCTTGACGCCGACGATGACCTTTCCGGTCTGGGCGACCTTGTCCACCACCGAGGCGAACGTGGGGGGCCGCGAGTTCTTCTTCCCCGTCGTCGCGGGGGTCACGACCTCGCCCTTGAACGCCAGCGGCGACCAGCCGTTCGCCATCGCCGCGACGGCCACGACCACCAGCATGACGAGCGCGGCGGCCAGCGCGAGCCACACCTTCAGCCGCCGCCGGCCGCCGGACGGCACGGGCTCGTCGAGGGGCCTCGCCTCCACCGGGCCCTGACCCTGCCCCTGGCCCTGGCCGGACTGCACCGTCTCCGCACGCCCGGAGACACCGGTCCCGGTGCCGGTCGTGTGCGGGGTGCCGGTCGTGTGCGGAGTGCCGGTCGTGTGCGGAGTGCCGGTCGTGTGCGGAGTGCCGGTCGGGTGCGGGGTGCCGGTCGGGTGCGCGGACCCGGAGCCGGTCGTGTGCGGGGTCCCTGCGCCGGTCGGGTGCGCGGGCCCGGTGCCGGTCGTGGCCGGGTGCGGGGTGGCGCCGGACGGGGGCCGGACGGGGTGGCCGGTGGCCTGCGTGGCGGGACGTTCGGTGATGGACGTGGCCGACACCCGCGTGAACGGCGTCGTGTCGTCGCCGGCCACCTGCACGCCCCTGGTGAGCACCGCCGTCGAGGCCCCGGCCGCCGTGCCGGTCTGCCCGAGCAGGCGCAGCAGGAGCTGGTCGGCCGAGGGACGCTCGTCGGGCGACTTGGCCAGCGCCGAACGCACCACACCCCGCAGCGGCTCGTGCATCATCTCCACGTCGACCTCGTGGTTCAGGATGCGGTTGAGCACCACGGCGATCGACTTGCCCTCGAAGGCCGCCTTCCCGGTGGCGGCGAAGGCCATGGTCGCGCCCCAGGCGAACACGTCCGTGAAGGGCCCGATGTCGTCGCCGGCGATCTGCTCGGGCGCCATGTAGGCGGGCGTCCCGATCGCGCGGCTGGTGATCGTGCCGGTCGAGTCGATGATGCGGGCGATGCCGAAGTCGACCACGCGCGGCCCGTCGGCGGCGATGAGCACGTTGTCGGGCTTGAAGTCCCGGTGGACGATCGAGGCGTGGTGGATGGCGGTGAGCGCGGTGGCCGTGCCGATGGCCAGCCGGTCGAGCACGGTGCCGCTGAGCGGGCCGTCGGTCTCGACGATGTCGCGCAGCGCCCGCCCGTCGATGTACTCGCTCGCGATGTACGGCGTGTCGCCGTCGAGGTCGGCCTCCATCACCCGCGCGGTGCAGAACGAGGCCACCCGCTGCGCCGCCTTCAGCTCCCTGGCGAAGCGCGACCTGGCGATCGTGTCACCGCTGAACTTCACGTGCAGCAGCTTGATCGCGGCCCGCTCGCCCTGCTCGTTGACGCCCAGGTAGACGATCCCCTGGCCGCCCTCGCCGATCCGTCCGGACAGCCGGAACGATCCCAGCAGCGCTGGATCGCCGGCCACCAGCGGCGCGATCTGCGGCATTCGTCTTCCCCACGTTCACTGAACCCCAACCACGCAAACTTTACGACGCTCAGCAACTTCCCAGGGATCCGTTAACCGTTCGTGACTCACCGGTTTTTACACAAAGCCCGTACACAGCGTCCATTCGGACCCTGTAACAGCGGTCTTGACTGGTTGGTCGCAGATCACGGATCGGGTCTCCGGCGGCCTTCGGCCAGGACGACCGGCACGTCATCAGCGTCGAGGCCGGCCTGGTGCGGTGGACGGAGGAGGTCGTCGTCGGCAGGCCGGCGTGACGCGCCGCCGGAGGCTTCCCTGGCGGACGGGGGCCGCCGTTCTCGTCGTCGTTCTGGCCGCCGGCCGGCGCGCCGTCTTCCCGAGGGACAGTGACAACACCTACGTCGTGGCCGACCTGCGGACGGGAGCCGTCGAACGGCTCCCCGTCAGGCAGCCGCGCGGGACCGTCACGGCCCTCTTCGGAGCTCAGCCGCCGCTGTTCTCCCTGGACGGCCGCCACGTGCTCCTCCGGCCCGACCATCTGACCAAGGACTCCGAGGTGATGCTGGAGCCCCCCGTGATCGTGGACGTCCCGCGCGGCACGGCCATCCGCCTCCCGGACCGAGGGCAGGTCGCCGGATGGACGTCGGAAGGCCTCGTCATGAAGAGCGGCGAGCCCTCCCGCCGCTCCCCGGGCCACCTCAGATCAGTGTGGTTCGCCGTCTACTCGCCCAAGGGCGACCTGCTGCGCGGCTGCACCATGCCGGGCAACGTGGAGTGGACCGTCGAGCCGTCCCCCTTCGGCCGCCTGATCGCGGCACGGCACCGGGAGCTCGTCCCCGGCGGCGTGCTCCAGCAGGGCGTCGCCCTGTTCGACACGAAGACGGGCAGGCACGTGCGCACGGTCACGCCGCGGCTGCCCACCGGCTGATGGCTCGCCACCCTGCCGCGCCGGGAGACCATGTGGCCGACTTCATGCTGGAGCCCGCCGAGCTGAGCGTGGTGCTCGGGCGCGTCCGTCAGTAGGGCAGGCTCCAGGTGGTGAAGGACTTGCGCAGGTACGGGTTCTTGAACTTCGGGTACGCCACCGTGCTGACGTCACCGTCCGAGGTGTAGCGCATGTCCGGGTTGTTCTTGAGCCAGTCGAGCCAGGCCGCCGAGCAGAACTGCGAGCAGTCGCCCTTCTTCTCCATGACCCGGATGCGCGGGATGCCGCCCGGGTCGAACGCCTTGCTGAACGGCGACGGCGCGGGCGTGTAACCGGCCAGGAACGCGCCGGCGTGGTTGTAGAGCTTGCCGTGCAGCGCCCACTCCTTCTTGCGCGGCTGGTTGCCGTACGGCAGGGCGATGGAGTTGGGCTTGACCTTGGTCAGGTCGTCGATCTGCTTGGCGATGCCGCCGATCTGGTCCTCCACCTCCTTCTCCGAGCGTCCGTGCAGGTTGACGTGGTCACGGGTGTGGTTGCCGATGTCGAAGCCGTTGTCCTTGAGCCAGCCCAGCGTCTGGGCCTGCTCCTCGCGCACGGTCTTGCCGAACATGTCGCGGGTGACGTAGAAGGTGGCGGCCGGCCGGAAGCCCGGGTGCTTGGCGGCCACCTCGCGCAGGATCGCCACGGCGGTGTCCGGCTGCGGGACGCCCATCTCGTTCAGGGTGAGCTGCGAGGGCGATGAGTCGTCGAACGTCAGGACCACGGGATGCTTGCCCGCCGGGACGTTGATCTTCCCGGTCACCATCTCCGAAGCGCTGATCGGGACGTAGTCCTCCTTGACCAGCCGTTCGAGGTCCGAGCGGAACTGCTGCGGCGTCCTGTCGTCGGTGGTGGCCGGGTTCTTGATGACCCGGTGGAACATCAGCACCGGGATCTGGCCCAGCTCGTTCGCCTTCACCTTGCGCGCCAGCGCCATCTTGGCCGCCTTGCTCTGCTTCAGCCTGGCCGCGGCCTCGGCCTTGCTGTCGGTGATCTTGGCAGTGTCGGGCGGCGAGTCGCACCCGGTCAGGACGACGGCGGCCGCGAGCAGCCCCGCTCCTGTCAAAATACCCAGTCGCATCCGAACCCCCCGAGACGCGTACGACTGTTACAGGTTGGGCCTTACCCAGGTGATCAACTGCGCCACGCCGCGACCTCGTCAAAGAAGGGTCAGGGATTACGAAAAGGGTCATCCCCTGCCGAGGCCGAACCGGCGGGCGATCCGGGCCATCAGCTGCGACATCCTGGACGGGAACGCGTCCGGCTCCGGGACGGTGACCGGCCGGACCCGGCCGTTGTGGATGGCGCCGATGCGCCAGCCCTCGCCCGTCCGCACCACGACGACGGTCTGCCGGGACAGCCGCCGCCCGGGCAGCGTGGACCGCCAGGGCATCAGGACGGAGGCCGTGCCGTGCACGACCGCCACGTCGGAGGTGAGGAAACGCACCGACTCCAGGTCGCCGACGAGCGCCGATCCGGCCAGGACGCCGCGGAAGAGCTTGTCGTGGTTGAGCTCGTGCGCGCGGCGGCCGCGGGCGACCGTGCCGTCGTAGGAGACGTAGTCGGAGTCGTCGGTGAACAGGGCGCCGAACGCGCGGGCGTCCCCGGCGGTCCAGGCCGCCATGAAGTCGGCGAAGAGGCGCTGGATCTCGGCGGTGTCGGGTGAGGTGAGGGTGGTCGAGCGCATGGCGGTGCCTCCGGAGTGATATCGTCATTTCGACTGACGAAAAGTACGATATCAGAAAGGTTCGAATGTCGAAACGTGCCGTCATCGGAGAGATCGCCATGGAGCTCCGGCAGCTGCAGCAGAGCTTCGACGCCTTCGACGAGGCCGCCGCGGCCCGGCTCCGCCTCAACCGCACCGACCTGCGCTGCCTCGACGTCGTCCTGGCCGAGGGCCCGGTCGCCGCGGGCGCGCTCAGCCTCGCGCTGAAGCTCAGCCCGGCGGCCGTCACCACCGTCATCGACCGGCTGGAACGCGCGGGCATGGTGGGCCGTGCGCCCGATCCGGGCAACCGCCGCCGCGTCCTGGTCGCCGCCACCGACGCCGCCCGCGCCGCCGAGGCCGAGATCTTCGTACCGGTCGGCCAGGCGGGCGCGCGGGCGCTGGAGGGCTACGGGCCGGACGAGCTGGCGGTGATCCTCGGCTTCCTGCGCACCGCCCGCAGGGTCCAGGAGGAACAGGCGGCCCGCGTCAGAGATTCGTCCTGAGTTTCGGAAAACAGTTCCGGAAAACACGACACAGGGTGTCGGGTTTCCGGTCGAGCATGGTCCCACCGGCCGGCGCCGACCGCGGGCCGGTACGTACGTACAGACAAGGACCTCAATGCTCGAAACCCCGCAGGAGCTCGAAGAGCTCCAGGCGCTCCTCGACGCCTCGCTCTCCCGCTCCACCTCGCACCTGCGCTCGATCGTCACCGAGCGCACCCTGAACGCCGAGCAGCTCACCGGGATCCTGACCGGCATGCGCGTCCTCGCCCTGTCCACCGTGACGGCGAAGGGCGAGCCGCGGATCAGCGGCGCCGACGGCCACTTCCTGCACGGCAAGTGGCACTTCGGCACGGCGCGCGGCGCCGCCAAGGCGCGTCACCTCGCCGCCCGCCCGGCGGCCAGCGTCGCCCACATGCGCGGGGAGGACCTGGGCGTGTTCACCCACGGCAGGGTGGAGGTCCTCAACCCGCAGGACGGCGAGCCGGCCGCCGACTGGCCGGCCCTGCTCGCCTACTTCAAGGACTTCTACGGCGCGGACGCCTTCGACTGGGAGCACGACGTGGTCTACTTCCGGCTGCATCCGAGCTGGATGACCGTCTACGCCCCCGACCTGGGCAAGCTCACGTCCTGACCGCCGGCGTGGCTTTCACGTCCGCGTCACAGGTAGAGCCGCAGCAGGTCCTCCTCGCTCTCCCGGCGGACGACGACCCGCGCCTCCCCGTCGCGCACCGCGACGACCGGCGGCCTGGGCACATGGTTGTAGTTGCTGGCCATCGAGCGCTGGTAGGCGCCCGACACCGGTACGGCGAGCAGGTCGCCGGGCCGCACGTCGCCGGGCAGCACGATGTCCCTGACCAGCACGTCCCCGCTCTCGCAGTGCTTGCCGACCACGGTGAACGCGCTCGTGGGGGCGTCGGAGGCGCGGTTGGCCAGGGCGGCGGTGTAGGCGGCGCCGTACATGCCGGGGCGGGGGTTGTCGCTCATGCCGCCGTTCACGCTCACGTACCGGCCCTTGATCGTGCCGATCTCGTACAGGGCGACCGTGGACGGCCCGGCGATCGACCTGCCGGGCTCGACGGCCAGGTGCAGGCCCGCGGTCTCCTTCCTGAGCACGGCCAGCAGTTCGGCGGGGGTGGGCGGGGTGGGGTCGTCCGGCGTGTAGCCGATGCCGAGGCCGCCGCCCAGGTCGAGCCTGGTGACGCCGGTCTCGGCGGCGAAGGCGGCCATCCTGGCGGCGGCGGTGCCGAAGCCGTCCAGCTCGAAGATCTGCGAGCCGATGTGGGAGTGCAGGCCGTACAGCTCCAGCGCGGGCTCGGCGTTCACCTGCGCCACCGCGAGCGCGGCGGCGCCGGCGCTCAGCGAGAAGCCGAACTTGGAGTCCTCGCCGCCGGTGGCGATGAAGGCGTGGGTGTGCGGGTCCACGCCCGGCGTCACCCTGATCATGACCCGCTGCCGGACGCCCAGGGAGGCGGCGATCGCGGCGAGCCTGGCGATCTCGGTGAAGGAGTCGACGACCACGCAGCCGATGCCCCAGGCCACGGCCCGGCGCAGCTCGTCGGCCGACTTGTTGTTGCCGTGGAAGACGACCCGCTCCGGCGGCATCCCGCCGGCCATGGCCACGGCGAGCTCGCCGCCTGTGCAGACGTCGAGGGACAGGCCCAGCCGGTCCAGCCAGCGCACCACCTCGGGGCAGAGGAACGCCTTGCCGCCGTAGTGCACGTCGCCGTCGGGCAGCGCGTCCAGCCAGGCGCGGGCGCGGGCGGTGAAGTCGGCCTCGTCCAGCACGTACGCGGGCGTGCCGTGCACCCGGGCCAGTTCGACCGCGCCGATCCCGCCGAGCCGCAGCTCCCCGTCGTGCCATGTGGCGGTCTGGGGCCAGATGTCCAAACTCATGATGGGCGAGCGTAAACAACCGCGAGGGCACGCGGGGTCGAGCATCGACGGATTCGTTGCTGAGGGTCGCATGCCTTCACGAGGCTTGGTGCCGCCTGACGGCCTGGCCACGATGACATGCCATGCGAACACACCTGGTCATCGCCCTGGTGGCGGCCTGCGCTCTCGGCGCGGGATGCGGGAGGTCCACCTCGGGTACGGCGGCTGCCCCCACGCCGCCCTCCTCGACCGGCAAGAGCGCCAAGGACCTCGTCCCGGAATCCGTACGGAAGTCCGGCGAGCTCCGCATGGCGACCTCGGAAGGCTATCCCCCGATGGAGATGTACAAGCCGGGCACCCAGGAGATGACCGGCGTCGACGCCGACCTGGCCGTGGCGGTCGGAGAGCGGCTCGGGCTGAAGACCCGGATCATCAACGCCTCCTTCGACGGTCTCATCCCCGGCCTGCAGGGCGGCCGGTGGGACATCGCCATGGCCGCCCTCAGCGACCTCGAACAGCGCCGCAAGGCCGTCGACTTCGTCGACTACTTCAACGCCGGCGGCTCGATCATGGTCAAGAAGGGCAACCCCGAGGGCATCAAGACCCTTGAGGACCTGTGCGGCAAGAAGGTCGTCCTGGCCAAGGGCAGCTCCAACCTGGAGATCGGCAAGCGCCAGAACGAGAAGTGCGCCCAGAAGATGGAGATCATGCAGAGCGAGGACGCCCCCACCGGCCTGCTCACCATCGACTCCGGCCGTACCGTCGCCACGATCGTCGACTCCCCCGTGGCCGCCATGTACGCCAAGGAGACCGGCAAGTACGAGGTCCTGACCGAGCAGTACGACGCCGGCCCCTGGGGCATCGCGATCGACAAGAAGCAGACCGGCCTGCGCGACGCCGTCGCCAAGGCCCTGCAGGAGCTGATCGACAGCGGCGAGTACGGCAGGATCCTGGAGAAGTACGGCACGACGGCCAACGCCGTGCCCAAGGTCACGATCAACACCGGCGCATGATGGAACTCCCGATCGAGGCGGTGAAGCCGCCCAGGCCCGGGCGGCTCGTCGCGGCGGTGGTCGCGGCGCTGGTGATGGCGTGGCTGGCCTACACCGTCATCGTCAACCCCAACCTCCACTGGGACGTGATCTCCGAGTTCCTGCTGGACGGCCGGGTGCTCGGCGGCCTGTGGATCACGATCGCGCTCACCGCGCTGTCCATGGTCATCGGCGTCGCCCTCGGTGTGATGGCCGCCGTCATGCAGCTGTCGGACAGCCCGGTGCTGCGCGGCGCGGCCGGCCTCTACACCTGGTTCTTCCGGGGCACGCCGCTGCTGGTGCAGCTCATCTTCTGGTTCAACATCGGCCTGGTCTTCCCCGAGATCGGGCTCGGCGTGCCGTTCGGCGGGCCGATGTTCCTCCAGTGGCCGGCCAACGAGCTGATCACGCCGTTCACGGCGGCGCTGCTCGGGCTGACCATCAACGAGGGCGCGTACATGGCCGAGATCGTCCGGGCGGGCATCCGTTCGGTGGATCCCGGGCAGCGGGAGGCGGCCGAGTCGCTGGGCATGTCGCACCGGCAGATCCTGCGCAGGGTCGTGCTGCCGCAGGCGATGCGGGTGATCATCCCGCCGACCGGCAACCAGTTCATCTCCATGCTGAAGACCACCTCGATGGTCTCGGTCATCTCCGGCGCGGAGCTGCTGACCGTCTCCCAGCGCATCTACCTGGACAACTTCGAGGTGATCGCGCTGCTGGTGGTCGCCTCCACCTGGTACCTGCTGCTCACCACCGTGGCCACCTTCGGCCAGCGCTCCCTGGAGAGGCGGTTCAGCCGTGGCCACTAGCATGGTGAAGATCGAATCGGTCAGGAAACGCTTCGGCCAGCTGGAGGTGCTGAGGGGCGTCAGCCTCGACGTGCCGGCCGGCGGGGTGGTCTGCGTGGTGGGCCCGTCCGGGTCGGGCAAGTCGACGCTGTTGCGCTGCGTCAACCGGCTGGAGACGATCGACGCGGGCCGGGTGTGGGTCGACGGCAAGCTCATGGGCTTCAGCGAGCAGGGCGGCAAGCTGCACCTGCTGCGGCCCGACGAGCTGTGCCGCCAGCGCCAGGAGATCGGCATGGTCTTCCAGCGCTTCCACCTGTTCCCGCACATGACCGCGCTGGAGAACGTCATGGAGGGCCCGTGCACGGTCAAGCGCCTGTCGAAGGCGAAGGCGGCCGAGCGCGCGAGGACGCTGCTCGACCGGGTGGGGCTGGCCGACCGGGCCGGCCACTACCCCCGGCAGCTCTCGGGCGGCCAGCAGCAGCGGGTCGCGATCGCGCGCAGCCTGGCCATGGACCCCAAGCTCATGCTGTTCGACGAGCCGACCAGCGCGCTCGACCCCGAGCTGGTGCAGGAGGTGCTGCAGGTCATGCGCGACCTGGCGGCCAGCGGGATGACGATGATCGTGGTGACCCACGAGATGGGCTTCGCCAGAGAGGCGGGCGACCACCTGGTGTTCATCGACGACGGCGTGATCGTGGAGGAGGGGCCGCCCCGCGAGGTGCTGTCCGCGCCGCGTCACGAGCGCACCCGCGCGTTCCTCGGGCAGGTGCTGTGAACGGCTCGCTTCTCAGGGAGGGTTCGGCCACGTGAGCCTCGACATGCTGATCAGCGGTGGCCTCGTGGCCGACGGGACGGGCGCGCCGCTGCGCCGGGCCGACGTCGGCGTCCGCGGTGACCGCCTCGTCCTGCTGCCCGGGGGCGGCCCGTCCGACGGCGGCGGGGGGCGGGTGATCGACGCCGCCGGGCTGGTGGTCGCGCCCGGGTTCATCGACGTCCACACCCACTCCGACGCGGTCACCCTGCTCGGGGAGGCGGGCCGGGAGCTGGCCGCCGCCCCCGTGCTCATGGGCGTCACCGTGGAGATCTGCGGCAACTGCGGGTCGAGCCTGTTCCCGGCGCTGCCCGAGCGGGTGCCGGCACTGCGCCGGTCGAGCCGGGCCGGTTTCGGCGGCGACATCCCGATTTTTGAGGACTATGACGGGTTCGTAGCGGCGCACGAGCGGGCCCCCCGTTCGAACCACCTGACCTCGCTCGTCGGCCACGGCACCCTGCGGGCCGGCGTGCTCGGCTACGAGGACCGCCCGGCCACCCCCGCCGAGCTCGCCACCATGTGCGCGCTGCTCGACGACGCGCTGGCGGCCGGCGCCGCCGGGCTGTCCACCGGCCTCATCTACACCCCCGGCACGTACGGCGACACCGCCGAGGTGGTCGCGCTGGCCCGCGTCGCGGCCCGGCACGGCAAGCCGTACGTCACCCACCTGCGGGACGAGATGTCCCGCGTGGAGGAGGCGCTGGAGGAGGCCGTCGAGATCGCCCGCAGGAGCGGGGCAGCGCTGCACGTCAGCCACCACAAGACGGCCGGCAAGCACGCCTGGGGCAAGACCCTGCGCACGCTCCCCCGCATCGCCGAGCTGCGCGCCCAGGGCATGGACCTCACCTGCGACGTCTACCCCTACACCGAGGGCAGCACGTCGCTGTCGGCGATGTTCCCCCCGTGGGCCAACGACGGCGGCACCGAGGCGCTGCTCGACCGGCTGCGCGACCCCGGCCAGCGCGACCGGATGCGCGCGGCCATCGAGGCGGGCGTGCCGGGCTGGGAGAACACGGTCGGCAACGGCGGCTGGGACCGCATCTCGGTCGCCTGCGCCACCCGTCACCCCGAGGCCGAGGGCCGCACGATCGCCGAGCTGGGCGGCGACCCGGTGGACGCGGCGGCCGAGCTGCTGCTCGCCGAGGACGGCGAGGTGACCATCATCAGCCACTCCATGCGCGAGGACGACGTCCAGCGGGTCCTGGCAAGCGAGTTCGCCATGATCGGCTCGGACGGCGTGCCCAAGCCGGGCCATCCGCATCCCCGGCTGGCCGGCACCTTCCCCCGGGTGCTCGGCCGCTACTCCCGCGACCAGGGGCTGTTCCCGGTGGAGACCGCCGTCCACAAGATGACCGGCATGGCGGCCGACCGGTTCGGGCTGGCGGACAGGGGCGTCGTGCGCGACGGAGCGCACGCCGACCTGGTGCTCTTCGACCCCGCGACGGTCGCCGACGGCGCGACCTACGCCGACCCGCTGCTGCCTCCCACCGGCATCAGGGCCGTTGTCGTGGCCGGACGGCTCGCCGTTGAGGACAACAGGCTCACCGAGGACAGACCAGGAAGGATCATCGGGCGGTGAACGACATCACGCTCGCCGTCGCGACGCGGGATCTGGTGACGGGCGAGTTCCACGGCGTCAACGAGGACGCCGAGCTGCCGCTGGCCAGCGTCGGCAAGCTGCTGCTGCTGGCCGAGGTGGCGATGAGCGTCGAGGGCGGCATCCTGGCCCCCGACACGCCCGTGACGCTGCAGGACGACGACTACTGCGGCGGCTCCGGGCTGCTCACGTCGCTGTCCGCGCGCGCCTGGACGATCGGCGACCTCGCCCTCCTGACCGCCGCCGTCAGCGACAACACCGCCACGAACGCGCTGCTGCGCACGATCGGCCTGGACCGGGTCAACGCCGCCGCCGCGGCCCTCGGGCTGTCGCGGACCAGGCTGCTCGACCGCATCAGGGAACCGCGCACCCCGCAGGACCCGCCCACGTTCGCGATCGGCACCGCGGCCGAGCTGTCCGGCCTGGCCGCGCTGCTCGCCGGTCCGGGCGGCTGGCAGGCGCTCATGCGCGGCTGGATGCGGCAGAACACCGACCACGGTCTCGTCCCCGCCCTGGTCAGGCACGATCCCGAGGGCGACTGGCTGGCCAACAAGACCGGCACCGACGAGGGCGTCCGGTCCGATGTCGGCATCATGGACGGCCGCATCGCCTACGCCGTCCTCGCCCACGGCCCCGCGGGCAGTGAGCACGACCTGACCGCCGCCGTCCGGCGGGCCGGCCTGGACGTCGCCGCCCGCCTCAGCGCAGCGAAGGCTCCAGCGAGTTCCTGAGCTGGGCCGAGGCCGTACGCAGGTAGGCCAGGAACGACCGGGCGGCCGGGTTGGGATTGGTCGGCCGCCTGGCCACGCCGATCCTGCGGAACAGGTTCGGCGTGGTCAGCCGGCAGGTGTGCAGTCCGGTCGCGCCCTGCAGGCCGAGGCTCGGCACCAGCGCGACGCCGAGCCCGGCCCGTACCAGGCCGATCGTCACCTCGTAGTGGTCGCTGCGGCAGCGGATCCGCGGCGAGAAGCCCTCCAGCGTGCTGGCCCGCTCAAGGATCGACACCGGGTGCTCGGCGCCGAACGTGGTGATCCACGGCTCCTCGGCCAGGTCCGCCAGCCGCACCTTGGGCCGCTGGGCGGCGGCGTGGCCGGTCGGCAGGACCAGCAGCTGCGGCTCGTCGAACAGGTGGACGACCTCCACCCCTTCCGGGCACTGCCACGGGTCGAGCGCGTGCTCGAAGACCACCAGCACGTCGAGCGCGCCACGCTCCAGATCGGGCAGCAGCTCGTACGGCTGGCCCTCCACCAGGTCGAGCGCCACCTTGGGATACCGGGAGGCGAAGCGCGACAGCGCCAGCGGCAGCAGGCGGTACCCGGCGGAGGCGAAGAAGCCGATGCGCAGCTCGCCGGCGTCCACCCTGGCCTGGGCGAGCAGGTCCTTCTCGGCCGCCTCGATGATGTCGACGACCTCCTGGGCGCGGATGGCCAGGCGGCGTCCCGCCTCGGTCAGCCGCAGGCTCTGGGCGTTGCGCTCGACCAGCCCGACCCCCGCCTCCTGCTCCAGCCGGGACAGCTGGTGGGACACGGCGGACGGCGACAACTTCAGCACCCTGGCCGCACCGGCGATACTGCCCGTCCTGAACACCTCAAGCAGGACACGCAGCCGGTTACTACTCAACACGGGACCAAGAGTACGAGCTTCCCCACCTCGTTCCGCGCATAAGATGGCACCGGTGATCGACTCCACCCGCCTGCCGCCGGCCGAGCTGCGTACCGAGCGCCTCCTGCTGCGGCCCTGGCGTCCCTCCGACCGCGAGCCCTTCGCGGAGCTCAACGCCGACCCCGAGGTCATGGAACACTTCCCCGCCACGCTCAGCCGCGAGCAGAGCGACGCGTTCGCCGCCGCCAGCGACGACCTGATCACCCGGCAGGGCTGGGGACGCTGGGCGCTGGAGAGGCTGGACACCGGCGAGTTCATCGGCTTCACCGGCCTGCACCGGCCTTCGTTCGAGGCCCCCTTCATGCCCGCGACGGAGATTGCCTGGCGGCTCAACCGCAGGTCATGGGGCCACGGCTACGCGAGCGAGGCGGCCACCGCCGCGCTCGGCCTCGCCTTCGACCGGCTCGGCCTGGCGGAGGTGGTGTCCTTCACGGCCACGGTCAACACGCGTTCCAGCGCCGTCATGCGCCGGCTCGGGATGGTCCATGACCCCGACGGGGACTTCGACCATCCCGTGCTGCCGCCCGGCCACCGGCTGCGCCGCCACGTCCTGTACCGCCTCACCGCGAGCGACTGGCGCCGGGCGAGCGGGTGAGCCGGCCCTGGTGGCGGCCCCGGTGGCGGCTCAGTCGCCGCCCCGGCCCAGCGGTCCGAACGCCACGTCCTTCTCCTGCCTCACTTCTCCTGCCTCAAGACCTGGTCCTGCGGGCCGTACGCGGTCACCGTGACCGGCGGCGTGACCAGGACTCCGGTCGGCCTGCCGTCCGCGTCCTTCCGGGAGGGATCGGGGGCCGTCACCCCCCGCACCCGGGCGATGAAGAAGCCGCCGGCCACGCGTGCCCCGCTGCGCCGCCCGTCCGCCCAGTCGATCTCGCGGCCGACCCCGCGGAACTATGGCGTGGCCCGGGGGCGACCGTTCTCGACGGCCGCCCGCGGGTGCCTGCTGGATCTCAGCGCTTGTTGACGCGGATGGAGATGATCGTGCCGGGCGGGATGGTGGCCGAGGAGACCTGGCCGGGAGAGACCCATGGGCCGACGTTGTAGACGTACCCGACGGCGGGGTTGACGTGCAGGACGGTGATCGCGATCTGGTGCTGGCCCGTGCCGCCGGTGCAACGGCTCTCGGCCGTCGAGCCGGTCACGCTGGAGGTACAGCCGTCGGGGACGGCATGCGCCGCCGGGGCGAGGCCCGCGAGCAGCGCGGTGGTGAGCAGGGTCGCGGCGGGCAGGCCGGTGGCCCACTTCCTGGACAGCACGAGGACGCCTCCTGATGCGGGAGAGGGACGGAAGCTTCTCTTAGGAAACTTTCCTAAACGGACCATAATCGCCCCTGCCCGCACGTCAACCCCGGAAAGACGGCCCGCAGACGGCCCCGGACATGCGAAACGGCCCCTACCGTACGACGAAGCCGCAGGTAGAGGCCGCTTTCTCTCAAGCAGACATCTTCTTCTTGAGGTTCTCGTCCAGGGCGGCCAGGAAGTCCTGGGTGGTGAGCCACTTGGCGTCGCCGCCGACCAGCATGGCGAGGTCCTTGGTCATCTGACCGCTCTCGACGGTCTCGATGCAGACCTGCTCCAGCTTGTCGGCGAAGTCGGTCACGGCGGGGGTGTTGTCCAGCTTGCCGCGGTGGGCCAGGCCACGCGTCCACGCGAAGATCGAGGCGATCGGGTTCGTGGAGGTGGGGTTGCCCTTCTGGTGCTCGCGGTAGTGGCGGGTCACGGTGCCGTGGGCGGCCTCGGCCTCGACGGTCTGGCCGTCGGGGGTCATGAGGACGGAGGTCATCAGGCCGAGCGAGCCGAAGCCCTGGGCGACGGTGTCGGACTGCACGTCGCCGTCGTAGTTCTTGGCGGCCCAGACGTAGCCGCCCTCCCACTTGAGCGCCGCGGCGACCATGTCGTCGATGAGGCGGTGCTCGTAGGTGAGCCCGGCCTTGTCGAAGTCGGCCTTGAACTCGGTCTCGAAGACCTCGGCGAAGATGTCCTTGAAGCGGCCGTCGTACGCCTTGAGGATGGTGTTCTTCGTCGACAGGTAGACCGGGTAGTTGCGGGCCAGGCCGTAGCGCATGGAGGCGCGGGCGAAGTCGCGGATCGACTCGTCGAGGTTGTACATCGCCATGGCGACGCCGCCGCCCGGGAAGTCGTACACGTCGAGCTCGATCGGCTCGGAGCCGTCCTTCGGCGTGTACGTGAGGGTCAGGGTGCCCTCGCCGGGGATGACCAGGTCGGTGGCGCGGTACTGGTCGCCGAAGGCGTGACGGCCGACGACGATCGGCTTGGTCCAGCCGGGCACGAGCCGCGGCACGTTCGACATGATGATCGGCTCACGGAAGATCACGCCGCCGAGGATGTTGCGGATGGTCCCGTTGGGGGACTTCCACATCTTCTTGAGCCCGAACTCCTCGACCCGCGCCTCGTCGGGGGTGATGGTGGCGCACTTCACACCGACGCCGTACTTCTTGATGGCGTTGGCGGCGTCGATGGTGACCTGGTCGTCCGTCGAGTCCCGGTACTCGATCCCCAGGTCGTAGTACTTCAGGTCGACGTCGAGGTAGGGAAGGATCAGCTGGTCCTTGATGAACTGCCAGATGATCCGGGTCATCTCGTCGCCGTCGAGCTCGACGACAGGACCCTCCACCTTGATCTTGGGCATGCGAATGGTTCCCCTTCAATGAATGGATGCGTTGAGGCTATCGGACCGTCCCGTCAACCGGCCAAAAGGGACAGGAGCCAGGCCTTGAACGCGTTGTTGTACAGCGCGAGCGAGGTCAGGGCCGTGAGGAAGCCGAACGCGATCAGCGTGATGACGTCCGTCACCTTGTCGCGGACGGCCAGTTGCCCGTCGAACCCGGCGAACCGGAGCGCGGCGGCGACCATCAGCACGCCGCCCAGCGCGAACCCGCCCCAGCGCGGGTCCACCAACAGGATCACGAGCACGGCGGCGACCGCTCCCGCCACAATCAGCGGGAACGGTCCCCAGCGTTCACGTTCGTTCTCTCGGCTCAACGCTCTTCTATTGGCTTCCACTTCTGATCGCGCTCGCCAATGTATTCACTGTCGGGCCGGATCAGCCTGTTGTCGGCATGCTGCTCGATCACGTGCGCGGTCCAGCCGGACATGCGGCTGATCGAGAAGACGGGGGTGAACAGGTCCGTCGGGATGCCAAGGTAGTGGTAGACCGACGCCGCGTAGAAATCGACGTTCGGATAGAGGCCCTTCGTCTCGAAGACGACCTCCTCCATCTCCTTCGACATCCGGTAGTAGGTGTCGTCGCCGGCGGCCTCGGCCAGCTCGGCGGACATGCGGCGCAGGTGCGTGGCGCGCGGGTCCTCGGTCTTGTAGACGCGGTGGCCGAAGCCCATGATCTTCTCGCCCGCGGCGAGCTTGTCGCGCACGGCCTGGGCCACCCCGCCCGGCGGGATCGACTCCAGGGTCTTCATGACCTGCTCGTTCGCGCCGCCGTGCAGCGGGCCCTTGAGCGTGCCGATGGCCGCGACGATGGCCGAGTGCATGTCCGACAGGGTCGCGGCGCAGACGCGGGCGGCGAACGTCGAGGCGTTCATCGTGTGGTCGGCGTGCAGCACCAGGCACTCGTCGAAGATCTCGACGGCGCGCCGCTCGGGGGCGCGTCCGGTGACCTGGAGCAGGAAGTTTCCGGCGATGCTGAGCTCGGGGTCGGCCTCGGGGGCCGCGCCGCCGGTGCGCGCGGCGTGGTAGCGGGCGACCAGCACGGGCTGCTGCGCGGTCAGGCGGGCCGCCTTGCGCAGGTTCGCGTCGGGGGCGGTGGAGTCCTTGTCGGGGTCGTCGGCGCCGGAGAGTGAGACGAGGGAGCGGAGCGCCTCCATGGGTTTCTGCTTCTCGGCGATCTCCGCCACGTTCGCGGCGACCAGCGCGCCGAGCTCCCGGCCCTGGGCCAGGTCGGCGCCGTACGCCTCCAGCTGGGCCCGGTCGGGCAGCCTGCCGTGCTGCAGCAGGTACGCGGTCTCCTCGAACGTCGCTCGGCCGGCCAGGTCGTGGATGTCGTATCCACGGTAGAAGAGCCGACCGGCCTTGCCGTCGATGTCGCTCAGCGCTGTGGACGCGGCTACGACATCGGCCAGGCCTTTCGTGGGCTTGTCCGCCATGAGTGTTTCCTCCGCTTATCTTCCTCCGAAGTCTACCCGTGAGCAGGTAAAACCGTCCGCAGAGGTCCAGACCAATTTCACGTGGGATTCTCCTTTCGGCAAAGGCGATTCCGCATCCCCTCGGTTGGGTAAGCCGGAGCTGTAGTAATAGTTACGGCGGGCTACCTGGGGAGGAACTGCCGTGGAGGGGCCGTTCATACGCATCGAGGACACCGGCGACGTGGTCCCGTTGCGCCCCGAGATCACGACGGTCGGGAGAGGCCGGGGTGTGGACATCCGGCTCACCGACCCCAGTGTGTCTCGACTCCATGCCGAGTTCGTCAGACGAGGACCCTACCTGTACGTCGTTGACCTGGGCCTGTCCCGCAACGGCACACGGGTGAACGGCAGGCCGATCGCCCGGAGGGTCCTCGACGACGGCGACGTCGTCTCGTTCGGCGCGGCGCGGGGTCGCATCGGTGGAGTCCCCCGTGAGGACTTCACCCCCGAGGTCGAGCTGCGCAGGGCGGCGGCGCCCGAGCTGACCAGGCGCGAGGTCGATGTGCTGACCTCGCTCTGCAGGCCGGCGCTGTCCGACGAGGCGTTCGTCGCTCCGGCGACGGCGCGCGAGATCGCCGACGACCTGGTCGTGACCGAAGCCGCGGTCAAGCAGCACCTGCTGCGGCTGTACCAGAAGTTCAGGATTCCTGAGGGCACCAACCGCCGCACGCGCCTCGCCAACGAGGTCGTCGCGCTCGGGCTGGTGCGCCCGACCCCTGTGGTGCCACCACAGCGGTCGGCGGGCGCCGCGGCTGAGCAGCAGCCGTCGGCGGCCGGTAGGAGGGCTTCCTAGAGGGAGCCAGATCGCGACCGGGGCTTCGGCGAGGGGTTCCGGCAGCGTCGGGACCATCGAGAGATCACCGTGCTCATCCCTGCTGGGCGCGGAACGGGCGACGGCGGGCGACCGCGGGCCGACAGGCCGGTGGCGCGCGCCGTGCTCGTCGCCGGTCAGGGAACGTGCCGGCGACGCGCGCTGATGAGCCATGCGCGCGGCGCCGGAGGTCGACGTTCCTTCACCGGTGTCTTCAGATCACCCGGAAACCGCGGCTGGGCTTGCTGGTCCTGTTGGCCCGGTCGACGGCGACCGCGTAGTAGTGGTCGCCGCGCTTGCCGTCGGGGTCCGTCCAGCGGATCTGGCGGTCGGCGGGCACGACCGCGACCAGGTTGCGCGCGTCGGCGAAGGCGTTCTGGCCGGCCTCGCCCGGGAAGCGGAAGATGGCGAACTGGAACGGCTCGTCCCGGCCGGTGGCCACCACGCGCACCTCGACGCCGCCGGTGCGGCGCAGCGCGTACGCCACCACCGGGCGGCGCGGCGGCTCGCCGTTCGCCAGGCGGGGCAGCACGGGCGCGAGCGCGGGCCGCTGGTAGTGGTCGTTGACGGCGGTCGTGATGGAGGCGAGCCGGTCCACCTTGACGTCGTTGGCGTTGTACCAGATGTCACCGCTGACCTCGGGGTGGGCGCGGTTGAGCGTCAGGTGCCTGGACAGCTCGTCCGGCTTCTGCCACTCGGCGGCCTGAGCGGGGTCGCCCGCCTTGTACGCCGCCTGCCCGATCCACAGCAGCGTGTTCGTGCCCGCGGCCACGTCCGACCACCACGGGACGAGCTTGGAGTAGTCGGCCGGCGGCTGCCCGATGTACCAGTAGAGCTGCGGCGCGATGTAGTCCAGCCAGCCCTTCTTGACCCAGCCGCGGGTGTCGGCGTGCAGGTTGTCGTAGGACTGGCCGCCGTTGGTCTCGGAGCCGAGCGGGTCGGTGCCCTTGTTGCGCCAGATGCCCGACGGGCTGATGCCCCAGGCGATCTCCGGCTTGGCCTGCAGGACGCGCTGCTGCATCTCGCTGACCATGAGGTCGACGTTGTTGCGCCGCCAGGAGGCCAGGTCGGGGAAGCCGGCGCCGTACTTGGCGAACGCGGCGCTGTCGTCGAAAGCAGTGGTGTTGGTCGGGTAGAAGTAGTCGTCGAAGTGCAGGCCGTCGATGTCGTAGCGGGTGATCGCGTCCATCATCGCGTCCTGGCAGAACTTGCGGACCTCGGGCATGCCCGGGTTGTAGTAGAGCTTGCCGCCGAACGGCAGGATCCAGTCGGGGTTCTTGCGGCCGGGGTGATCGGGGTGCAGCTTGCCCGGGTCGGGCTGCATCGACACGCGGTAGGGGTTGAACCAGGCGTGGAAGGCCAGGCCGCGCTTGTGGGTCTCCTCCACGGCGAACCCGAGCGGGTCGTAGCCGGGGTCCTGGCCCTGGGTGCCGGTCAGGTACTGCGACCAGGGCTCGAACGGCGACGGCCAGAACGCGTCGGCGGTCGGCCTGATCTGCACGAACACGGAGTTGAGCTTGCGCTGCACGGCCACGTCGAGCCAGGCCAGGTATTCGGCCTTCTGCTCGTCGGCGCTCAGCCCCGGCTTCGAGGGCCAGTTGATGTTGACCACGGAAGCGATCCACATGCCGCGCATCTGACGCAGCGGGGGGACGTAGTCTGCCTGGGCGAAGGCCGGCAGCGGCACGGCGGACGCGGCGGCGGCGAGAGCGAGACCCTTCAGGAGAGTCCTTCTGCTGGGCATGGGGGGTGGCCTCTCGACAATGGTTGTGTCGAGGGCGACGATGACAGAAAATTACCTTCAGATCAACAACCGTGAAGGAAAATGCCGCATGAGCGCAGAGCTGGTCCGACTTGCGATGACGGTGCTCCAGCCGGGGTTCGAAGGGACGTCGCCTCCCGACTGGCTGCGCCGCGCGCTGGGCGAGGGCCTGGGCGGCGTCATCCTGTTCGCCCGCAACTCCATCGGCGAGCAGCTCGTCCGTTCGGTGCGCGCCGAGAACCCCGGCGCGATCGTCGCGATCGACGAGGAGGGCGGCGCGGTCACCCGGCTCGAAGTGCTCGCCGGCAGCTCCTTCCCCGGCAACCGGGCGCTGGGCGTGGCCGACGACGTCGAGCTGACCGAGCGGGTCGGCCGGCAGATCGGCAGGATGCTCGCCGAACTCGACATCTCCCTCGACTACGCCCCCTCCGCCGACGTGAACGCCAACCCGGAGAACCCGGTCATCGGCGTGCGCTCGTTCGGTCCCGATCCCGAGCTGGTCGCCCGGCACACCGTCGCGTACGTGGCCGGGGTGCAGGGCGCGGGCGTGGCCGCCTGCGCCAAGCACTTCCCGGGGCACGGCGACACGACCACCGACTCCCACCTGGCGCTGCCCACCGTGCACGCCTCGCGGGCGGTGCTCGACGAGCGCGACCTGCCGCCGTTCCGGGCCGCCATCGCGCACGGGGTGCGCTCGATCATGTCCGGCCACCTGCTCGTGCCCGCGCTCGATGCGTCGATGCCGGCCACGCTCAGCCACAGCGCCCTGACCGACCTGCTCAGGGGCGAGCTCGGCTTCGACGGCGTGGTGGTCACCGACGCGATCGAGATGCAGGCCGTGGCCGCCATGTTCGGCCCAGGCGAGATCGCGGTGCGCGCGCTGGCCGCCGGCGTCGACACCATCTGCGCCGGCCGGGCCGACGAGCGGAGCCTGCACGAGATGCGCGACGCCATCGTCGAGGCGGTGCGCACGGGCCGGCTGGCCGAGGAGCGGCTGGCCGAGGCGGCCGGCCGGGTGCTCGCCCTGTCCACCTGGTACGCCGAGCGGTCGGAGCTGCGCGAGAAGGCCCGCGCCGACATCGACGAGGGCGTCGGCCTGGAGGCCGCCAGGGCCGCGCTGACCACGACCGGTACCGCCGTGCTCGACCGGGGGCCGCTGGTCGTGGAGGTCAACACCCGGCTCAACCAGGCGGTCGATCCCGCCACGCCGACCGGCATCGCGGCGGCGCTGGCCGCCCGGCTGCCGAACACCGCCAGGGTGCGCCTCGACCGCGACGGCGACCTGCCCGCCTTCGACGACCGTCCCGTGGTGCTCGTGGTGCACGACACGGCCCGGCACCCGTGGGTACGCGAGGCGCTGGCACGGGCGCTGGCCGTCCGGCCCGACGCGATCGTGGTGGACACCGGCATCAGCGACGCGCCCGTCGGGGCCGCCCACGTCGCCACGCACGGCATCTCCCGCGTCTCCGCGCAGGCGGCGGCCGAATGGCTGACCCGTTGAACACCGAGCCCGCGAACCCGGTCGCCACCGTGCGCGCGGTGCTGCCGTCGCTGACCCCGGCGGCGCAGGCCATCGGGCGCATCATCCTGGACGACCCGGGGCTGGTCGTGCGGAGCACGATCACCGAGTTCAGCGCGGTGTCGGGCACCAGCGAGGCCACGATCGTGCGCACCGCGCGGGCGCTCGGCTTCGCCGGCTACTCGCAGATGCGCTTCGCGCTGGCCGCCGCCGTGGCCAAGCAGCCCGAACGCCTGGTGCCCGGCGACCTGGCCCCCGACGACCCGCTGACCGACGTGATCGCCAAGGTGGCGCGGGCGGAGTCCGACGCGCTGGCGGACACGGCGGCGCAGCTCGACCCCGACCAGCTCGGCGAGGTCGTCCAGGCCATCGCGGTGGCCCGGCGGGTGGACGTCTACGGCGTGGCGGCCTCTGGGCTGGTGGCCGCCGACATGTCGCAGAAGCTGCTGCGCATCGGCCTGTCCAGCCATCCGTTCAGCGACGCCCACCTGGCCCTGACCAGCGCGGCGCTGCTGCGGGACGGCGACGTGGCGGTGGCCATCAGCTGCAGCGGCGAGACCCCCGACGTGCTGGTCCCGGCCCGTACGGCGGCCGAGGCGGGGGCGCTGATCGTGGCCATCACCAACAACCCGCGCTCGTCGCTGGCCGACCTGGCCAGCCACACTCTGGTGTCGGCCGGCCGGGAGACCGCCTTCCGGCCCGGCGCGCTGGCCAGCCGGATCAGCCAGCTGCTGATCGTCGACTGCATCTTCGTCGGCCTGGCCCAGCGCACCTACGACCGGGCCGAGGCGGCGATCCGGGCCACCCGCGACGCGACCGACCGCTACCGCAACCGGTGACGGACGACCGGCGACCGGCGACCGGCGAGCGTCAGGGCGTCAGGGCGTCAGGCGCGGGTCACCGAGACCTTCGCCAGGTCGGCCTCGATGCGTGCCGCCGTGGCCAGGAGCTCCGGCAGCAGCCCCGTCCTGACCTGGTGCAGGCTGGTACGGCCGGCGTGCGTGGAGACGTTCACGGCGGCGACCGTACGGCCGGCGTGGTCGCGTACGGGCGCGGCGACCGACCGCAGGCCCTCCTCCAGCTCCTGGTCCACCATCGCCCAGCCGCGCAGGCGCACCTGCTCCAGCTCGGCCCGCAGCGCGTCGGGCAGCACGACGGTCCTGGAGGTCAGCCGGCGTAACGCGGCCCGCCCCAGGTAGTCGTCCAGGTCGCCGGACGGCAGGGCGGACAGCAGCACCCGGCCCATCGACGTGCAGTAGGCCGGGAAGCGGGTGCCGATGCTGATCGACACGCTCATGATCCGGGCGGTGGCGACGCGGGCGACGTACACGACGTCCTCGCCGTCGAGGACCGCGACCGAGGCGGACTCGTGCACCTCGGCGGCCAGGCGTTCCAGGTGGGGGCCGGCGACCTCGGGCAGCGACAGGCCGGACAGGTAGGCGTACCCCAGCTCCAGGACGCGGGGGGTGAGCGCGAACAGCCGGCCGTCGTTGCGCACGTAACCGAGGTCGGTGAGCGTGATGAGGAAACGCCTGGCGGCGGCGCGGCTGAGGCCGGTCGCCCGCGCCACCTGACTGAGCGTCAGCTCGGGCGCCGCGGCGCTGAACGCGCGGATCACCGCCAGCCCTCTGGCCAGCGACTGCACATGATCGACCATGGTGATCCCTTGACAGAAGCCGACAAGGGCGTAGTTTCCGCCATATGGGGCTGTTCGGACAGAGAATACCTGTGCGCATAGCGAACACCTAGGAGCAGCCGTGCGTCGCGCTCTCATCATCCTCGCCGCCCTGCTCGTGGCCGCCTGCGGCGGCCCGCGGCCGGGCACGACGGCGGAAGGCAAGGACCGGGTCAACGCCGGAGTGATCGCGATCGTCGACACCGCGCCCATCCACCTGGGCAAGGCCAAGGGCTTCTTCGCCGAGCAGGGCATCGACCTGACGATCACCCCCGTGCAGGGCGGCGCGGCCAGCATCTCGGGGGCGGTCGGCGGGCAGTTCCAGTTCGCCTTCGCCAACACCACCTCGCTGCTGACCGCCAAGCAGCAGGGGCTGGACGTGAAAGTGGTGGCCAACGGCGTCTCCTCGACCGGGCGGCCGGGCGAGGACTTCAGCGCGGTGCTGGTCGAGCCGGACAGCCCGATCAAATCGGCCAAGGACCTGGCGGACCGGCGGATCTCGGTCAACCAGCTCAAGAACATCGGCGACACGACCATCCGGGCCTCGGTCCGCAAGGCGGGCGGCGACCCCGACGGCATCGAGTTCGTCGAGCTGCCCTTCCCCGACGCGCCCGCCGCCCTGCGCAGCGGCCGGGTGGACGCCATCTGGGTGGTCGAGCCGTTCGTCAGCCAGGCGATCAGCCAGGGCGCGCGGCCGGTGGCCTGGAACTTCGCCGAGGCGGCCCCCGGCCTCACCGTCGCCATGTACTTCACCACCGGCCGGACCGACCCCGGCCTGACCGAACGGTTCACCGCGGCGATGCGCAGGTCGCTGGAGTACGCCGACGGCCATCCCGACGAGGTGCGGCAGATACTCGGGACGTACACGAAGATCGCGCCCGAGGTGATCGCGAAGATCCACCTGCCGAAGTGGCCGGTCGAGGTCAATAAGGCGTCCGTGCAGACCATCGCCGACCTGGCGCTGGCCGACGGCGTGCTGACGAAGAGGATCGACGTGTCCGCGCTGGTCCCGTGAGGCGCGACCTCCTCCACGGGCTCGCCGGGCTGGGCGGCCTGCTCGCGCTGGTGGAGGCCGTGCCGCGGCTGGGCCTGGTGGACGAGCGGTTCCTGCCCCCGGCCACGCGGATACTGGGCGCGCTCGCCACCGAGCTGGCCACGGCCCGGCTCTGGATCGCGCTCGGCGAGACCATGCGCGGCTGGGCGCTCGGGCTTGCGCTGGCGTTCTGCGCGGCGGTCGCGGCGGGCGTGCTGATCGGGACCGTGCCGGGGCTGCGGGCGCTGACCGGTTCGACGGTCGAGTTCCTGCGGCCGATCCCGTCGGTCGCGCTGGTGCCGCTGGCCACGCTGCTGTTCGGCGCCACGCTGGGCTCGACGCTGCTGCTCGTGGTGTACGCCGCCTTCTGGCAGGTGCTCATCCAGGTCCTGTACGGCGTCGCCGCCGTCGATCCGGTCGCCCACGACACCGCCCGCTCGTACGGGTTGTCGGCCTGGTCGCGGATCAGGCACCTGGTGTGGCCGACGGCGCTGCCGTACGTGATGACCGGGCTCCGGCTGGCGGCGGCGGTGGCGTTCATCCTGGCGGTGACGGCCGAGCTGGTGATCGGCAGCCCGGGACTCGGCGCGGAGATCCAGGTGGCGCAGAGCAGCGGCGCCGTGCCGACCGTGTACGCGCTGATCGTGCTCGCGGGCGGCGTGGGCATCGTGGTCAACGCGGCGGTGCGGCTGCTCGAACGTAGGGTGCTGGCCTGGCATCCGGCCGTGCGCTCGGAGGCGGCGGCGTGAGGGCGCTCAGGCTGGTCGCCCTGCCCGCGGCGCTGGTGCTGGTCTGGTGGGCGGTCGGCGGCAGCACGTTCTACCTGCCGGGCCCGGCCGAGGTGGGCCGGGCCTTCGCCACGACGTGGTTCTCCCGGCGGCTGCTCGACGACGTGCTGCCGAGCCTCGCGCGGCTGCTGGCGGGGTACGCGGTGGCCGGGCTGCTCGGGGTGGGGCTCGGCGTGCCGATCGGGTTGTCGCGGCGGCTGCGGGCCACCCTGGAGCCGGTGCTGGAGTTCTTCAGGGCCGTCCCGCCGCCGGTGCTGGTGCCGCTGATCATGTTGCTGGCCGGGATCGACACGGCCATGAAGGTGCTGGTCATCGTGTCGGGTTGCCTGTGGCCCGTCCTGCTCAACACCGTGGAGGGCGTACGGGCGCTGGACGAGGTGCTGTCGGACACCTGCCGCATGTACGGCGTGCGCGGCGCCTCCAGGCTGCGCCGGTTCGTGCTGCGCGGCGCGAGCCCGCAGATCATGACCGGGCTGCGGCAGGCGCTGTCCATCGGGATCATCCTCATGGTCATCAGCGAGATGTTCGGCGGGTCGAGCGGGCTCGGGTTCACGATCGTGCTGTTCCAGCGGCAGTTCCAGATCGCCGAGATGTGGAGCGGGATCCTGCTGCTCGGGCTGCTCGGCCTCGGGTTGTCGCTGCTCTTCGGCCGCCTGGAGCGGTGGGTCCTGGCCTGGTACCACGGCAGCGGAGCCGCCCGTGCTTGAGATCTCCGGGCTGAACAAGGTCTACCGGAGCCCCGGCCGCCGGGTGGAGGCGATCGGCTCGGTCACGTTCGGCGTCGCGGCGGGCGAGCTGGTGTGCGTGGTGGGGCCGTCCGGCTGCGGCAAGACGACGCTGCTGCGGTGCGTGGCCGGGCTGCTGCCGGTCAGCGGGGGCGAGGTGCGGGTGGCCGGCGAGCCGGTGACCGGGCCGCCGCCGCGCATGGCCGTGGTCTTCCAGGAGTACGGCCGCAGCCTGTTCCCCTGGATGACCGTCCGGCAGAACGTCGAGCTGCCGCTGAAGGAGAAGCGGGTGCCGCGCGCCCGGCGGGCGGACCTGGTGACCGGATCGCTGGCGGCGGTCGGGCTGGCCGACGTGGCCGGCGCCCATCCGTGGCAGCTCTCGGGCGGCATGCAGCAGCGCGTGGCGATCGCGCGGGCCGTGGCCTACGAGCCGCAGGTCCTGCTCATGGACGAGCCGTTCGCCGCCGTGGACGCGCAGACCAGGGCCGACCTGGAAGACCTGATCCTGCGGCTCTGGCGGGACCTGGAGGTGACCACGCTGTTCGTCACCCACGACATCGACGAGGCCGTCTACCTGGGGCAACGGGTGATCGTGTTGTCGTCGTCGCCGACGTCGGTCATGGAGGACCTGCCCATCGACCTGCCGCGCGACCGGGACCAGCTCGCCACCCGGTCGCTGCCGCGTTTCGGCGAGCTGCGCGGGCAGGTCTACCGGCGGATCCAGCAGGCGAGAGGGGCGCAGTGAGCACGGTGAGGGCAGCGGCGTTCGAGGTGCTGCGGCGGTACGGCCTGACGACGATCTTCGGCAACCCCGGCTCGACCGAGGTGTCGCTGCTGACCGGGCTGCCGGACGACCTCCGCTTCGTGCTCGCGCTGCACGAGGGCTCGGTCGTCGGCATGGCCACCGGCTGGGCGATCGGGCACGCCGAGCCCGCGCTGGCCGTGCTGCACACCACGGCCGGGCTGGGCAACGCGGTGGGCGCCCTCGCCACGGCCCGGGTGAACCGGGCGCCCCTGGTCGTCCTGGTGGGGCAGCAGGACCGGCGGCACCTGGCGCTGGAGCCGTTCCTCGCCGGCCGGCTGGCCGGGCTGGCCGGCGACTACCCGGTGTGGACGGACCAGCCGGTGCGGGCACAGGACGTGCCGGGGGCGCTGGCCAGGGCCTTTCACGAGGCGGTCACGCACCGGGGCCCCGCGCTGGTCGTGGTGCCGATGGACGATTGGGACGCGCCCTTCGCCGGCGAGACCCCGGCGGCTCCGGCCCGGGTGCTGCGGCCCGCCGCCGTGCCCGACGCCGGCCTGGCGCCGCTGGTGGAGCTGCTGGCCGGGGCGCGGTCCCCGGCGATCGTGTCGGGGGCGGGAGCGGCTTGGGGGCCGCTGGTGGAGCTGGCCGAGCGGCTGGCGTGCCCGGTGTTCCAGGAGTCGTTCGGGGCGCTGGCGGGGTTCCCGCAGGACCATCCGCAGTACGCGGGGGTGCTGCCGGCCGACCGGGGGCGGCTGCGGGCCGTGCTGGCGCCGCATGACGTCGTGCTGGCCGTGGGGGCGCCGGTGTTCCGGCAGTACCCGTACGCGCCGGGGCCGCTGGTCGAGCCGGGCACGGCGGTCGCCGTGGTCACCGACGACCCGGCCGAGGCGCACCGGAGCCCGGCCGCCCTGGCCGTCCTGGCCCCGCCGGGGGCCGTCTGCGAGCGGCTGGCGGCCCTGCTGCCGGCCCGTCCCGCCGCTCCGGCGGCCGTGCCACCGGCCCCGGCTCCGGAGGTGCCCGGCGGGGAGCCGTTGCGGCCCGCGTACGTGCTGCGCGAGCTGGCCCGGCGGCTGCCCCGTGACGTCGTGCTGCTGGAGGAGACCCCGTCGTCCCGTCCTGACCTGCACCGGCTGGTCCCGGCCAGGAACCCGCTGGGTTTCGTCTCGGCGGCCATGGGCGGGCTCGGGTTCGCCGTGCCGGCCGCGGTCGGCCTGCGCATGGCGCTGCCCGGACGCCCGGTGGTCGCGGTCGTGGGCGACGGCTCGGCCCTCTACGGCATGCACGCCCTGTGGAGCGCCGCCCACTACCGGGTGGGCGCGCTGTTCGTCGTGCTCGCCAACGGCCGCTACGCGGTCATGGACCGGCTGGCCGACCGGCAGGGCGGCAAGGCCCCCTGGCCGCCGTTCGCGGAGGTGGACATGGCCGCGCTGGCCAGGTCGCTCGGCTGCCCCGCCCGGCGGGTGGACGGCCCCGCCGAGCTGGGGGCCGCGCTCGACGAGGTGATCCCGTCGCTGGCCGCCCGCGAGGAGCCCCTGCTGCTCGACGTCACCGTGGCCGTGGACCAGGACTTCCAGCCGTGAGCCGGCTCACCAGGCCGGAGGGCGCCGCCCGTCGTCGGCTGCGGGGTCGAAGCAGAGCTCGGGGGTGGCGTCCGGCTTGAAGACCTCGTCCAAGGTCCATCGCTCGTACGGGCGGGCGCACGGCGGCGCGCCGGCGATCGCCAGCTCGCGGGCGTCGAGGTCCATGACGACGGAGTAGACCGTGTGGCACTCCTCGGCCGGGCCGGCGTCGGGGTCGAGGTGGCGGCAGACGCCGTCGGGGTAGGAGTAGTGGTCGCGCAGGGCGGCGACGACATGTTCGAGGCCGACCGCGCGCTCGGCGGCGATGTCCTCCAGCAGGTGGCGCACGCGTTCGGGGCGCAGCAGGGTCAGGCCGGACCTGGCCGCCTTCATGTCCTCCAGCGGCAGCTCGGCCTCGAAGTGGTTGGCGTGGGTGAGCAGGCCGTCGCGCGGCAGCAGCGCGCCGAACGCGCCCGGAGCCACCTCAAGGTCGATGGCCTCGCCCCCGGCGTCGGCGATGAGCAGGTTGCCCGAGGAGACGCGCGGCACGTCGAGCACCTTGCGGTGGGCCCGGCTCATGCGGTCGGACTGCAGCACCCCGCGCAGCAGGAAGTGGTACGGGACCCCCGCCCCGGCGTGGTCGCGGTCGGACTGCAGGCGGTTGGCGCACACCCCGAGCCCCGCCGAGTTGAGCCCCGACTTGGCGAGCATGCCCGCCTCGGCCAGCGTGAGCACCGCGAACCCCTCGGTGTCGCGGGTGGCCAGCAGGAAGGTGACCGCGCCCTGCTCGGGATGCCAGTCCCAGTTCTGGGCGAGCAGGGTGTGGCCGTCGCGGGTGTACTTGGGCAGGACGGCCAGCGCGGTGCAGCCGTCGTCGTGGTAGCCGGTGCCGTCGAGCAGCTCGGTACGGGCGTTGAGCGCGGCGATGTGCTCGACCGGCCGGCCCGCGCCGGCCGCCAGGCCCTCCAGCATGGCGGCGATGCTCGGGTCGTACGCTCTGGCCACGTCGAGGAAGGTCTGGCCCCAGCGCAGCACGTCGGCCGAGGAGAGCCCGGACTTGTCACGGAAACGCCGCAGGTAGGTCTCGACGCTCCGCGCGACCAGGTCGGCGGTGCGGTGGCCGACCTCGGCCCCCATCTCCTCGTAGGTGCCCTCGACAGCGATGAGCGGGGTGTCCATGAATCGGCCTTCCGTGATGGGGGTGGGGCTCGCTCTTCTTCCCATTCCCCCCATCAGGGCTTCATCCCCCGATCACTCAGGAACGCTCGGCGGCCTCCACGACGTTGGACAGCAGCAGCGCGCGGGTCATCGGCCCGACCCCGCCCGGGTTGGGGGTGAGGAAACCGGCGACCTCCTCGACGTCGGGCGCCACGTCACCGGCGATCTTGCCGTGGACCCTGGAGACGCCCACGTCGAGGACGGCCGCGCCGGGCCTGACCATGTCACGCGTGATGAGCTCGGGCACGCCGGCCGCGGCCACGACGATGTCGGCGCGGCGCACGTGGGCGGCCAGGTCCTGGGTGCCGGTGTGGCAGAGGGTCACCGTGGCGTTCTCGCTGCGGCGGGTCAGCAGCAGGCCGAGCGAGCGGCCGACGGTGATGCCGCGGCCCACCACGACGACGTCGGCGCCCTTGATCGGCACGTCGTACTCCTGGAGCAGCAGCACGATGCCGTGGGGCGTGCAGGGCAGGGGCGCGTCGACCATGTGGACGAGGCGGCCGAGGTTGACCGGGTGGAGGCCGTCGGCGTCTTTGGCCGGGTCCATGCGCTCCAGCAGCGCCATCGTGTCGATCTGCGTCGGCAGCGGGAGCTGGACGATGTAGCCGGTGCAGGCCGGGGAGGCGTTGAGCTCGTCGACGGCCGCCTCGACGTCCTTCTGGGTGGCGGTGGACGGGAGGTCGACGCGGATGGAGGCGATGCCGACCTCGGCGCAGTCGCGGTGCTTGCCCGCGACGTAGATCTGGCTGCCCGGGTCGTCGCCCACCAGGACGGTGCCCAGGCCGGGCGTGATGCCGCGGTCCTTGAGCGCGGCCACCCGGGTCGCGAGGTCTGCCTTGATCCTGGCGGCTGTCGCCTTGCCGTCGAGTTTCACTGCGCTCATGCCGTCAATCCTTCCATGACTGCTCGGCTTCCCGGCACGGGCCGCGCGTTCGTCCACAGTTTTTCCACAGATGGGAGGCAGGCGGCGTCCGTTGTCCACAGGGAAACGATGACATCGTTGTCATCGATCAAGGAAGGGCATATCGTGTCGGGCGCCGACACCATGCCCGTGTCAGGCGCCGACACCATGCCCTACGGAGGTCCCCCTTGCGCGCCCGCTCTCCCCTGCCACGCCTCGGCGGCCTCCGTCGGCCCGGCCACCCCGTCCACTGATGACCTGCGTACTCGCCGTCGACATCGGCGGGACCAAGCTCGCCGCCGCGCTGGTCGACGAGGCCGGCTCGCTGCTGCGCTCGGCCACGCGGCCCACGCCGCGCGCCGACGTCATGTCCGCCCTGGCGGCCCTCGTCACGGAGGTGACCGGCGGGGGCCCTCCCCCGCACGCCGTCGGCGTCGGCTGCGCGGGCCCGCTCGACCTGACCACGGGCACGGTGAGCCCGGTGAACATGCCGAGCTGGCGCGGCTTCCCGCTGCGCGATGAGCTGCGGCGGCTGACCGGCCTGCCCGTGGTGCTGGCCGGCGACGCCCAGTGCATGGCGCTCGGCGAACACTGGCTGGGCGCCGGGCAGGGCAGCACGTCGCTGCTCGGCGTCGTCGTGTCCACCGGCATCGGCGGCGGCCTGGTGATCGGCGGCGCGCCGCTGCTCGGCCCGGCGGGCAACGCGGGGCACGTCGGCCACATGAGTGTCGATCCCGGCGGCGAGCGTTGCGAGTGCGGCGGCCGGGGCTGCGTCGAGCGCTACTCCAGCGGCCCCAACCTGGCCCGCTGGGCCCTGGAGAACGGCTGGGCGCCCACCGGCGACCGCGACGCCAGGGCGCTGGCCGCCGACGCGTCCGCCGGGCATCCGGTGGCGGTGGCGGCCTTCGAGCGCGGCGCCAGAGCGCTGGCCGGCCTGATCGCCTCCACGGCGGCCGCGGTCGAGCTCGACACCGTGGTCATCGGCGGCGGCGTGTCGGCGGCCGGCGCGGTGCTGTTCGGCCCGCTGGAGCGGGCGCTCGACGACGTGGCGGGGCTGGCGTTCGTCCGGGCGGTCCGGGTGCGGCCGACCACGCTGGGCGTGCGCGCGGGCCTGGCCGGGGCCGCCCGGCTGGCCTGGCGCCTGTCCGGCTAGTCGCGCTCGGCGAAGCGGGCCTCGCGGCGCTCGATGATCCGGCGGGTGTACGGGATGAGCTCGACGACCCGGCTGCCGAGGTACGCACCGATGAAGGCGAGGACCAGGAGGACAAACGGGCTGGTCGAGAAGCCGTTCATGGTCACGAAAGCATGCAGGGCCACGTCGAGCATGGAAACTCCGGGGGAATGAGCACAGCAGGGCGGCAATCAGGGTAACCGGGGAGTGCCGATGCTCGCCGCCAAAACGGATAAAGGGCAACAAGTGATCTCTTGTTGCCCTTTATCCGATGAACCGGTGATCAGTGGAAGAAGTGCCTGGTGCCGGTGAAGTAGAGGGTGACGCCCGCCTGCTCACAGGCGTCGATCACCTCCTGGTCCCGGATCGAGCCGCCCGGCTCCACGATCGCCTTGACCCCGGCCTCGATCAGCACCTGCGGCCCGTCGGGGAACGGGAAGAACGCGTCGGAGGCGGCGACCGAGCCGGCCGCCCGCTCCCCCGCCCGGCTGACCGCGAGGCGGCAGGAGTCGACCCGGTTGACCTGGCCCATGCCCACGCCCACCGTGGCGCCGCCGGCGGCCAGCAGGATGGCGTTCGACTTCACCGAGCGCGAGGCGCGCCAGGCGAAGGCCAGATCGGCCAGCAGCTCGGGCGAGGCGGCCGCGCCGGTCTTGAGCTCCCACGCCGACGGGTCGTCGCCGGCCGCGTCGATCCGGTCGACCGCCTGCAGCAGCAGGCCGCCGTCGACCCGGCGGAACTCCAGCGGCTGGGACGGCCCCTCCGGGCAGCGCAGCAGGCGCAGGCTCTTCTTGGCCCGCAACACCTCCAGCGCCTCCGCGCTGAAGCCGGGGGCGACGACGACCTCGGTGAACACGTCGGCGATCTGCCGGGCCAGCTCGACGGTGACCTCGCGGTTGACCGCGATCACGCCGCCGTAGGCCGAGACGGGGTCGCAGGCGTGGGCCTTGCGGTGGGCTTCGGCCACGTCGGCGCCGACGGCGATGCCGCACGGGTTCTGGTGCTTGATGATGGCCACGCACGGCTCGGCGAAGTCCCAGGCCGCTCGCCAGGCCGCGTCGGAGTCGAGGTAGTTGTTGTAGGACATCTCCTTGCCGTGGAGCTGCTCGGCGTTGGCCAGGCCGCCCGAGCCGGCGGTGTAGAGGGCGGCGCGCTGGTGCGGGTTCTCGCCGTAACGCAGGGTCGCCTTGCGCTCGTACGCGACGCCGGTGAACTCGGGGAACTCCTCCCCGCCCGCGTACGGCCCGGCGAACCAGTTGGCCACGGCCACGTCGTAGGCGGCGGTGTGGGCGTACGCGTCGCCGGCCAGGCGGCGGCGCTCGTGCAGCGTGAACCCGCCCTCGGCCAGCGCGGTGAGCACGTCGCCGTAGGCGGCGGGGTCGACCACGACCGCGCAGGTGGCGTGGTTCTTGGCGGCGCCCCTGATCATCGCGGGCCCGCCGATGTCGATCTGCTCGACGCAGTCCTCGTCGGAGGCCCCGGAGGCCACCGTCTGCTGGAACGGGTAGAGGTTGACCACCACGAGCTGGAACGGGTCGATCTCCAGCTCGTCGAGCTGGGCCACGTGGTGGGGCTTGGTGAGGTCGGCCAGCAGGCCGGCGTGCACGCGCGGGTGCAGCGTCTTGACCCGGCCGTCGAGGCACTCGGGGAAGCCGGTGAGCTGCTCCACCTTGGTCACCGGGATCCCGTGGGACGCGATCGCGGCGGCCGTGCCGCCTGTCGACACGATCTCCACGCCGGCGCCGTCGAGTGCCCTGGCCAGCTCTTCGAGCCCGGACTTGTCGTAGACAGCGATCAGCGCGCGCCGGATGGCGATGCGAGTCACGTGCTTTCCCCTCCTGATTGGTTGCCGATGCGGACGATGCGTCCGCTGACCGTCCAGCCCTCGCGGGCCATCCGGCCGACGATGTCGACGAGCAGGCGGCGCTCGACGGTCTTGATGCGCTCGTGCAGGACCGGCTCGTCGTCCTCCGGCAGCACGGGCACCGCCTCCTGGGCGACGATCGGCCCCGTGTCGATGCCCGCGTCGGCCAGCATCACCGTGCAGCCGGTCACCTTCACCCCGTGGGCCAGCGCGTCGCGCACGCCGTGGGCGCCGGGGAAGGACGGCAGCAGCGCCGGATGGGTGTTGAGCACGGGGAACGCGTCGAGCGTGGGCGCACCCAAAATCTTCATGAAGCCCGCCGACACCACCAGGTCGGGCTCGTACGATGCGATCCTGGCGGCGAGAGCGGCATCCCAGTCCGCCCGAGTCGCATGATCACCCAGTTTTTCTACAAATGTCGGGACATTTGCCCTGGTGGCCCTGGCCAGGCCCTCTATGCCGTCCCGATCCGCGCCCACCGCCACCACGCGCGCACCGTACGACGGGTCGGCGGAAGCGTCCAGCAGGGCCTGTAGGTTGGTTCCAGAGCCGGAGACGAGGACGACGAGCCGCCCAGCCTTTGACACGCACACTCCAAAGAATGGAAACAGGGTGGGGCTGACAGGGTATCTGTTCCTCGCCCGGCGACGCAGAGGAGGTCAGGTGTCGACACCGGTGCAGGCACCGGCGGGTCAGCAGCCCGCCGATTCAGCGGGTCGCCGTGCGATCTGGTTGTCCATCGCGGCGCTGGCCATGACGTTCATGCTGCCGCTCGCCGGCCTGGTCATGGCACTGTTCGCGCTCATGTCCGGCATCCGCGCGCTGCCGCGGCTCAAAGGCGCCCACAAGCCCACGGGCACGGCCGTCGGCGGCATCACCATCTCCTCCATCGCGCTGGCCCTGTCGGCGATGGCCACGGGGATGCAGCTCTACCTGATGGACGAATACTCCGCCTACCAGGAGTGCATGAAGGGCGCCGGCACGGTCTCGGCGCAGGGCGAGTGCTTCACCCAGTTCAGGGACGCCGCGCAGCGCAAGCTGCCGCCCGACGTCCTCCAGCTGCTCGGGGCGATGCAGTCCTAGTCGCGGTCCCAGGCGTAGGGGTCGACGTAGATGACGTGACCGCCGCGGTCGTCGGACTCGTCCACGATGTCCTTGCGCGGCGGGCGGGCCGGGTCTGCTGAGGGCTCGGCCGGGCGGGGGCGGGCCTGGGCCAGGGTCTCGGCCTCGGCGGAGGCGTGCTCGTCCTGCCAGTCGTCCCTGATGACCGGGATCTCCTGGGTGTCGGCCTCGGTGGCGTCCATCCAGTGGCCGGGCAGCGGGCGCGGGTCGGACTCGGCCAGGCCCACCTTGCTGGCCGCCTTGGCGATGGCCGCCCCCGCCTTGCGGACCGGGGCGGCGGCCTTGTCGAGCGGCGCGCGGGCCTTCTTGTTGAGCAGCAGCAGGTTGGCCACGCCCGCCGAGATGCCGGCCGCCACGCCCACCTCCAGGGCCACCGACAGGGCCACCTCCCAGGGGGACGGGCCGATCGCCGACAACCGGCCGCCGCCGATGGGCCCGCCGGACAGCGCGGCCAGCAGGCCGGCGACCAGGCCGGTGGAGACGCCGGTCAGGAAGCCCCACAGGGGGGCGGCCTCGTACGAATGCGAGGGCGAGATCCGGGCCACGAACACGCCCGCCACCGCGCCCGCCGCGAACGGCAGCGCGATCACCGCCATCATCCACGCGGGCACGGGCCCGCTCTCGGGCAGCGCGCCCAGCAACGGCAGGCTCGGCACCGTGCCGAGCTCGACGCCGGTCGGGGCGACCAGCGTGTCCGCGCCGATGGCGAAGCCGGGGCCGGCGATGTAGGAGGAGGCCCAGATCACGGCGTTGAGCAGGTAGAGGAGCTGGAGCAGCAACAGCAGCACGCCGCCGACGAAGCCCGGCGCGAGCACGTTCGACAGCTCCCTGACCTGGCCGAAGTTCAGCACGACCGCGACCAGCACCAGCCCCAGCCCGGACGCCAGCAGCGACGTGGTGGCGACCGCCGTGCCGACCGTGACGGCCCGCAGCCGCTCGGGCAGCAGCTTGAGCATGATCCGCCACGGGCCGATCATGCGCGCGGTGGCCAGCGAGCCCGCCAGGAAGGCCAGCACGAAGTGGCTGAGCAGCGCCTCGCCGATGAACGGCTGGGTGATCTCGTTCCTCGCCACCAGCGCGATCAGTCCGGCCAGCAGCGCGTAGGGGGCCGCCAGCGAGACGCCCGCCTGGCCGACCAGCACGAGCTGCGCGCGGCGGCGGGCGTTGGCCTGCTCGCGCGGGCTGTTCTTGGGCAGCCGGGCGGGCAGGCGCAGCCGCAGGTCGGCGTCGCGGGCCATCCACCGGCCGGCGCGGTAGAGCAGGAAGGCGGGCAGCACCATCAGCCCGAGGGGCAGCAGCCCGACCCGGCCGCCGGGCATCGCGAACCCGGCGTGGTGCGCGGCCAGCCAGAGCTGCGCCGCCGCGCGGAACACGCCGGGCAGGCCCGCGCCGAGCGTGCCGCGCGGCGCGGCGATCCAGCCGACGAGGGTGAGTGTGGTGAGCACGGCCAGGCCGACGCCGAGCGTGCAGGCGGCGGCGAGCATGCCCGACACGGGTAGCGGCCGCCTCGTCTCGTCGTCGTCGGTCGAGACCCCGGGGAGCTTGCCGAGCACCGACTTGGGGGCGGTACGCAACTGGTCGAGAATGGCCGTCACAGATGCGATTTTCTCAATCTTTCCCAACCATCGCTTGGTTGACGCGCCGCAGAGGGTCCACTTTGTCGCCGTGATGCCCCCGCGAACGCGCCCCGCCTTCTTTCCCCGCCCTTTACGCGCCGCCCCGGCGGCCCTCCGGGACATGGAAAAGCCCCGCATGGCGGCGGCCAGGCGGGGCTTTTCCATGCGTGACTAGCGGGACTGCATGATCTCGCGCATCAGGCGGGCCGTCTCGGAGGGGGTCTTGCCGACGCGGACGCCGACCTTCTCCAGAGCCTCCTTCTTGGCCTGGGCGGTGCCGGCCGAGCCGGAGACGATGGCGCCGGCGTGGCCCATCGTCTTGCCCTCGGGGGCGGTGAAGCCCGCGACGTAGGCCACGACCGGCTTGGTGACGTGCTGCTCGATGTAGGCCGCGGCACGCTCCTCGGCGTCGCCGCCGATCTCACCGATCATCACGATCGCGTCGGTGTCGGGGTCGTCCTGGAAGGCCTGGAGCGCGTCGATGTGCGTGGTGCCGATGACCGGGTCGCCGCCGATGCCGACCGCGGTCGAGAAACCGAAGTCGCGCAGCTCGTACATGAGCTGGTAGGTCAGCGTGCCGGACTTCGAGACCAGGCCGATGCGGCCGGCGGTGGTGATGTCGGCGGGGATGATGCCGGCGTTGGACGCGCCGGGCGAGGCGATGCCGGGGCAGTTGGGCCCGATGATGCGGGTCTTGTTGCCCTTGGCCACCGCGTACGCCCAGAACTCGGTCGAGTCGTGGACCGGGATGCCCTCGGTGATCACGACGCAGAGCGGGATCTCGGCGTCGACGGCCTCCTTGACGGCGGCCTTGGTGTGGGCCGGCGGCACGAAGACGACCGACACGTCGGCGCCGGTCTGCTCCATGGCCTCCTTCACCGTGCCGAACACGGGCAGGCCCTCGTGCGTGATGCCCGCCTTGCGGGCGTTGACGCCGCCGACGACCTTCGCGCCGGAGGCGAGCATGCGGCGGGTGTGCTTGGTGCCCTCACCGCCGGTCATGCCCTGAACAATGATCTTGCTGTTCTCGGTCAGCCAGATAGCCATGACTCACGCACCTACCGCAGCGAGCTCGGCGGCCCGCTTGGCCGCGTCGTCCATCGTGTCAACCAGCTCGACCCGCGGGAGCGCGGCGTCGGCCAGGATCTGCCGCCCGAGCTGGGCGTTGTTGCCGTCGAGGCGGACCACCAGCGGGTGCGTCACGGCCTCGCCGCGGCTCTCCAGCAGCTTGAACGCCGAGACGATGCCGTTGGCCACGGCGTCGCAGGCGGTGATGCCGCCGAAGACGTTCACGAAGATCGACCTGACGCTCGGATCGGAGAGGATGATCTCCAGGCCCGCGGCCATGACCTCGGCCGAGGCGCCGCCGCCGATGTCGAGGAAGTTCGCCGGGGACGGCTTGCCGGGGAACGCCTCGCCCGCGTAGGCCACCACGTCGAGGGTGGACATGACCAGGCCCGCGCCGTTGCCGATGATGCCGACGTTGCCGTCGAGCTTGACGTAGTTGAGGTCCTTCTCCTTGGCCTTGGCCTCCAGAGGGTCCTCGGCGGCCTTGTCGGCCAGCGCCTCGTGGTCGGCCTGGCGGAAGCCGGCGTTCTCGTCGAGGGTGACCTTGCCGTCGAGGGCCTTCACCTGGCCGTCGGCCGACAGGATCATCGGGTTGACCTCGACCAGCGTGGCGTCCTCGTCGACGAAGCAGTGCCACAGCTTCTCGATGAGCTCGGCGGCGCCGTCGAGCGACTTCTCGGGCAGGCCGCCGGCCACCGCGATCTCACGGGCCTTGGCGCGGTCGATGCCGTCGAGGGCCGATACCGGCACCTTGGCGACCTTCTCGGGCGTGCTGTGGGCGACCTCTTCGATGTCCATGCCGCCGGCGGCGGAGCAGATCGCGAGGAAGGTACGGTTGGCGCGGTCGAGCAGGAAGGAGAAGTAGTACTCCTCCGCGATCGCGCTGGCCTCCTCCACGAGCACCTTGTGGACCGTGTGGCCCTTGATGTCCATGCCGAGGATGGCGGTGGCCTTCTCGACGGCGTCGGCGGCGTCGTCGGCCACCTTCACGCCGCCGGCCTTGCCGCGACCGCCGGTCTTGACCTGGGCCTTGACGACAACGCGGCCGGTCAGCTCCTCAGCCGCCGCCCGCACCTCCTCCACGGTGTTGGCGACGATGCCGCGTGGCACCGGGATGCCGTAGTCAGCGAAGAGCTCCTTCGCCTGATGTTCGAACAGGTCCACGAGGGTCCGTCCTTGCTTATCCGACTGATGTTCGACGGCCCGGGCAACTGCGCTGACGGTCGCGTCCGCTCGCCGCTCGTGTCGGCTTCGTGCCTCGCTCTCTCACGGCGAGCTCCTACGCTCAGGGGTGCGTGCCGGGCGTTTCCGCCAGTGAAGCCTAGCCCCAAGCTTGACCTGCACAGGTCATCGGGGCACGGTTCTTCCGCTATGTGACGGTGATCTCACTTCACCATGTCCCTCTCTGCACCGAAAGTGCACCTATTCGCTGCCTTATGCGGCGTCTGTCGATATATGGTCGTGATCTTCAATTGGCAGGATTCCTGCTCCCCTCATTCTTGATCTGAAGGAATCGGATGAAGCGAATTATCGCGGGCCTGGCCCTGGCCTCCGCGGCGGCGCTCGTGACCGCGACCCCGGCCCAGGCCGCGCCCGCGGATCCGGCGAAGGCGCTGAAGAAGCAGTACGTCGCCGGGCACGGCGTACGGTTCACCGAGACGTCCCGCTCCTCGATGGACGGCAAGAGCACCGGCGCCATGAAGACGTCCGGCCTTCTGGAGTTCGGCAAGTCCGGAATCGTCGCCTCGGACGTACGTAATCACGCCACCGGCAAGGACGACGTGTACGCGTCGCTGATGCCGTCCCGGATCATCACCCTGGGCAAGCACGTATATGCGCAGGGCGGCCTTTACAGCGAGGGCCTGCCCGAGGGCAAGAAGTGGGTCCGCTACCCCGACACCGGCCTCCGGATCAGCACCTCCAACCAGATGCTGGACGTCTTCGAGCCCCAGGTGCTGAAGGCCCTCGTCTCCCACGCCGCGAGCACCAAGGGCGGGATCTACCGCGGCTCGGTCACGGTGAAGGAACTCGGCAAGATCTACGGCCAGAGCGTCAACAAGAAGGTCGCCAAGGTCAAGGTCTCGTACCTGCTCGCCGTGAACTCCAAGGGCCTGGTCACCAGGGTCGTCAGCGACTGGACCCTCGACTACGGCATCCTCGGCACCAGCCACAGCACGACCGAGACCCGCTTCACCGGCTGGGGCGCCAAGGTCAAGGTCAAGGCTCCGCCGGCCGACCAGGTGGCCGACATCGCCGACCTCGGGGCCGACAGCGCCGTTCCGCAGGACATCCCGGACGGTTCCCTCAACTCCCTGGGCAACGTCAGGTAGCCCCCCTCCTAAGGACACTCATGAAGCGATTGCTCGCGGCCGCGGTGACGGCCGCGGCACTCATCCCGGCCGTCCCCGCACAGGCGGCCGTGGACCCGGTCACCGCCCTGAAGCGGCAGTTCGCGCCGGGCCACGGGGTGACGATCTCCGAGACCGCACGGATCGAGTCGAAGCGTCCGCGCGACGACGAGGTCACCCGCATGGCCGGCTCCGTGGAGTTCGGCGCGTCCGGGCCCGTCGCGGCCGACGTCGTGTTCAGGACGATCGGCAAGGACGACAGCCGGCAACGCTGGATCAGCGTCGGCGGCAAGGTCTACGTGCAGGCGGCCGACCTGGCCGACGTCCTGCCCATGGGCAGGACGTGGGTGCTCATGGAGCACCTCAAGGGCAAGGTGATCACCTCGGCCCAGCCCGTCGACGTGCTGGCGCCCAGGACGGTCAAGGCCCTGGTCTCGCATGCCGGCCTCAAGGACGGCCTCCGCCAGGGCACGCTGACCCTCGCGCAGGCGCGCGGGGCCGGCGCGTACGAAGGGTTCCACTACCGCCTGGGCCTGAACGCCCAGGCGTTGCCCGACCGCGTCGTCACCGGCCAGAACCTCACGCCGGGCTCGCGAAGCGTCGTCGAGACCCGGCTCTCGGGCTGGGGCGCGAAGGTCGGCGTCAAGGCGCCTCCGGTGGACGAGATCATCACCTACAAGGACCTGATGGCCGAGAAGCGGGCGAGAGCCGAGAAACTCCGCCAGGCCATCCCCGACGGTTCCACCAGCTCGCTCGGCCTGTTCGACTGAGCCGCCGAGCTGTCGACAATCCCCCTCGAAACAAGGACACAACCGCACATGAAGCGAACCCTCACCGGCGTCGCGCTGGCGACGGCCGCCGCCCTGGTGGCCGCCACCCCCGCGCTGCTTGCGGCTCCGGCCCAGGCGGCCGCGCCCAAGAACCCCGTGACCGCCGTGAAGAAGCAGCTCGTCCCCGGCAAGGGGGTGAAGTTCAGCGAGCGCATCAGCATCACCGACGGCACACGCAGCGAGGTCTTCATCCGGCGCACGGGAACCTTCCAGTTCAGCAAGTCGGGCCTCGCCGCCTCGGACATCACGGGCAAGTTCGCCCTCAACGTGTCCGACCTGAGCGACGAGGCGCCGGAGGAGCTCAAGGCCCTCGCCACGCCCGAGCGCACGATCCGGATCGGCACGACGTCGTACCTGTCCGGCGGCCTGTGGACCACGGTCCTGCCCGAGGGCGAGACCTGGTTCAAGGCCCCGCACGGCCCGACGGGCGGCATCACCGGCACGTTCGGCCAGCCGGTGAACGTCGCCGAGCAGGCCACGCTCAAGACCCTGCTCAAGACCGCCAAGCCGGTGAGCGGCGGCTACGCCGGCACGATCACCGTCCGCGACCTGCGGAAGGTCTCGCCCTGGTACCGGGCGACCGCGATCGACCCGCGCCCCACGGCCAAGGCGCTGAAGAGCGTCATCAGCTGGAAGCTCACCCTTGACGCGGCCGGCCTGCCGGTGCGCCTGGTGGCCACGTTCCCGCAGGCCGCGATCACCGGCTCCGGTTCCAAGAAGGACGGCGTGCGGGTCGACACCCGCTTCACCGGCTGGGGCGGCGCCGTGTCGATCAAGGCTCCGACGGCTGACGACGTCTCCAGCGAGTTCGAGAACGGCAAGGACGACATCTCCTCCCTCGACCTGCCGTTCGGCGTGAGCGTCGCCAAGTAGCACCGCCAGTGCCGAGGTCCGCGCCTCTCCCGTCGCCGCTTGGCGGGACAGGCGCGGTGCCCGGCCCGCGGGCCGCCGGGCGCGCGGCTCAGGCGAGGCGGGAGTCGCGCAGGGCGGCCCACTCCAGCGAGTGCCTGATGCCCTCCTCGACGGTGAACCGGGTCTCCCAGCCGAGCAGCCGCCGCGCCCGGTCGCTGCGCGTGTACGCCCCCGCCACGTCACCGGGCCGGGCGGGCGCCTCGACCACGTCGATCGGCCGGTCGACGACCCGGTTGAACGCCTCGGCCAGCTCGCGGACCGTCGTTCCCGCGCCGGTGCCGAGGTTGATCACGTCGGCGTCCAGGGAGTCGAACCGGCGCAGCGCCGCCACGTGCGCGGCGGCCAGGTCCCAGACATGGACGTAGTCGCGGATGCCCGTGCCGTCGCTCGTCGGGTAGTCGGTGCCGGTGATCGCGAACGGCACGCCGTCCTCGTACGCCTCGATCATCTTGCCCAGGGCGTGGCTGGGACGGCGCAGTTGCAGGCCCGTGCGCATGGCCGGGTCGGCGCCGATCGGGTTGAAGTAGCGCAGCGACAGGATGCGGATCGGCCGGGTGGCGGCGATGTCGGCGAACATGGCCTCGCAGACCGCCTTGGTCCGCGCGTACGGGCTCTGCGGGGCGAGCGGCGAGCTCTCGTCCACGGTGTGGTCCGCGCCGGCCCGGTAGATCGACGCGGACGAGCTGAAGATCATCCGCTCGCAGCCGTTGCGCAGCAGGTGGTCGGCGAACTCCAGGCTCTTGGCGACGTTCGCGCGGTAGTAGCCGACCGGGTCGGCGACGGAGTCGGGCACGACGATCAGGGCCGCGCAGTGGACGACCGCCTCGATGTCGGGGTGCTCGGCGAAGATCTTGTCGACGAGGGCGCCGTCGCCGATGTCGCCCTCGTAGAAGACCCGTCCGTCGGCGAACTCCCTGCGGCCCGTCACGAGGCTGTCGAGGATCACGGGCTCGATGCCGGCGTCGAGGCACGCCGACCCGATCGTGCTGCCGATATAGCCCGCCCCACCGGTAATCAATACGCGCATGCCCGAACCCTACGGGGATGTCACGGGGGTCGCGCGCCCTCTCGATGATCTTCATGTGGTCCGGCCCGCGGGGACATCGCGTCGATCTCCTGCTGGTCATGTCGGCCCAGCCGTGCGACATTTCCTGGTATGGGCAGGGACGTACCAGTCGTCGTGTTCAGCCGGGACGATCGCCGGAAATATCGGGAAAAGGTGCGTCGATGTCTCGACGTCTTCGCCCAGATGTTGCGCGAGTCCCGCTTCGAGTTCGAACGCCCCCGCGCCGGCCTGGAGATCGAGCTCAACATCGTGGACGCCCGTGGCGAGGCCGCCATGCGCAACGCCCAGGTGCTGGCCGCGATCGAGCAGCCGGACTGGGCCACCGAGCTGGGCCAGTTCAACATCGAGATCAACGTCGAGCCCCGGGAGCTGACCGGCGACGGCCCGCTCCACCTGGAGGCGGACGTACGAAGGCGGCTCAACCACGCCGAGGAGCGCGCCCGCTCCCAGGACGGGCACCTGGTGCTGGTCGGCATCCTGCCCACGCTGCGCGAACTGGACATCAGCGAGGGCACCCTGTCGGCCAACCCCCGCTACCGCCTGCTCAACGAGCAGATCTTCGCCGCCCGCGGCGAGGACCTGCACCTGTGCATCGAGGGCGTGGAACGCCTCGACACCCACGCCGACAGCGTCGCGCCCGAGGCCGCGTGCACCAGCGTCCAGCTCCACCTCCAGGTCAGCCCGGAGGCGTTCGCGCCGCACTGGAACGCCGCCCAGGTCATCGCGGGCCCCCAGGTCGCCGTCGCGGCCAACTCCCCCTACCTGTTCGGCAAGGAGCTGCACCGCGAGACCAGGATCGCCCTGTTCGAGCAGGCCACCGACACCCGTCCGGCCGAGCTGAAGACGCAGGGCGTGCGGCCGCGGGTGTGGTTCGGGGAACGCTGGATCACCAGCGTCTTCGACCTGTTCGAGGAGAACGTCAGCTACTACCCGGCGCTGCTCCCCTTGTGCGAGGAGGAGGACCCGCGGGCCGAGCTGGACCAGGGACGCATCCCCCAGCTGCACGAGCTGACCCTGCACAACGGCACCATCTACCGCTGGAACCGGCCCGTCTACGCGGTCGTGGACGGCGTGCCGCACCTGCGCGTGGAGAACCGCGTCCTGCCCGCCGGGCCCACGGTGGCCGACATCGCCGCGAACGCCGCGTTCTACTACGGCCTGATGCGCGTGCTCCCGTCGGCCGAGCGGCCGATCTGGAGCCAGATGTCCTTCCGCACCGCCGAGGACAACCTCGCCGCCGCGGCCCGGCACGGCCTGGACGCCCGGCTGTACTGGCCGGGGCTGGGCGAGGTGCCGGCGGCCGAGCTGATCCTGCGCCGGCTGCTGCCCATGGCGCGCGAGGGCCTGGCCGCGTGGGGGGTGCACACGCCGGTCGCCGACCGGCTGCTCGGCATCATCGAGGGACGCTGCCTGACCGGCCGCACGGGCGCGACGTGGCAGGTCGAACGGGTGCGCGCGCAGGGCGGCGACCGCCACGAGGCGTTACGCGCCATGACGTTGGACTACATCGACCGCATGCACGGCAACGATCCGGTGCACACTTGGGACGTGTGAACCTCGTGCGACCCCGCCTTCTCGTCCTGGCCCTCGTCCTGCTGCTCGCCGGCTGCGGCCTCACCCGGCCCGCGTCCAGGGACGTGCAGGGGGCCGACACGTTCGAGGACGACATCCGGGCCGCGCGCACGCTCACCGAGTCGTTCTGGACGGAGTTCTTCGACCAGCAGGGGATGACTTATCGGCCTATCGCGGACTTCATCCCTTACTCCGGGAGTTCGGGTCCTTCCTGCGGGGGCGAGCCGTCCGTGCCGAACAACGCCTTCTATTGCCCCGAGGGCCACTTCATCGCCTATGACCAGGCCTGGATGGAGTCCCTGTGGAACGACATGGGCGACGGCTCGGTGTACGTGATCATCCCCCACGAGTTCGGGCACGCCGTCCAGGCCCAGCTCAGGACCGGTTTCGAGCTCAACGTGCAGGCCGAGCTGCAGGCCGACTGCTACGCCGGCGGGACCCTGTCGGCCCTGGTCGGCTCAGGATCCCTGCGCGCCCAGTCCGGTGACGAGGACGAGCTCATGACCAGCCTGGAGGCCGCCGGCGACCCCACGGACGACTGGCTGAACCCCGCCGCCCACGGCACCGCCGAGCAACGCCAGACCTCCTTCGCCGACGGCTACCAGGACGGCGTGGGCGCCTGCTGAGGATGTACACGCGGGTCAGCCCAGAGGATGATGTGTCTGATCATGACCTGCCTCTACGGTGGAGGCATGCCACTGGAGGAGATCGGCTGGCTGCGCAGAGGCGCGTGCAGGTCCAGCGACCCTGACCTCTTCTTCCCGCTCGCGCCCTCACCGTTGCAGGAGGCCCGCGCGAAGGCGGTCTGCGCCCGCTGCCCGGTCATCGACGAGTGCCGCTCCTACGCCTTACGCGAGGGCGAGACGGAGGGCATCTGGGGCGGCCTCACGCCGCAGGAACGCCGCCGCACCCGCTTCCCCGCAGGCTGGCGCAACTCCGCCGCCTCCTGACCCACCACCGGCCCACCCTCCATCGACCCCGTCCCCGCCGGATCAGGTGACACCCCGTTGCCCGCTGACGCCGTCCCCCGCCGGATGGTGTGACGCCGTCGTGTCGCGGTGCGACGTAGCCTGCAAGGGTGCTGTTGCGCTCGATCGCCGTCCTCACCGTCGCCAACGTCCTCAACAACAAGATCGCCCCCAGACTCGCCCCCCTGACGTCCGCCGCCGCCACCGCCGCGCTCGTGGCCATGGCCCGCCGGCACGGGGTGTCGTGGCGTGAGCTCGGGTTCGAGAAGGCGTCCCGCGGAGCGGCCGTCGGCGGCGCGCTGGCGACGGCGGTGGCCGCCGTCTACACCGTGGGCATCGCCGTGCCCCGCACCAGGCCGCTCTTCCACGACGAGCGCGCCCTGTCGCTCTCGCGCGCCCGCGCCCTGGAGGAGGCCCTGCTCCAGGTCCCCCTGGGCACGGTCCTGCTGGAGGAGGTCGGGTTCCGCGGCGCGCTGCACGGCATGCTGGCCCGCCGGCACGGCGCGGCCGCCGCCACGGCGGTCTCCTCGGCGCTGTTCGGCCTCTGGCACATCCTCCCGGCGATCGACATGGCCCGCGCGAACCCGGCTCTCGGCGCGCTGACCGCGGGCGAGTCCCCCGCCCATCTCGACGTCGCGCGGGTGGTGGCGGGCAGCGTGGTGTCCACGGCGGCGGCCGGGGTGCTCTTCTGCGAGCTCCGGCGCCGCGGCGGGCTGCTGGCGCCGTCGATGCTGCACCTGGCGACCAACTCGCTCGGCTACCTCTTCGCGAGGCTCTCGGCGAAGCGCTGAAATCGCCCCACCGGCGACGCCGGGGTGAGAGTTCTCCCCGGGCCGGGATGAGATTTCCACCTCGGAAGATGAGGATCCTTCACCGACATTGGAACGGTCCACAACATGCGCGACCCGATGCTCTAACGTCTCGGCCACACCCTCCCCGCAGGCGCACCACTCCGGGAAGGGCACATCTCAAGATCACTATTTCTGATATCCCCCGGAGGTACGGAGGTGGTGTTGCATGCGTACGGTGATCGACGTCGACACAGGTCTTCTGGAGCTGGCCCAACGCGAGTTGGGGACATCGACCGTGAAGGAGACGGTGAACGCGGCCCTGTCGGAGGTCGCAGAAAGGGCCAAACGCCGCGAAGCCTTCAAATACTGGCGCACCCGGGACAATACGCATCTTCTGGATCCATGGATCATGAAGCATGCGTGGTGACCACCGGAGTGGTCTACCTGATCGACAAGAGCGCTCTGGCCCGCATGCCGCATCCAGCGGTCCAGCGGGCCCTCGAACCGCTCATGCTCGACAGGACCCTCGCCGTCTGCGAGGTCACGCAACTGGAGGTGCTCTACAGCGCCCGTGACCTCAAAGGCCACCAGCGGGACGCCCGCTACCTGCGGGAGGGCTTCCGCCTCCTGTCCATCACGCACAAGGAGGTCGGACCAAGGGCCCTGGAGGTGCAGGCGATGCTCGCCGGAAGGTCGCACACCCGGGCGGCCGGGCCGGGCGACCTGCTGATCGCCGCCTGTGCCGAGCTGCATCAGGCGACGATCCTGCACTACGACCGGTACTTCGACGTCATCTCCGAGGTGACCGGGCAGCCCGCGCTCTGGGTGGTGCCGCCCGGCTCGATCCCCTGAGCCAGGGGCGGAGAGGGCGGGGTCAGGCCGTGGTCAGGCCGTGGGCACGACCTGGAAGCCCTCCGCGTAGTGGCCCTCGCCGAAGCCGGCCTGCTCGGCCCAGGCGGCGAATCGGCCACGGACGAAGTCGGTGAAGCCCTCGACGTGGGCGACCTGGCTGACGTGCGACTGCAAGGCCGCGAGCTTGCGGTCCATGACCGCGGTGACGTCCACCCAGTGGTTGGGGGTGGGGCCGCCGTTCAGCCAGACCTCCCTGACCGTCCACGCCTCCAGGCCCTCGTCGCGCAGCAGCTCGGGGAAGGCGTAGGGGTTGCGGGCGTCGGGGTAGACCGCGTCGAGCGCGGCCCCGCCCACGGCCCGGTGGTCGGGGTGGCTGGGGGCGACGAACTGGTAGTTGCGGTCGGGGTGGTGGGTGATGACCAGGTCGGGGCGTACCTGGCGGATCACCCGGGCGACGTCGCGCCGGAGGTCGAGCGAGGGCACCACCCGGCCGTCGGAGTAGCCGAGGAAGCGCACGTCCGTCACGCCGACGGCCTTGGCCGCGGCGAGCTGCTCGGTCCTGCGAAGCTCGGCCATGCCGGAGTTGTCCAGGGTGCGCTCGTTGCCGCCGGCGTCACCGTCGGTGACGAGGAGGTACGTGACCTCCACCCCCCGCTCCACGAACAGCGCCACGCTTCCCGCCGCCGCGAAGTCGACGTCGTCGGGATGCGCGGTCACGACAAGTACCCGGTTGATCTCGGCTTCCGGCAGCATGGCTTCCCTTCCTGGACCCTGTACGGAGGACAACCGGCACCCCGTCGGAGGCATTCCGGGCGCCGTTTGTCGGTGGCGCGTCTTAACCTAGGTGGGTGCCGACCCAAGTCTCTGTTGACCACCCCTTGCTCGACGGCCTCAACCCCCAGCAGCGCGAGGCCGTGATCCATCATGGCAGCCCCCTGCTCATCGTGGCGGGGGCGGGGTCGGGGAAGACGCGGGTGCTCACCCACCGCATCGCCTACCTGCTGGCCGAGCGCAACGCCCATCCGGGCGAGATCCTGGCCATCACCTTCACCAACAAGGCCGCCCGCGAGATGAAGGAGCGCATCGACAAGCTCGTCGGGCCGCGTTCCAAGGCGATGTGGGTGATGACGTTCCACAGCGCCTGCATGCGCATCCTGCGGCGCGAGGCCAAGCGGCTGGGCTTCCCGTCGAGCTTCTCGATCTACGACCAGGCCGACTCGCAGCGGCTGATGGCGATGGTCTGCAGGGAGATGGAGCTCGACCCGAAGCGCTACCCGCCGCGTTCGTTCTCGGCGCAGGTCAGCAACTTCAAGAACGAGCTGGTCGACTACGAGACCGCGCTCGACAAGGCGGGCTCGCACCTGGAGAAGACGCTCGCGCAGGCGTACAAGGCCTATCAGCTCAAGCTGACCGAGGCCGGCGCGATGGACTTCGACGACATCATCATGAACACGGTGACGTTGTTCCAGCTCTTCCCCGAGGTGGCCGAGCACTACCGGATGCGGTTCAGGCACGTGCTGGTCGACGAGTACCAGGACACCAACCACGCCCAGTACATCCTGATCCGCGAGCTGGTGGGCCATCCCGAGCTGCGTACCGCCGACGGCGACGTCGTGCGTCCGGGCGCCGACATGTCCGAGCTGTGCGTGGTGGGCGACGCCGACCAGTCGATCTACGCCTTCCGCGGCGCGACGATCCGCAACATCCTGGAGTTCGAGCGCGACTACCCCGACGCCCGCACGATCCTGCTGGAGCAGAACTACCGCTCCACCCAGAACATCCTGGCCGCGGCCAACGCGGTGATCGCGCGCAACGAGGGCCGCAAGCCGAAGAACCTCTGGTCCGACCAGGGCGACGGCCCCAAGATCGTGGGCTACGTCGCCGACAACGAGCACGACGAGGCCATGTTCGTGGCCCAGGAGGTCGACCGGCTCAGCGACGAGGACGGCGTCAAGCCGAGCGAGGTCGCGGTGTTCTACCGGACCAACGCCGCCTCCCGTGTGTTCGAGGAGATCTTCATCCGCACCGGGCTGCCGTACAAGGTGGTCGGGGGCGTGCGCTTCTACGAGCGCAAGGAGGTCAAAGACCTGCTGGCCTACCTGCGGGTGCTGGCCAACCCGGCCGACGTCGTGTCGATGCGGCGCATTCTCAACGTGCCCAAGCGCGGCATCGGCGAGCGGGCCGAGGCCATGATCGAGGCGCTGTCCTCGCGCGAGCGCATCTCGTTCTGGGACGCGCTGCGCCGGGCCGACGAGGCGTACGGCATGGCGACGCGCTCGCTCAACGCGGTGCGCGAGTTCGTGGCGATGCTCGAGGAGCTGATCGCCAAGGCCGAGGGCGTGCCGCCGTCGACGCTGGCCGAGGAGATCCTGGTGGCCACCGGCTACCGCGCCGAGCTTGAGGCCTCCGAAGACCCCCAGGACGAGTCCCGCCTGGAGAACCTCAACGAGCTGATCTCGGTGGCCTCGGAGTTCGAGGAGGCCAACCCCGAGGGCACGCTGGTGGAGTTCCTGGAGCAGGTGTCGCTGGTCGCCGACGCCGACCAGATCCCCGACGCCGACGGCGGGCAGGGGGTCGTCACGCTGATGACGCTGCACACGGCCAAGGGGCTGGAGTTCCCGGTCGTCTTCCTGACCGCGATGGAGGACGGCGTGTTCCCGCACGTCCGGTCGCTGGGCGAGCCGAAGGAGCTGGAGGAGGAGCGGCGGCTGGCCTACGTCGGCATCACCCGGGCGCAGAAGCGGCTCTACCTCACGCGGGCGGCGGTGCGCAGCTCGTGGGGGTCGCCGTCGTTCAACCCGGCCTCGCGGTTCGTCAACGAGGTGCCGGGGCAGCTCGTCGACTGGCGTACCGATCCGGAGAAGTCGGCCTGGAGCGCGGCGACGCGGCGGGAGCCGGCTGCGCGGCCGGCGCCCAGGAGCGGCGGCGGATCGCGGCAGGTCCTGTCGCTGACGCCCGGCGATCGGGTGACGCACGACAAGTGGGGCCTCGGCACGGTGGTGGCCGTGGACGGGGTGGCGGAGAAGACCAAGGTCAAGATCGACTTCGGCGCCGACGGGGAGAAGACGCTGCTGCTGGCGTACGCCCCCCTGGAGAAGCTCTGACCCCAGGGGGCCAACGGGCGCCCGTCCCTCACCGGAGGACGGGCGCCTGACGAAAGCGGGCGGATCGTGGCTCTACGTCGCCCAGCTCCCGATGCCAGGTGAGGAGCTCTGAGCCGGCAGGGCCTCTGACACAGGTCGGGGCCCTGAGGCGCAGGGCCCTCGACGGTGAGGGTCGGGCGAGGGCAGGGCGCCTGGGTGGCGGCCCTGCCGGGCGGTTGCGGGGTCAGGGCTTGAGGGCGCTGCCCTGCTTCCACTGGGTCCAGTTGAGCTGCCAGTAGCTCCAGCCGTTGCGCCAGTCGAGCTTGCGCTTGGTCCCGGTGATCTTGACGACGTCACCGCGCTGGGCGATGCCGTAGAACCACTTGGAGCCCTGCGGAGTGGCGCGCACGCAGCCGTGGCTCTGGTTGGAGCGGCCGAGGTACTGGTAGTAGCCGGCGCTCTGGTGGACGTACTCGCCGCTGTCGGAGATGCGCACCGCCCAAGGGATCTCCTCCTTGTAGTAGCGCGGGTCCTTCGGGTCGGTCACCCCCATCCAGGACGACGTCATCGTCTCGACGGCCTTCTTGCCCATGGTGAGGTGCACGCCGCTGGTGGTGAGGTAGACGTCCACGCCGTTGCGCATGAGGCCGCCCCGGCCGGCGCTGATCGCGATCTTCTTGGCGATCTTGCCGTCCCGGTAGACCTTCATCTGGTGCCTGCGGGTGTCGACGACCGAGATGTTCGCGTTGCCGACGGCGAAGCGGCGGGTGACGTCCTCGGCCTTGTTGCCGGGGAGCTGGCTGAGGCGCGCGGTGAACAGCACCTTCTGGTGCGGCTTCCAGTACGTCTTCGTCCGGTAGATGACCTTGCGGGCCGACACCCAGCGCCAGGCGCCCTCGACCGGTTTGTCGGCCTGGACCTCCAGCAGCGCCTCCACGGCGGCCTTGTCCTTCACGTCCCGGTCGAACGTGACGATGATCGGGAAACCGACGCCGACTTTCTCCGACGTCTCCGCCATGGGCGTGATGTCGGCGATGTCGAGCTTGACCTTCTTGGCCGGAGCCGCGACGTGGGCAGCCGCGGCGAGGCCCACGGAGGCGGTCGTCCGGACCGCCGGGGCCTGCGAGGCTGGCACGCCTTCTGCCGAACAGGCCGCAGCCGAGACCAGTGCGACCATGGCAAGCAACCGGGGGACGCGATTCAAGGGGGTTACTCCTGGATTATGTGCTTCTCCTTCCATGTGTGACTACTGAGACGCCTGATTCGTCTACGGATCGCCGTAACGACCTTGTAACGGTCCAGAAAGCAGGGTCAGACCAGGCGGCGCGCGGTGGCCCAGCGGGACAGCTCGTGCCGGTTGGAGAGCTGGAGCTTGCGCAACACGGACGACACGTGCGTCTCCACGGTCTTGACCGAGATGAACAGCTCCTTGGCGATCTCCTTGTACGCGTAGCCGCGGGCGATCAGGCGCAGCACCTCGCGCTCGCGCTGGGTCAGCGAGTCGAGCTCGGGGTCGATCGAGGGCGCCTCGGAGGAGGCGAAGGCGTCGAGGACGAACCCGGCCAGCCGCGGCGAGAAGACCGCGTCGCCGTCGGCCACCCGGCGGATGGCGTCGGTGAGCTCCTTGCCGCTGATGTTCTTGGTGACGTAGCCGCGGGCGCCGCCCCTGATGACGCCGATGACGTCCTCGGCGGCGTCGGAGACCGACAGCGCGAGGAAGCGGACCTGCGAGCCCGTGCTGAGGACGCGGCGCAGCACCTCCTGGCCGCCGCCGCCGGGCATGTGCACATCGAGCAGGACCACGTCGGGCTGGTGCTCGGCGATGGCCTTGACCGCCGTCTCGACGTCCTCCGCCTCGCCCACGACCTCGATCGAGTCGCCCAGCTCCGCGCGTACGCCGGATCTGAACAGCCGGTGGTCGTCGACGATCAACACGCGTGTCATTGCTTGTCCACCTTCATCGTCAGCATCACTTCCGTGCCCTCGCCGGGCTCGGTGCGGACCCTGGCCGTGCCGCCGTGACGTTCCATTCTCCCGATGATGGACTCCCTGATGCCCATTCTGTCGAGGGGCACCGCCTCAAGGTCGAAGCCCTTGCCGCGGTCCTTCACGAAGATGGTCACCTCCAAGCCCTCCACCTCCGCGTAGACGGAGATGGCCGGACTCTCAGAATATTTGGCCGCGTTGACCATCGCCTGCCTGGACGCCTTGAGCATCGCCGCCAGCTTGCCCTGCGGGTCGAGGTCGATGTCGCCGACGCAGACGACCTCGATGGGCACGCCGTGGGAGTCCTCCTCCTCGGCCGCGATCCGGCGTACGGCGGCGGCCACGGTGGCGTCGGCGTCCTGGGCGGGCTGGTAGAGCCAGTTGCGCAGCTCGCGTTCCTGGGCGCGGGCCAGCCTGGTGACCTCGCGGGGGTCGTGCGCGACGCGCTGGATGATGGTGAGCGTGTGCAGCACCGAGTCGTGCACCATGGCGGCCACCTCGGCGCGTTCCTCCTGCCGGATGCGCTCGCGCCGTTCGAGCTGCAGCTCCTTCCACAGACCGGCCAGCCAGGGCGCGGCGATGACCGCGATGCCGCCGACCACGACGACGGTGAACATCAGGCCGGGTTTGGCCTCGGCCAGCCGGCCCTGCGCGTACAGGAAGCCGACCGCGCCGATGACGACCAGCGTCACGCCGAGCAGGGTGCGCACCCGGTTGGTCCGGATGCTCTTGGTGGCGCCGCTTACCCAGTTCTTGCGGCGTTCCGGGTCGGCCTGCTGCCACAGGATGAGCGCGCCGATGCCGCCGACGGCGAACGGCAACATGCCGATGCCACCCTTCGAGGCCCCGGTCAGCCAGCCGAACGCGGCCAGCGCCACGCCGATCGCGCTGAACGCGGCGAGCTGACTCCAGTCGCGCTGCGGCGGCGGGCCCTCGTACGGCTCGCGCGGGGTGATCATCCACAGCACGGCGTACGCCACCACGCCGACCCCGTCCACGACGCTGAGCAGCACGAACATCAGCCTGATCACGACGGGATCGAGGGAGAGCTGCGCCGCCAGCCCCTGGGCCACGCCGCCCAGCAGGCGGCCATCCATGGGGCGGAGCATCCGGCGATAGGGTCGATCGCCGGTGGGCTCGGCAAGTGTCTTCTGGTCTGCCATAACATCGCCATCGTCACATGTCGCGGGCACTTCCAGCATCAGGGAACAACCCCCAGGGTCGGGTCAGGGGTCTCCCGGATGCGAGCACCCCGCCCGAAGGGTCACGATGGTTGCATGACAGAAGTTCCGCCCAGGCAACCCGCCGCCCCGCCCCGGGAGCTGCGCCGCAGCAGCGAGGGGCGCTTCCTCATGGGTGTCTGCGCCGGTCTCGGGCGGCACACCGGCATCGACCCCGTGGTGTTCCGCGCGGCGTTCGCCGTGCTCCTGCTCGGCTCTGGCATCGGGATCTTCCTGTACATCGCGGCGTTCCTGCTGATGAAGGAGCCCAACGGCGGGCCGGGGATCATCGAGCAGTGGACCCGCCGCGACTTCGACGCCGAGGCCGTGATGGCGCTGCTGACCGCGGTGCTCGGGTTCGGTCTCGCGCTCAACCTCGCGACCGTCTGGCTCGACACCGGCACGCTGGTGGTCGGCGTGCTGCTGGCCGTCTCGCTGCTCGCGGCCCACTCCAGAGGCGTCGACCTGCTGGGCCTGGCCCGCTCGATGCCCGAGCGGCTCGGTCGCCGGCGCTCCCCCGACGCGGAGCCGCCGGCGCCGTCCTACGCGCCGCCCGCGTCCACCCCTCCGGTACGTCCCGCCGAACCCGGCTGGTCCGGCCTCGGCGAGACCGCGACGGCGCACCCCGAGTCCCCCGCGCCGGCCCCGGCTCCCAGGACGACGGCCGCCGCCCACGCCGAGGCCGTGGCCGCGCGGCTGCGGGCGATGTCGGCCGGCCGGCAGGCCGAGACGCCGCGTACGGACCGGCCCGAGCCCCCCGAAGCGGGGCAGGCGGAGGCCGGCAAGGCCGAGATGTCGAAGATCGAGGCCGCACAGGCGATGGAGGCCGCCGGCGCCGCGACGGCGGAGCACCAGCTCCCCCGCGACGCGACCCGCCAGGCGCAGACCCCCGGCACCGAGACCCCCGACGCGGAGACCCCCGACGCGGCGGCCCCGAAGACGCGGGTCGAGGCCCAGCAGCCGCGGCCGCAGGCTCAGGCGGCGTCGCGGCAGGAGCCGTCCGCCTACCGCCCCCAGCCCAGGACCGCGATCGACTACAGCGGCTACGGCGAGCCCTTCGCCCCGAAGGGGCCCTACCGCCCGCTCGACCCGGCCAGGCGGTCCGGCCAGTCGCCCTACGACCCCGCCCTGTACGGCCGTCCGGCCGCCACCCCGGCCCCCCGGAAACGACGCCCCAAGTCGTTCATCGGGGTCATCACCATCTTGCTCGCGATCATAGTGGGAGGGATCGTCGTGGCGGTCCAGGCCAGGTCGGCCGCGGGCGTCAGCCCGACCATCGTCGGCGGCGCCGTGCTCATCACCATCGGCGCCGGGCTGCTCCTCGCCGCCTGGTGGGGCCGCGGCGCCGGCCTCGTCGCGGCGGGCACCACGGTCGCGCTGCTCATCGGCGTGGGGCTGATGCTGGGCGGCCTGCCGCGCAACGTCGGCGACTCCACCTGGTACCTGACCAAGCCCTCGGAAGCGGGCAAGGTCTACGACGTGGGCGTCGGCGACGGCCGGCTGGACCTGACGGAGCTGAAGGCGCTGCCGGGGACGAGCCTGACGTTCGACGCCCGGGTCTCCGTGGGCGAGCTGACGGTGATCGTGCCGCCGACGGCCAGGGTCGAGGTGCACGCGATGAACAAGGTCGGCGACATCAAGGTCGACCAGTCGATCAGGGGTGGCGTGGACGTCAAGTTCGACAAGGTGCTGGAGCCCGAGGTCAGGTCCGCGGACGAGGAGTTCACGATCGTGCTGAACCTGCGGGGCGGCCTCGGCGACATGGAGGTGCGGCGTGGCGCGTGACGTCGAGCGGGTCCGGCGCCTGCACAGGACCGACTGGATGGCCCTGCTGAGCGGCACGTTGTTCGTGGTGCTCGGCATCCTCGTCGTGACCCGCGAGCTCAGGGACGCGCTGGTCCTGGTCGGGCTGACCGTGGTGGGGCTGGCCTTCGCGGGGGTGGTGGCGATCATCGCGCGGGTGGTCCGCGGCAAGTAACCCTTGACCGGGAAAAACACCGGCGTAGTTTCGGGTGTGTCCGCCTTTCCCCCTGCTCCTGAGGGAGGACGTATGCCCCGAATCACCGTCACCGTCGACGGGATCAAGTACGAGGAGGACGTCGAGCCGCGGCTCCTCCTCGTCCATCTACTACGTGAGCGGCTCGGCAGGACCGGCACCCCGGTCGGCTGCGACACCAGCAACTGCGGCGCGTGCACGGTGCTGCTCGACGGCAAGAGCGTGAAGAGCTGCTCCGTGCTCGCCGTGCAGGCCGACGGCGGCGACGTCGTCACCGTCGAGGGCCTGGGCGCGAACGGGTCGATGCACCCGATGCAGCGGGCCTTCCACGAAGAGCACGCGTTGCAGTGCGGCTACTGCACCCCCGGCATGGTCATGGCCGCGATCGACCTGGTCCGGGAGGACCCGGAGCCGTCGGAGGAGTCGATCAGGCACGGGCTGGAGGGCAACCTGTGCCGCTGCACGGGCTACTGCAACATCGTGTGCGCGGTGAAGCGCGGCGCGCAGGAGATGGGGCAGGCGGTGAGGACGCAGTGAGCGAGCTGAGCCCCGAGGCCGTCGCCGGGCAGATCGCCGACAGCGGCCAGATCAACGAGCCGGCCGGCGTGCACGAGGTGGGCCGGCCGCGCCGGCGCAAGGAGGACGCCAGGCTGCTGACGGGGCGTACGCGCTGGACGGACAACCTCTCCAGGCCCGGCACGCTGCACGTGATGTTCCTGCGCAGCCCGATGGCGCACGCCCGGATCACCCGGGTGGACGTGTCGGCGGCCCGCGGCCTGCCCGGCGTGGTGGCCGCGTTCAGCGGCCAGGACTTCGCCGCCGAGCAGGGCAGCCTGCCGTGCGCGTGGCCGGTGACCGACGACGTCGTCATCCCCGACCACCCGCCGATGGCCACCTCGGAGGTCCGGTACGTCGGCGAGGCCGTGGCCTGCGTGGTCGCGACCGACCGGTACCGGGCGGCCGACGCGCTGGAGGCCATCGAGGTCGACTACGAGCCGCTGCCCGCGGTGCTCGACATGACCGAGGCGCTGTCGCCGGACAGCCCGAAGGTGCACGAGGCGGGCAACCAGGCGTTCTCCATGAAGATCACCTCTGGTGACGTCGACGCGGCGTTCGAGGGCGCCGCCGTCGTCGTCGACCGGACGTACGTGCAGCAGCGGCTCATCCCGACGGCCATGGAGCCGCGGGCGGTGCTGGTGGACACCGACGGCGACTCGTTCACGATGTGGACCTCCACCCAGATCCCGCACATCCTGCGCGTCATGCTCGCGGTGGTGACCGGCATCCCCGAGCACGACCTGCGGGTGATCGCCCCCGACGTGGGCGGCGGGTTCGGCTCGAAGTTGCAGGTCACCGCGGAGGAGGTGCTCTGCCTGCTGATGGCGCGCCGCCTGGGCCGGCCGGTCAAGTGGACGGAGACCCGCTCCGAGGGCAACCTGACCGTGCACCACGGCCGCGACCAGCTCCAGCACATCCGGCTCGCGGCCGACGCCGACGGGCGCATCCGGGGCCTGCAGGTCGACCTGCTGGCCGACATGGGCGCGTACCTGATGCTGGTGACTCCGGGGGTGCCGCTGCTCGGGGCGTCCATGTTCAACGCGATCTACAAGATGGACGCGTACGAGTTCGGCTGCAGGGGCGTGTTCACCACCAAGATGCCCACGGACGCCTACCGCGGCGCGGGCCGTCCGGAGGCGACGTTCGGCATCGAGCGGACGATGGACGAGCTCGCCGCCGAGCTGGGCCTGGACCCGCTGGAGGTGCGCCGGCGCAACTGGATCAGGCACGAGGAGTTCCCCTACACGACGATCTCGGGGCTGACCTACGACTCGGGCAACTACGAGGCGGCCACGGAGCGGGCGCTGTCGCTGTTCGGCTACGACAAGCTGCGGGCCGAGCAGGCCGACCGTCGTGACCGGGGCGATCCGGTGCAGCTCGGGATCGGGGTCAGCACGTACACGGAGATGTGCGGGCTGGCGCCGTCGCGGCTGCTCGGGGCGGCGAACTTCGGGGCGGGCGGCTGGGAGCACGGCTCGGTGCGCATGCTGCCGACCGGCAAGGTCGAGGTCATCACCGGCACGTCCCCGCACGGCCAGGGGCACGTGACGGCGTGGAGCCAGATCGTGGCCGACGCGCTGGGCGTGCCGTTCGAGGACGTGCGCGTGCTGCACGGCGACACGGCCGTCGCGCACAAGGGCATGGACACCTACGGCTCGCGCTCGCTGGTCGTGGGCGGCATGGCCGTGCTGCGGGCGTGCGAGAAGGTCAGGGAGAAGGCCAGGAAGCTGGCCGCCCACATGCTGGAGTGCTCGCCGGACGACCTGGAGTTCGACGGCGGCGTGTTCAAGGTGCGCGGCACCGGGTCGGGCCGGACGATCCAGGAGCTGGCCTACGCCGCCTTCCAGGCGCACGACCTGCCCGACGGCGTGGAGGCGCGACTGGACTCCGACGCCACGTTCGACCCGGACAACTACTCCTTCCCGCACGGCACGCACCTGTGCGCGATGGAGGTGGACACCGAGACGGGCATGACCCGGATCCGCTCGTACGTGGCCGTGGACGACGTCGGCAAGGTGGTCAACCCGCTGATCGTCGAGGGCCAGGTGCACGGCGGCATCGCGCAGGGCGTGGCGCAGGCGCTGTTCGAGGAGGCCGTCTACGACACCGAGGGCAACCTGCTGACCGCGACCATGGCCGACTACCTGCTGCCGTCGGCGGCGGACCTGCCGACGTTCACGACGGACCGTACCGAGACCCCCGCGACCGGCAACCCGCTGGGCGTCAAGGGCGTCGGCGAGGCGGGCACGATCGCCTCCACCCCGGCGGTGGTGAACGCGATCGTGGACGCGCTGCGGCCCTACGGCGTCGGCGACATCCGGATGCCGTGCACGCCCGAGCGTGTCTGGCGAGCGCTGGAAGGAGCGCGGCGATGATCCCCGCACCGTTCGACTACGTGCGTCCCGACTCGCTCTCGGCGGCCTGCGCGGAGCTCGCCGCCGACGAGGACGCCAAGGCGCTGGCCGGCGGGCAGTCGTTGCTCCCGTTGTTGCGGTTGCGGCTGGCGTATCCGTCCAGGCTGGTGGACATCGGCCGGCTGCCCGGCCTGAACGGCGTGCACGACCGGGGCGACCACGTCTTCATCGGCGCGCTGGCCACGCACGACGAGGTCATGCGGTCGCCGGTGGTGAACGCCGGCGCCCCGCTGGTGGCGCTGGCCACGGCCAGGGTCGCCGACCCCGCGATCAGGCACCGGGGCACGTTCGGCGGCTCGCTGGCGCACGCCGACCCGGCGGGTGACCTGCCGGCCGTGGTGCTGGCGCTGGACGGCGTGATCGTGGCCGCGTCGGCGCAGGGCGAACGGGAGATCCCGGCCGCCGAGTTCTTCGTCGACTACCTGGAGACGTCTCTGCGCGCCGGGGAGATCCTGGTCGGCGTGAAGGTGCCGAAGCTGGGCGAGGGCTGGGGCTTCCACTACGAGAAGTTCCACCGGACCGCGCAGTCGTGGGCGATCGTCGGCGTGGCGGCCGCGGTCAGGCGCGCCAACGGCTCGATCGCCGAGGCCAGGGTCGCGCTGACGAACATGGGCCCGACCCCGGTGCGCGCCCGCGCGACCGAGACCGCGTTGCGCGGCGTCGAGCTCGGCGACCGGGTGCGGCAGGCGTGCGAGGAGGCGGCGGAGGGCACCTCGCCCCCCGCCGACCTGCACGCCCAGCCCGACTACCGCCGCCACCTGGCCCGGGTGCTGACCCATCGGGCAGTGCGCGCGGCCGCCGGGACCCCCTGAGTGAGGCGGGGGCGCCTCTTCCGGGGCGCCCCCGCCCCGACGTAGTGTCGCAACCAACCTCGGAAGGAGCGGATCGATGGCGATGCGGTTCGAGCACGAGTTCACTGTCCCGGTTCCGGTCGAGCAGGCGTGGGCGGTGCTGCTCGACGTCGAACGGGTCGCGCCGTGCCTGCCCGGGGCGACGCTCGACATCTTCGAGGGCGACGAGTTCACCGGCCGGATGAAGGTCAAGGTCGGCCCGATCACCGTCACCTACCGGGGCTCGGCCAGGTTCGAGGACGTCGACAAAGACGCCCACACGCTCACCATCCAGGCGTCGGGCAAGGAGGCCAGGGGCTCCGGCACGGCCTCGGCCACGGTCAGGGCGCGCATGGCGCCGGCCGAGGAGGGCACGTCGGTGGCGGTGGAGACGACGTTCAACGTGACCGGGCGGCCGGCGCAGTTCGGGCGCGGGGTCATGGCCGAGGTCGGGGCCAAGCTGATCGACAGGTTCGCCGGCAACCTCGCCCAGCTGCTCTCCGAGCCGATGGTGGAGCCGGTCGCATCCCAGGAGCAGCAGCCGCAGGAGGAAGAGCGGCACCTGAGCGCGGTGCCCGTCCCCGAGCCGGACGTGCGGCCGGCGGGCACGCTGCGGACCTCGCGCACGCCCGACGAGGAGGCGCTCGACCTGATGGAGATCGCCGGGCAGCCGCTGCTCAAGCGGCTCGCGCCGATCGCGGGCGGCCTCCTGGCGCTCATGGTCCTCATCTGGGTGATTCGTCGTCTTATGCGCTGATTTTCAGCAAAAACCACATAAAGTCCGGTCAGTTCCCGCCGCCAGGGGGAAGTGCCATTCCCGCAGGTCATTTCTGGGGGGACATGGGCATGCCGGACTGCAGCGTCGTCGTGATCTCGTACAACGACGCGGCCCGCCTGCCCAGGGCCGTGCGTTCGGTGCTGCGGCAGACGTTGCGCGACCTGGAAGTGATCATCTCCGACGACGCGAGCACGGACGGCACGCCCGAGGTGGCCGCGCGGCTCATGGCCGAGGACCCGCGGGTGCGCTACCTGCGCAGGGAGAGCAACAGCGGCGGCTGCGGCGCCCCGCGCAACGACGGCATCGACGCGGCCAGGGCGCCGTACGCCATGTTCCTCGACAGCGACGACGAGCTGCCCAGGCACGCGTGCAAGAGCCTGCTCACCGAGATCGAGCGCACCGGCGCCGACTTCGTGTCGGGGCAGATCTCCCGGCTGTTCGAGCGGGACGGACGGCTGCGCCCGTACTACCCGTCGTTGTTCGCCCGGCGGCGGGTGGTCGAGGGCATCCGCGCGGAGCCCGAGCTCTTCCTCGACTCCTTCAGCACCAACAAGCTCTACAACGTCGCCTGGCTGCGCGACAACGTGCTGCGCTTCCCCGAGGACATCCACTACGAGGACCACGTCTTCGCCACCGAGCTGTACGCGCTGGCCCGCCGGTTCGCGATCGTGCCGTGGGTGGTCTACCACTGGCACCGGGCGAGCTCGAACGAGTCCATCTCCCTGAGCATCGACGAGATGGACAACGTGCGGCAGCGGGTGGTCGCGGCCCGGCTGAGCGACGACATCCTGCGCGGCTACGGCGCGCAGGACCTGGTGCCGCACCGGCAGTACCGGTTCCTGCGCCAGGACCTGCGGGTCTACCTCAACCCGCTGCCCGCTCGCGACCTGGTGTGGGTCAAGGAGTTCGCCTCGGTCGTGCGGCCGTACCTGGAGGAGATCCCCGGCGAGGTGTTCGACCGGATCGAGCCGATGGACCGGGTCTGCTGCCGGCTCATCCTGGACGACCGGATCGAGGACCTGCGCGTGGCGGCCGGCTCGCTGACCGGCCCCCGGGCCGCGCCGCGGGCGGCCGTCCAGGTGGACGGGCGTACGTACTGGGGCACGACGGCCGCGCCGGGGCTGGACATCACCGCGCTGCGCCTGGCCGAGCTGCCCTACACCGACTCCCGGCTGCGGCACGAGGTGACCGGCCTGGCCACGAACGGCGAGCGGGTGCGGATGACCGTGCGCACCTACGACCCGTTCGGCGTGCTGCCGGCCGAGTGGGACGCCTTCCTGGAGGCGGGCCGGGAACGGGTGCCGATCCAGCCGGTCCCCTCGGGCGACGGCGGCTACGTCAGCGAGGTCGTCTTCGCACCCTGCGGCAGGAGCGACCCGCGCATCGGATTCCGACGCCGCTCCGACGGCCACGTCACCACCGACCGGCTGATCGTGGACCCCAACCTGGAGCCGATCGAGCTGCCCGGCTGCACGGTCAAGGCCGAGGGCTACGCCGCCTACCTGTGCGTGCGCACGCACTCGCGGACCCGCTCGGCGCTGCGGCGGGCGCGGCGGCTGCTGCTCAGGAAGCTCAACACGCCGGGCGCCAAGCTGCGCGCGTACAAACTGCTGATCAGGGTGGTGCCGCGACGCGACGACCTCGCCCTGTTCGAGTCGGACGTCGGCAAGGGATACAACGGCAGCCCCCGCGCCATCTACGAGGAGGTGCGGCGGCGCGGCCTGCCGATCGAGGCGGTCTGGTCGGTCGCCAAGGGCCGCAAGAACTTCCCCGCCGACGTGCGGCTGGTCCGCCGGGGAAGCTGGCGCTATCTGTGGACGATGGCCCGCGCCGGGATCTGGGTGGACAGCCACGGCTTCCCGCTGGACTATCCGAAGCCGCCCGGCACCCGCTACCTGCAGACCTGGCACGGGCAGGGCATCAAGTCGATCGGCTTCGACGCCCCCGACCTGCGCGGCGACTTCGACCGGCCGCGCGAGCAGTGGCGGGCCGCCGTCGCCCGGTGGGACGCGCTGGTCTCGCCGAGCGCGGAGTTCTCGCGGGTGTTCCTGCCCTCCAACGGCTACGACGGCAAGGTCTACCGGTGCGGCACGCCGCGCTGCGACGCGCTGGTGCGGGCGCAGGCGGCCGGCGACGTGCGGGCCCGGCTGGAGATCCCGCCGGGACACAAGGTCCTGCTCTACGCGCCCACCTACCGCGACCGGGACAGGATGAGCGGCCGCTCGGTACGCGCCGACCTGGACCTCATGGCCGAGGAGCTGGCCGGCGAGTGGGTGGTGGTGCTGCGTACGCATCCGGTCGAGAAGTACGACCCGCCCGAGCGGCTCAGGCACTTCGTGCGGCCGGCCGCGTCCTATCCGGAGATCAACGACCTGATGCTGGCCTCCGACGCGCTGCTGACCGACTACTCCTCCGTGATGTGCGACTACGCCCTGACCGGCCGGCCGATGGTGTTCCTCATCGACGACTGGGACGACTACCGGCTCTCCGAGCGCGGCGTCTACCACGACCTGCCCGCCATCGCCCCTGGCCCGTGCGTGACGACCACGGCGGAACTGGTGGACGTGCTGCGGAACCTGCCCGAGGTGCACGCCGCCTTCGCCGCCAAGTACGCCGCCTTCCGCGCCCTGTGGTGCGCCGACGAGCACGGGGACGCCTCCGCCCGCATCGTGGACGACTTCTTCGAGGGGCGCACGCGATGACCGTCGTCTTCGCCTGCCTGGACGCCGACACGCTCGGCGGCGTCCAGCAGGTCACCCACACCCTGGCCCAGGGCCTGGCCGGACGCGGCCACGAGGTGCACGTCGTCGGCCTGCACCGCGCCGCCGCGCCCTTCCGCTACGTGGACCGGCCGCGTTACCGGCAGCACGTCGTGGGCGGCCCGCTCGGCGCGGCGGGCCCGCTGGCCAGGCGCCTGGCCGACCGCAGGGTGAGGGAACTGCTGCGCGGCGTCCGCCCCGGGTACGCGGTGCTGACGTCCCCGTCGGTGGTGGCCAGGCTGTCAGGGCTGCTGCCCGCCGGGTTCCGCTCGATCGGGCAGTACCACGGCTCCTACGACCACGCCCGCGACTGCTGGCACCTGGCCTCGATCAAGAAGCACTACCCCGACCTCGACCAGGCGCTCTTCCTCAGCGAGGACGACGCCTGGGCCTTCTCCGAGCACGCCCTGCTGCCCAACGCCTGGACGCTGCCCAACCCGCTGGGCGCCTGGCCGCAGGAGACGTCGGCGCTGGACGTGCCGCGGGTGCTGGGCGTGGGGCGGCTGGAGGGCGTCAAGCGGTTCGACCGGCTGATCAGCGCCTTCGCCCGCGCCGAGCCGCCGCCGTCCTGGGAGTTGCACCTGATCGGCGACGGCGCGGAACGCGAGCGGCTGCGGGCGCACGCGGCCCGGGAGGGCGTCGCGGACCGGGTGGTCCTCCGCGGTCTGGTGCCCGCCCATCGGATGCGCGAGGAGTACCTGAACGCCTCGCTGGTGGCGCTGACCAGCGAGCACGAGGGCCTGCCGGTCGTACTGCTGGAGGCATGCGCCCACGGGGTGCCGTCGGTGGCCTTCGACGTGTCGGGCGGCGTGCGCTCGGCGGGCCCGGTACGGGTGCCGCCGGGGGACGTGGACGCGTTCGCCGCCGAGCTGGCCGCGCTGATGGGGTCGGCGCCGGAGCGGCGGCGGCTGGGGGCCGCCGCCCGGGCACGGGCCGAGGCGTTCCGCCTCGACCACGTGCTGGACCGCTGGGAGCGGCTGTTCGCGCACATCGAGCGCTAGACGGTCACCTCGGGACGCTGCTGCGGGATGCCGGCCAGCGACTTCTGCGTGGAGGTGAGCAGCGCGCCGACCGGGCTGGGCTCGCGCAGCCGGTTGAAGCGGTCGCGCATGGCCTTGCGCGACCGGCTGGCCTTGCGCTTCTGCATGGTCTTCTGGCAGGCCGTCACGTGCTCCTTGGCCGGCCTGGGCGCGCCGGTCAGCTCGTACCCGTTGGCCTGGAGCCGCTCGCCGAGGACGTGCTCGCAGAGCGCGATCTCCCAGTCGTCCAGGCGGTTGGCCCAGCTCCCGACCCGGCTGCGGGTGACCTCGCGATGGGTGTTGCTGTGCCAGACCTTGTGCTGCGGGACGGCCTGGACGGCGGCCTCACGGGGGGAGATCATCGACGGCGCGAAGTCCTCCTCCAGGAAGTGGCAGAGCTTCTTCATCTCGGTCATCGGGTCGTCGGTGAGGTCTTCGTAGCGCAGCTCGTAGTAGGTGTCGTCGGGCAGCGTGCGCCGCAGCCGCTCGCCGGCGTCGATGGCCTCGGCCCAGGTGGAGATCGCGTGGAAGGAGTCCAGCGTGTACCAGGGCATCTCCTTCAGCGAGGCCACGCAGTCGCGGCCGTCCCTGATCAGGTGGATGAACTGGGCGTCGGGGAAGAGGCGCAGCAGCAGGTCGGTCTGCTTGACGTAGCTGGGCCTCTTGTCGCCCCAGCGGGCCTTGTCGAAGCGGTCGGCGTACATGCGGAAGGCGGTGCCGATGACCGAGCCGAGCGAGCCCGGCCCCTCCACGGCCTGCCGGATGAACTCGTCCTTGTCGATCTTGAGCTCGCGGAACTTCGTGCTGCGGTCGGTCGCGATCCACTGCGCCAGTGCCTTGCGCCGCTGGGGGACCCGCAGGTCACCCCATGTGCGGCGCCGGTAATAAGCGGGAACGAGGAAGCGCGTCTCCGGCGGCACCGCCATGCGCGGGTGCGAGTGGAGCATGAGCTGGAGCATCGTGGTGCCGGACCGCGGGCATCCAATGACGAAGACTGGCCGGTCGGACATTTCGTACTAACCCCCGAAAACTTAGACGAGAACGTGCTCTCGGCTCTCCTGGGAGGGCACGCTGTGCCTGCGCGTGAAGAGCCACATCCGGTAGACAAGGAAGATCTCGTTGGCGAGGAGCAGGACGCCGGCGGCCATGGCGAGCGGCATCAGCGCCCACGCCCCCGCGAGCGGCGCCACCACGAAGACCGCGGCATGGAACTCGATGCCGCTGATCAGGTGCGAACGCACCCGGTGCCTGGCCAGGAACCTGTTGAGGCGCCTGAAGAAGGAAGGCAGCCGCCGCCTGCGGCCACCGGGGCGCGGATCGCGCTCCACGAGCAGGTGCAGGTCGAGGTCCGCGGGCGCACACTCCAGCGGGACGGTGTCCTCGCCGGGCAGCTCCGGCTCGCCCCGCTCCTCCCTGACCGCCTCGCGCACCCGCTTCATCTGCGGAGCGTTGACGTACCTGAACAGGTCCAGCACGGCCACCGCCGCGCCGAGCACCACGTAGCGGACATCGTCCGTCAGGACGTACTGCCCGTACGCCAGCCCTCCGGCACACAGGACGACCCTGACCCGGTCCCCCACGTAGTCCAGCCAGAGGCCGAAGGGCGTCCCCGTGCCCTTGAGCCGGGCTATCTTGCCGTCCACGCAGTCGATGGTGAAGCTCAGGTAGAACATCAGGGCGCCGGCGACGAGCTGGTCCAGCGCGAAGCAGGCCGCTGACACCATGCCGAGGACCAGCGAGAACACCGTGAGCCCATTGGGCGTGATCCGGGTGTGGTTGGCGACGGGAAGGGCGACCCGGCAGGCGACCGGATCCACGAAATACACGGTCCACCAGGAGTCTCTCCGCTTGCGTGTCTCGTAGACGTCATCCAGCGAATAGGTCCTCATGGATCCCAGCATGGCTACGGACCGCCGTCTGACGATTACTGTCTGGAACTACTGGGGCATGTCCATGCCGCTTCTTGACCAACCCTGCAGGGAAAACCGCCACGCACCGTGCGCGTCTCCGTCCCTGAACGAGCCCTTGAGCACGAGCCCGCGGGTCTCGGCCTTGACCAGGAGCCGCCAGGTCGGGCCGCCGCCTTCGAGCGCCCTGGGGTCGATGTCGGCCACCACGCCGTACCGGCCGGCGCGCCGGACCTCCAGGGGCACCCGGCGGCGGCCGTCGCTCAGCCACACGTTCACCTTGCCCACCTTGCGCTCGACCCGGTGGATGGCCACCTCGCCGCGCAGGCGGAACCCGGCGCCCGTCCAGGAGCAGTCGTCCACCCTGGCGATCAGCTTGAGCTCGTCGCGGGCGTCGTAGACCTCGTCGGGGATGCCGAGCCGCCGTCGCCGCCGGAAGTAGGGGTAGTCGCCGTACCAGTTGACGGTGCGGAAGCCGCGGGGGCGCACCCGGGTGCCGTCCACGCGGCTGCGGCGGAAGTCGCGCACCGCGCGCAGCTCGTCGATCATGCCGCGCCTGACCAGGTGCAGCTCCAGGCGGCGCAGCGAGGGCGCGCCGGCCAGCGCGCGCGGGCTCAGCTCGTCCAGCCAGGCGTCGGCCAGCCCCAGCAGCGGCAGCAGGTCCTCGCCCGCCTCCCGCGCCGACTCCAGCGCCTGGAACAGGAAGACGATGTCCTTCTCCAGCACCAGGGCGTCGAACTCGGGCAGCAGCTCCGGCGCGCCGTCGTCCAGGAACGCGCGCACCGCGCGGATGGCGGCCAGGCGCTCGTGCAGGTTGGGCAGCTGCGAGCGGCGTTGCGTGATCGAGGTCTCCCCCTCGTCGCGCCGCCGCCAGTGGTAGACGACGTCGTCCACCATGTCGACGCTGGTGGCCAGGACGTGGGCCTGCATGGCGACCGGCACGTCCTCGTAGATGCCGACGGGGAAGCGCAGCCCGTGCCGCCGCCAGAAGTCGGCCCGGTAGACCTTGTTCCACACCGTACGGTCCCTGACCAGCACCTTCTTGTCGGTGATGTGGGTGCACAGCACGGGCCTCCGAAAGACGCGCTCGTGCAGGATCGACTCCTCCAGCACGCCGTCCACCATGCGCCTGACCGCGCCGCACGCCAGGTCGGAGCCGGTCTCCCCGAGCTTGGCGAGCAGCACCTCGTACGCGTGCGGCGGCACGACGTCGTCGCTGTCGGCGAAGGCCAGATAGGTGCCCCTGGCCCGCCTGACGCCCTCGTTGCGGGCCGGCCCCGGCCCCATGTTCTGCTGCTCGACCAGCGTGAAGCGGGGATCTCGGGCCACGAAGTCGTCGGCCAGCCGCCGGCTGCCGTCGATCGAGCCGTCGTCGACCATGATGACCTCGAAGTCCTCCATGGTCTGGGCGGCCAGCGATTTCAGGCACTCCGTCAGGTACGGCTCCACGTTGTGGACCGGTACGACGACACTGAGCAGGGGGATCATGACGCTCCTTGGCTTTCGTGGAAGGCGGTCGAGGGCAGCATGCCGTGGCCGCCTCGCCTGTTCCGCGTTCGATGCCCGTCCCTGATGAGCTCTTTACCCGGGACGGAATCCGCTACGTTGTGCAATGAGTCGAGCACGAATGGTAGGGGGAGCGGTGCTGAGACGCGTCCGGGACGATGATCTGCCCGTTATGCGCCACTGGCGCAACCATCCGAAAGTGCGCGCCGCCAGCTTCACCGGCCACGAGATCTCCGAGGACGAGCACGCCCGCTGGTGGTCCGCCGTCCGCGCGGACGCGACCAGGCAGGTGCTGATCTACGACCACGCCGGGGCCCGCGCCGGGGTGGTGACGTACTCGGAGCTCGGCGGCGACAGCGCCTACTGGGGCTTCTACCTCGACCTCGACGGCCTCGAACGGTCCGGCGCGGTGCTGAGGGCGTGGGTGGGCCTGGAGCGGGCCGCCATCGACCACGCGTTCGGCCCGCTCGGGCTGACGACCCTGCGCGGCGAGGTGCTGGCCGACAACGAGCCGGTACGGCGGCTGCACAGGCGCTTCGGGTTCGCCGAGGTCGCGACCTACCGGATGCCGGTCGACGGGGTGCCGCGCGAGGTCGTCGCCGTCCAGCTGACCAAGGAGGAACAGGGATGATGTCCATCGGAGGGCGGGCGATCGGGGCCGACCGGCCGCCGTTCGTGATCGCCGAGATGTCCGGCAACCACAACGGCAGCCTGGAACGGGCCCTCGCCATCGTCGACGCGGCGGCGGCCGGCGGGGCGCACGCGCTGAAGCTGCAGACCTACCGGCCCGACACGATCACCGTCGACGCCGACGGCCCCGCCTTCCGCGTGGGCGACGGGCACGAGTTGTGGGGCGGCGAGAACCTCTACCGGCTGTTCGAACGCGCCCACACGCCGTGGGAGTGGCACGAGCCGATCTTCGAGCGGGCCCGCGAGCACGGCCTCCTGGCCTTCTCCGCGCCCTTCGACCCCACGGCCGTGGAGCTGCTGGAGAAGCTCGACACGCCGGCGTACAAGATCGCGTCGTCGGAGATCGTCGACCTGCCGCTGATCAGGCTGGCCGCCTCCACCGGCAAGCCGCTGATCATCTCCACCGGCATGGCCACGGCCGGTGAGATCGAGGCGGCGGTGACGGCGGCCCGCGAGGCGGGCTGCACGCAGCTCGCCGTGCTGTCCTGCACCGCCTCCTACCCCGCCTCCCCCGCCGAGAGCAACCTGCGCTCGCTGCCGTTGCTGGCCGCGCTCACCGGCGCCGAGGTCGGCGTCTCCGACCACACCCCCGGCATCGGGGCCGCGCTGGCGGCGGTCGCGCTGGGCGCGTGCCTGATCGAGAAGCACGTGACGCTGTCGCGGGCCGACGGCGGCGTCGACGCGGCCTTCTCGCTGGAGCCGCCCGAGCTGGCGGCGCTGGTGGAGGAGAGCGAGCGCGCGTGGCAGTCGCTGGGCCGCCCGGTGCTCGGGCCGCGCGCGTCCGAGCGTGAGGGCCTGCGCTTTCGCCGCTCGCTCTACGTGGTGCGCGACGTACGCGCGGGCGAGGCGGTGACCGGGGAGAACGTCCGGTCGATCCGCCCCGCCGGCGGCCTGCGCCCCGATGCCATCGACGAGGTGACCGGCCGCCGCTTCACCCGCGACGCGCCCCTCGGCACGCCGCTGACCTGGGACCTCATCTGATCCACAGGTCGAGGAAGGCGTCGGCGACGCGTTCCCTGCCCTTGCCGTCGACCAGCCCGCCGCCCCGCCTGCCGTGCTCCTCCCGCAGCGCGGGGTCGGCGAGCAGGCGGGCGAGCACGCCGACGGCCTCGGCGTCGGCCACCCGGCCCAGCCCGGCGGCCACCCCCCGGCCCACCAGCGCCCGGTAGCCGACGAGCTGGTTGTCGGCCACCCAGCTGAGCGCCGTGGGCACGCCGAGGTGCAGCAGCTCCCAGATGGCCGACCCGGCGGCGGTGACCACCAGGTCGGCGGCGGCCATCAGCTCGGGCAGGCGGTCGGTAGGCGGGATGACGGTGATGCCCTCGCCCGCCTCGAACGGCTCCGGGCTGACCAGCGTGGCCTGGAACGGCACGCCCGTGCAGGCCAGCGCCTCCGCCCAGGCGGGCGCCACGCCCGCGCTGTCGGTGCCGCCGAAGAAACAGAGCACCCGCGGCACCGGCCCCGGCTCCCGCACCCTGCGCCGCCCCCGGACGCTGTCGCGCAGCAGCGCGTACCGGGTGCCCGCGAGCCGCCAGGAGTCGCGCGGCAGCGGGAAGGGCCGGTCCTCGGCGCCGAGGTTCTGGTCGAGGTAGAGGTCGGCCTCCTGGCCCAGCGGGTCGCCGTCGACGATCGCCAGCACGGGGAAGCCCACCGCCCGCAGCGCCCCGCCGGTGCCCTCGGGCAGCTCGTACGAGTCCAGCACCATGGCTTCGAGCCGCAGCTCACAGGCCAGCGCGGCGAGCCGGTCGGGCCGCTCGGGGGCGGCCACCAGCGGCAGCCCGCGGCTCCTGAGCTGGTCCATGGCCCATTCCGAACCGGAGACCGCGCCGAGGAAGACCACCTCGACGCCCCGCGCGCGCAGCTCCTCGGCCAGCGCCACGCACCGCACCAGATGTCCGGCCCCGCTCCCCGCCGCGGCGTCGCAGCGCACGCCCACCCGCCCGCTCATGCGTCCTGCAGCTCCTTCTGGCGCACGTGGGCGTTGAGTTCGCAGACCTCGGGCCGGGCCCGCAGCCAGCTCACCAGCGTGCGCACCGGGACGCAGGCGTCGCCCAGCTCCTCGACCACGCGGGCGATGAGCCGCCAGTCGTCGTCGGTGTCGAGGGTGACCCGCAGGTCGTCGGCCGCGGGCTGGTGGGCGAGGCCGAGCAGCCGCGACTCGCCCGGGTGCGCGTAGACGTAGGAGGTCACGTGGGTGCGGTGGAAACCGGTGGCCTCGGCGTCGGCGCGCTCCAGGGCCGCCCGGCCGACGATCTCCACGTCGAGCCCGCGCGGCAGCGTCCTGGCCAGGCTCGTGCTGAGGTAGTCGAGGCCCGGGACGGCGCGGAAGACCAGCGCCGCCTCCCTGATCACGACGGGGTCGAGCAGCGGGCAGTCGGCGGTGAAACGCATCACCGCCTCCGCCTCCCGCCCGGCCAGCACCTCCATGAACCGGGTGAGCACGTCGTCGACGGGGCCGCGATGGCAGGCCACGCCGAGCCGGTCGCACTCGGCCGCCACCGCGTCGTCGGCGGCCTGCGTCGTCGTGGCCACCACGAGGTCGTCGAGCGCCCGCGACTCGCGCGCGGCGCGCACGACCCAGCCCAGGACGGAACGCCCCCCGAGGTCGCGCAGCACCTTCCCGGGCAGCCGAGTGGAGCCCATCCGAGCCTGGATGATTCCGACAATACGCATCAAAACCACATTCCCCCGTGTGACCATACGTGGTTGACCGGTCGCGCTATGCTACCGGCCAGCTCTAACGACCACAGTTCGTCAGCGCGATTTTCAGGGGGCCGCGTGAGCATTCTCAGTGGATCGTCCATTCTGATCACCGGAGGCACGGGGTCCTTCGGGAAGGCGTTCATCCGCCACGCGCTCGACTCGCTCGGGGTGCGCCGCCTGGTGGTCTTCTCCCGCGACGAGCTCAAGCAGTACGAGCTCAAGCAGCTCTTCCGCGACGACGACCGCCTGCGCTGGTTCATCGGCGACGTACGCGACCGCGACCGCCTCACCCGCGCCATGCACGGCGTCGACCACGTCGTCCACGCCGCCGCGCTCAAACAGGTCGACACCGCCGAGTACAACCCGTTCGAGTACGTCCGCACCAACGTCGCCGGGTCCCAGAACGTGGTCGAGGCGGCCATCGACTGCGGCGTGCGCAAGGTCGTCGCCCTGTCCACCGACAAGGCGTCCAGCCCGATCAACCTCTACGGCGCCACGAAGCTGGTCGCCGACAAGCTGTTCGTCTCGGCCAACCACTACGCCGCCGCCCACGAGACCCGCTTCGCCGTCGTCCGCTACGGCAACGTCGTGGGCAGCAGGGGCTCGGTGGTGCCGTTCTTCCTGCGCCTGGCCGAGCAGGGCGGCAGCCTGCCGATCACCGACAAGCGCATGACCCGGTTCTGGATCACCCTCGACCAGGCCGTGCGGTTCGTGGTCGACTCCTTCGACCTCATGCAGGGCGGCGAGCTCTACGTGCCGCGCATCCCCAGCATGCGCATCACCGACCTGGCCGAGGCGCTGGCCCCCGACAGCCCGGTCGAGGAGATCGGCATCAGGCCGGGCGAGAAGCTGCACGAGGAGATGATCGGCCCCGACGACGGCCGCCGCACCCTCCGCCTGGCCGACCGCTACGTCGTCCAGCCCACGATCGCGACCTGGGGCTACCAGGCGCCGCAGACCGGCGAGCTGCTGCCCGAGGGCTTCTCCTACCGTTCCGACACCAACGACCGGTGGCTGTCCGTGCGCGACCTGCGCGACATGGTGGCCGGCTGATGCTGCCCTACGGACGGCAGTCCATCATCGAGTCCGACATCGAGGCGGTGGCTGAGGTGCTGCGCGGCGACTGGCTGACCACGGGCCCCGCGGTCAGGCTGTTCGAGGACGAGCTGGCCCGGTGGACCGGCGGCGTGCCCTGCGTGTCGGTCACGTCCGGCACGGCCGCGCTGCACGTCGCCTACGTGGCGGCCGGCGTCGGCCAGGGTGACGAGGTGATCACCTCGCCGCTCACGTTCGTCGCCACGGCGGCCACGGCCGTGCTGCGCGGCGCGCGGGTGGCCTTCGCCGACGTCCAGGCCGACACCGGCAACATCGACCCCGACTCGGTCGCCGCGCTGCTCACCCACCGCACGAAGGTCGTCACCGGGGTCGACTACGCGGGCCATCCCGCCGACTACGACGAGCTGCGCACGCTCGCCGAGCAGGCCGGCGCGGTGCTGGTGGCCGACGCGGCCCACTCGATCGGCGCGTCGTACAAGGACCGGCCGGTGGGGTCGGTGGCCGACCTGACGACGTTCTCGTTCTTCCCGACCAAGACCGTGACGACCGCCGAGGGCGGCGCGGTGGCGGTGGCCGACCCCGGCCGGTTCGAGCGGGCCGCCCGCTTCCGCAACCACGGCCTGGTCCGCGACCCGGCCGGGCAGCGCGACCCCGGCCACGGCGGCTGGCACCAGGAGGTGCACGAGTTCGGCCTCAACTACCGGCTGCCCGACGTGCTCTGCGCGCTGGGCGTCAGCCAGCTGCGCCGCCTCGAACGGTTCCGCGCCCGCCGCGCCGAGCTGGTCGCCCGGTACGACACGCTGCTGCGCGACGTGCCCGGCCTCACGCTGCCCGGCCGGCGGGCCTACGTCACGCCGAGCTGGCACCTGTACCCGGTCCGGGTGCGCGACGGCCGCCGGCGGGAGGTCTACGACCGCATGCGGGCCGCGGGCATCGGCGTGCAGGTCAACTACATCCCGGCGTACTGGCACCCGGTGTTCGAGGACCTCGGCTACCGGCGTGGGCTGTGCCCGCGCGCGGAGGCGTACTACGCCGAGGAGCTGTCGCTGCCGTTGTTCGCCGACCTGACCGACGGCGAGCAGGACCTCGTCGTCGAGACCCTCACCGCGATCCTCGCCTGAGGAGCCCGGCCCTCAGCGCTCGGCCAGCAGCAGGCAGCCGTCCTCGCTGCGGTCGATGAGGAAGCGCCGGTCGTCCACGGTGGCGACCTGGCGCTCGGCCCGCCGGACGAGCGGGCGGATGGGCCGGCCCTGGTCGATGACCACCTCCCACCACGACTCGCGGCCGACGCACTCGTCGATGCCGGCCAGCGGCACGCGTGCGGAGAAGTCCTGGCCGGCCAGCGCGACGGGGAAGTACATCTCCTCGCCGTCGCTCTTGCGCCGCAGCCGCACCACCGGCTCCCCGTCGCCGAGGTCGTTGATCCGGCCCGAGAACACCAGGTCGCCGTCGTCCACGTGGCACTCGCCGATGAGCGCCTGGGCGTTGCGCAGCCGCAGTCCCCACCCGCCCTTGGAGCCGCGCGCCGGCACCAGCCACACGCCTGACCTGCGGCGCGGCGCGGGCACCTGCGGCGGCAGCCAGCGCGGCCCGGCCACCCTGGCGTCGAGCCTCAGCCCGTGGCCCCGGAGCTGCACGCGCAGGTCCCAGTGGCCGCGCCGGGCGAGCTGGGCGGGCGTGAACACCGCGGGATCGACCGCGAAGGCGAACGGGAAGGCGTGCTCGGGCGCCGCGACGCCCTCCGCCAGCTCGACGGTCTCCCAGACGGGGGCGCTCACCTCGTCCGACAGGCGGATGATCTCGCCGGTCGCGCGTTCGGCCAGCCAGGCGCGCAGGCGCACCCGGCGCAGCGCGCCGGCGTCGAAGCGGCCCAGCGCGGCCCGGCCCGCGCCGGTCAGCACGCCGTCGCGCCACTCCAGCGACACCAGGCGGGCGGTCAGGGTCAGCTCCTCGGAGACCTCCGACAGGTGCGCCGGGATCGCCGGGTGGCGGCCGTACCAGCGCCTGCGCAGCAGGCCCGCCGGTCTGACGCGGGGCTGCAGCCGGCCCTCGCGGGCCTGCTCGTGCACCCCGGCCAGCTCCTGCAGCCGCCGCCGGTGCAGCAGGTGCACCTGGATCCGGTGCTCGAACGGGAGGCTCAGCCAGGACTCGCGGGACACGCCGTCGAGGTAGCGGACCATCAGGTCGAGCAGCTCGGGCCGCACCCCGGTCGTGGCGGCCGCCTCGACCGCCACCGTCATGTCGATGTCGAGCGTGTCGCGGTCGAAGTCGGGTTTGAGCCCCGGCGCGTCGCGGGCCAGCAGGTCGGCGGTCTGGAGCACCGACAGCAGCCGGTCGCGCAGGTTGCCCGGCTCCAGGCGGCGCTGGGTGATCGAGGAGCCGGGCTCGTCGCGCTGCCGCCAGTGGTAGACGACCTTGGACAGCACGTCCACCGACCGGGCGCCCACGTGGGCGGCCATGGCGACGGGCTGGTCCTCGTACATGCGCTCGGGGAAGCTCAGGCCCAGCCGGTCCCAGAAGGACCGGCGGTAGACCTTGTTCCACAACATGCGGTCGCGGATCAGCAGCGGGTGGCGGGTGATGTGGGTACGCCTCATCGGCGTCGCGAACGCCTCCCGATGGGCCCAGGAGGGGATGAGCAGGTTGCGGTAGAGCCGCATGACGTTCCCGCAGGCCAGGTCGGAGCCCGTGGACTCCAGCGAGGACACCAGCCGCTTGAACGCCTCCCGCGGCACGGTGTCGTCGCCGTCGACGAAGGCCAGGTAGCGGCCGGTGGCCTGGGTCAGGCCGACGTTGCGGGCCCGTCCGACGCCCTGGTTGGGCTGCCTGATGAGACGGATCCGGGGATCGGCCGCCTGCCTGGACTCGACCTCGGCGCAACCGTCGTCGCGGCTGCCGTCGTCGACGCAGATGACCTCCAGGTCGGACATCGTCTGACCGGAGATGGAGTCCAGGCAGGGACCGATGTACTTCTCGACGTTGTGGAACGGGACGATCACCGAAAGAACCGGCACATGCACTCCTCAGCGTTGTCGTCGGCTCGTCAGCCGGACAGCAGTCGGAAGACCCGGCGGGCGACCTTGCGCGGGCGGGCCAGACGGCGGGAGAGGCGGTACCCGAGCGTGCGCCGGTGGGCGGCGGCCTTGCGCTGGGTCCTTCTCAGCTTGGACCTGGCCCTCACCAGCTCGCGCTCGCGGTAGGAGAGCTTGGTCTCCAGCCGGGAGACCCTGGCCAGGGCGGCGGTGAGCTGGTCGGCCAGGCGGTCACGGGCGCCGAGCAGGTCACGGTAGGTGGGCGGGTCGGCGTGCTCGGCCGGGTGGCCCAGCTCGGCGTCGAACTTGCGGGCCAGGTCGAGGTCGCCCTGGTCGCAGGGACGTCCGGCCATGCCGCAGAGGGTCAGCGTGAGCTGGTCGGCCTCCAGCGGCCACGGCCACGGGTGGTGGTGGCCCGCCGCGAGCAGCCGTACGGCGAACCGCCACAGGACCCTGCACAACACCACGCGCGGCTCGGGCGGCACGGCCGGCGCGGCGGTCTGCACGATGGCGGCGAACCGCTCGCCGTCGTGGACCAGGCCGTCGGCGGTCACGCACGGGCCGCCGTCGGCCTCCAGCCAGTCGGCCAGCGCCGACAGCAGCTCGCGCACGGCCTTGGTGTCCTCGCGGGCGCACGCCTCGACCAGGATCTCCTCGACCACCCGGCCGGCCGGGACCGGACGCTCGGCGCCGTCGGGCAACCGCCGCATGCCGCCCCTGGTCAGCTCGTGGACGACGGCCCCCTCCTCGATCAGGCCGAGCGGCAGCTCGACCGCACCCTCCGCCCCTTCCGCACCAGCCGTTCCTTCTGTGCCTTCCGTGCCTGGCAGGTGCGGGGCGGACGGCGGCCGGGTGGCGACGGCGAGCCACAGCGGGGCCAGCTCCTCCCCCAGCCGGTGACGGAACACCAGCCGGGTCAGTCGCAGCGGGTCGGCCACCAGCATGCGGTCGCCGCCCTTGGCGCTCAGCGGGAACGTGATCGCCTCCGGCAGGTCGAAGGCGAGCGCCTCGCGAGCCAGCAACGCCCGGGGGGCCTGCCGCCCCGGATAGGCCGCGTAGCAGCGCTCGACGCTCAGCCCCGCCCCCTCAAGAGCGCCGTCGAGGGCGCCCGGCCCGCTCGGGTGGCTCGGGTCGAACCCGTGCGGGGCCCACTTGTCGTCGCCGCCCTCCCGGTCGGCGGGCCTGGCCTCGATGAACCGGTCGACGCCCAGGTCGTTGCGCACGCCCAGCACCAGCCGCCCGCCGGGCGCGACGAGGGCCGACAGCGCGTGCAGCGACTCGATCCACGCCGCCGCCGGCGCCTCGGCCGAGTGCGTGCGCAGCAGCCCGTCGAGCGCCAGCACCAGCTCGTACGGCTCGTCCGCGTCGAACAGGTCGAGCCGCCCGCAGTGGACGGCGAGCCGCGGGTGCCGTTCGCCGAGGGCGCAGGCGTCGGGGTAGGACCGCAGCAGCACGGCCGTCTCGCCGGCCCGGTCCACCACGTCGTCGACCAGCACCTGCGGGTGCGGCCCGACCAGCAGCACCCGCCCGGTCGCCGGGATCACGCGGGTGACCAGCTCCAGGGCCGCGCCGCGCCAGTCGGTGACGCCGGCCATGTTGGACAGGTCCGACCACAGCAGCATCTCGCCGCCGATCAGGCGCACGTTCGCGGGCGCCTCGCTCACGCGCTCGCTCATGACATCACCCCGTGGAGCGTCCGCCCGGAGGCGGTCGCCTGCACCCAGGGCCCGGGACGTCCGGCTGCCGCCGCGCCTCCTCCTGCCGGCGCTCCCCCGGGCACCCGCTTCCATCCGAACATTCGCCGTAGCTCCTCCGGTGTCGCCTGATATTCGAATCCCAGCTCCTGCCGCGCCACCTCGGCGGCCAGCTCGGGATCGACGTGCGTGCCGTGCAGCTCGGGCCAGAGCCGCATGCGGCGCGCCGTGCCGCCGTACTCGGGGCGCTCGTCCTCGTACTGCATCGGGTCTCCGTACACGGCGACCTCGCAGCCGACGGAGGCGCCGTAGAACAGCGCGCTGCCGAGCCGGTTGGAGGCCACCCTGCGGTGGCGCCGCAACTGGATCAGCTGCCGGCGCAGGAAGTCGCGCCCCTTGCTCTCCCACCGGGAGCCGCGCTCGCCGTGACAGATGACCTTGAATCCCCTCGATTCGTACGTCCGCCGAATGTCCGGATTCGCATATTCCAGCCAGTAAAGGCAGACGGTTACCGGTCCGGTCTCGACATTTCGGATTTCGTCGGCAAGGAGGGCATGGTCTCCCGTCACGGAGGACTTTTCCCAGCCATGAAAGGGATACCAGATCGTACCCTTCCGTTCGGAGACCACGCCGAGCTCAGGCTCCAGGTGAAGCAGGTAGATCCAGGGCGCGCCGATGAGGTAGTGGCCGCGTCTGCCCATGGACCAGCCCCGACGACGAAGCACGTCAGACCAGATGAAACGGGGATATCCGGGACTGCACCAGTGGTCGTTCGGGGGAAATCCGTGGAGATAGTTCCATCCGTGTTGGAGGAAGCCCTGGATTCGCTTCGGCGTCTCGTCCGGCAGCTCGCAGTACCTGCCCAGAATGCGCGAGTGCCCGTACCAGTGATTGGATTCGTCCATCATTCCCCCTGTAGCGGTTGGCGCGCCCCTTGGGACATTCCCAGCCCCGAACGAGGGGCACGCGCCGTTATACGCTTCCATTACTCACGTCGGGGGTTTGGTTTCTCCTGCCACCGCAATCCCCGCTACACTGCGTCGTGGCTTGAGGACAGAGAGTGAGACATTATGAGTCATCTCGACCGCCTGCGGGCCGTCTTCCGCACGGCGCTCAACCTGCCGGCCGACGCACACGTCGACCGCCTCGAATACCGCGGCATCCCCCAGTGGGACTCCCTGGCCCACATGGCGTTGATCGCGGCGATGGAGGACGAGTTCTCCATCATGATCGACACCGACGACATGATCGACATGAGCTCGTTCGCCAAGGCGGGCGAGCTGCTGGAGAAGCATGGAATCGGCGCAGCCGCGGTCTGAGGCCCGCGTCGCCCTGGTCACGGGGTCGACGAGGGGCATCGGCCGCGCCATCGCCACCACCCTGGCCGCCACGGGCCACACCGTCGTCCTCCACGGCCGCGACGCCGAGCGGGCCGAGAAGGCCGCCTCCGAGGTGGCCGCGGCGACCGGCGGCCAGACGTGGTCCGTCCACGGCGACGTGGCCGACCGGGCCGCGGTCGCCGGCCACATGCGCGAGATCACCCGGCGCCACGGGCGGCTCGACGCCCTGGTGGTCAACGCCGGCGTCTACGCCTCCGGCCCGCTGGCCATGACCCGCGCCGAAACCCTCGACGAGCTCTACCGCACCAACGCCCTGGCCCCGGCCCACACGCTGCAACTGGCGTTCCGGCTGCTGCTGCGCGGGCAGGGCCCCGCCGTCGTGCTGGTCTCCTCGCTCATGGGCCGCGCGGGCGGCGCCAACCAGGCGGCCTACTCCGCGACCAAGGCGTCCGTCATCGGGCTCACGCTGGCCGCCGCCAGGGAGATGGGCCCGGCGGGCATCAGGGTCAACGCCGTGGCCCCCGGCTACGTCGAGACCGACATGCTGAAGACGCTGCGGCCCGACGACCGCGAGACGGCGATCTCGGCGACCCCGCTGCGGCGGCTCGGCCGGCCCGACGACGTCGCCCAGGCGGTGGCGTTCCTGCTCTCGCCCGGCGCGTCGTACATCACCGGCCAGGTGCTCGGGGTCGACGGCGGGCTGGTGTCGTGATGTTCCCATCCCGGCAGGCCGGGCTCGTCGTCGCCGGCGACTCGGAGGGGCTGGCCGGCGACGAGCTGGCCCGGCGCGTCGCCCGCGTGGCCGAGGCCCTGTCCCGGCTGCGGCCGGGGCCGCTGTTCTGCGGCATGCGCAACAACCTGGCGTCCGTGCTGCGCTATCTCGCCGCCTGGCAGACCGGCAGGCCGATCGCGCTGCTCGACCCCGACCTGTCGGCCGCGGCCCTGGCCGACCTGGTGAGCCGGTTCCGGCCGGCGGCGCTGGTGGGGTTCACCCACGCGCCCGACGGGCCGCCGGGCGCCCGCGACCAGGCCCCCGACCCGCATCCCGACCTGGCCGTGCTCCTGGCCACCTCGGGCTCGACGGGCAACCCCAAGCTGGTGCGGCTGTCCCGGGAGGCGGTCTCGGCCAATGCCGCGGCCATCGCCTCGGCGCTGTCGATCATGCCCGGCGAGATCGCGCCCACGAGCCTGCCGCTGCACTACAGCTACGGCCTGTCGGTGCTCAACAGCCACCTCCACGCGGGGGCCACGGTCGTGCTGACCGAGGCCGGGCTGCTCGAACGGTCCTTCTGGACCCACCTCGACGAGCACAAGTGCACCTCGCTCGCGGCCGTGCCCTACCAGTACGAGATGCTGCGCAGGCTCCGCTTCGACCGCGCCGAGCATCCCACGATCCGCACGCTCACCCAGGCCGGCGGCCGGCTCAGCCCCGAGCTGGTGTCCCTGTTCGCCGCCCAGGCCGACCGCTTCTTCGTCATGTACGGGCAGACGGAGGCCACGGCCCGCATCACCGTCCTGCCGCCCGACCGGCTCGCCGACAAGCCGGGCTCGGCCGGGCAGGCCGTCCCCGGCGGGCGGCTGACGATCGACGGCGGCGAGGTCGTCTACCACGGGCCCAACGTGATGATGGGCTACGCCGAGACCGCCGCCGACCTGGCCAGGCCCGACGACCTGGGCGGCGTGCTGCGCACCGGCGACCTCGGCCGGCTCGACGACGAGGGGTTCCTCTACGTCACCGGGCGGCTCAGGCGCATCGCCAAGATCTTCGGCGTACGGGTCAACCTCGACGACGTCGAGGTCCTGCTGCGCGACACCGTGCCGGTCGCGGCGACCAGCGGCGACGACCGGGTCACGGTGTGGGCCGAGGGGCTCGACGCGGCCGGGTGCCGCAACCTGGCCCGCCGGCTGGGCGCCGAGCTGCGGCTCCACTGGAGCGGCTTCGACGTGCGCGCCGTCGAACGGCTGCCACTGCTGCCCACCGGCAAGATCGACTACCGGGCGCTGGAGTCGGCCGCGGAGGCCGGGCGGTGAGCGTGTTCACGCTCGACGCGGCCGCGCGGGAGGAGGTGCTGGCCGGGGAGCTGGCGGCGCTGACCGAGCGGCACCGGCGGGCGTGCCCGCCCTACCGGCGGATACTCGACGCGATCGGCGCCCACCCGCCCTACGAGCGGGTGGCCGACCTGCCGTGGTTGCCGGTGCGGCTGTTCAAGACCCACGAGCTGCGCAGCGTCCCGTCCGAGGCGGTGTTCCGGGTCCTGACCTCCAGCGGCACCACCGGGCAGCGGCCGAGCCGGGTCTACCTCGACCGGGAGGCGGCCGCCGCGCAGCCGCGCATGCTGGCCGCGACCCTGCGGGCGGTGCTGGGCGAGCGGCGGCTGCCGATGCTGATCGTCGACGGCCGCTCGGTCGTCCGCGGCCCGGCCCTGAGCGCCCGGGGGGCCGGGGTGCTCGGGATGATGAACTTCGGCAGAGACCACACCTTCGTTCTCGACGAGCAGGGCGAGGTCGACGCGGCGGCCGTCGAGGCGTTCCTGGCCCGCCACGGCGGGGAGCCGTTCCTGGTCTTCGGGTTCACGTTCATGGTCTGGCTCTACCTGCTCGGCCTGGGGGCCGACCTGTCCCAGGGGGTGTTGATCCACTCGGGCGGCTGGAAGCGGCTGGCCGAGCAGGCGGTCGACAACGACGCCTTCCGCCGGCGGCTGGCGTCCGAGTGCGGGCTGACCAAGGTCCACAACTTCTACGGCATGGTCGAGCAGATCGGCACGGTCTTCCTGGAGGGCCCCGACGGCGACGGGCTCTACTGCCCCGACTTCGCCGACGTCGTCATCCGCGATCCCGGCACCTGGCGGGAGGTCCCGCCCGGCGAGCCGGGGCTGATCGAGGTGGTCAGCACCCTGCCCACCTCCTATCCCGGCCACGCGCTGCTGACCGAAGACCTCGGCATGGTGCACGGCGTCGACGACGGCCACTGGCCGGGCAAGCGGTTCACCGTGCTGGGCAGGCTGCCGCGGGCCGAGGCGCGCGGTTGCAGCGACACGTTCGGGCAGGGCGGCTGATGACCGATCGATCGATCACCACCCGGATCCCGCGGGTGGGCGACGCGGGTGGGGTCGTGGTGCGCTTTCCGCCCGGCGGCTCGCCCGTCCCCGTCGAGGAGCTGGTCGCGCAGGTGCGGCAGGGTGCGCCCCTTGAGGTGGGCGACGAGCGGATGCGCGCGTTCCTGGCGGCGTTCGGCAAGCGGCTGCTGCGGCCCGCGCTGGCCCGCCGCCATCCCGAGCTGGGCTCGCTGGGGTTCTTCCTGCGGCCCAGCGAGCTGGCCCGCACCCTCGAAGAGCTGCGCACCCCGCACGTACGCGTGCCGCGCGGCCTGGTCTTCCATCTCCCTCCGGCCAACGTCGACACCGTCTTCGTCTACTCCTGGGCCCTGTCGGCCCTGATGGGCAACCGCAACGTCGTCCGCCTGTCGCCGCGCGCGGGGGCGGTCGCCGCGGTCGTCATCGACACGCTCAGGGAGGCGCTGGCCGACGCCGATCCGGTGGTGACGGCCACGCAGCGCATCGTCTCCTACGACCGGCGTGCCGAGGCGGTCACCGCCGCCCTGTCGGCGTCCTGCGACCTGCGGGTGATCTGGGGCGGCGACGACACCGTACGCGAGGTGCGCCGCCACCCGCTCGCGCCGCACGCCCGCGACCTGACCTTCCCCGACCGCTCGTCGTTCGCGGTGGTGAACGCGGCGGCCTGGCTGTGCGCGCCGCGCGCGGCCAGGGTGGCGGCGGCCGAGGGGTTCGTCAACGACAGCTACTGGTTCGACCAGGCCGCCTGCTCCTCGCCCCGCACCGTGTTCTGGGTGGGGGCCGACGGCGACTGCGAGGCGGCCCGGGGCGACTTCACCGAGCAGGTGTCGCGGGTGCTGGCCGGGCGCGGGTGGGACGTCGACGCGGCGATGGCCGTGGAGAAGCGGGTCTCGGTCTACGGGCTGGCCGCCGACGGGCTGGTGGACCTGATCGAGTTCCGGGGCAACGCGCTGGCCAACGTGACGCTGGCGGCGGCGGCCGCCATGCCGCGGCGGTGGCTGGGCGCGGGCACGTTCGCGCACGCGCGGGTGCGGACCCTGGCGGAGCTGATCCCGATGGTCGAGCGCAAGGACCAGACGTTGACCCACTTCGGCTTCTCGCTGGGCGAGCTGGAGGAGCTGGCCCGGGGGCTGGCCGGGCGCGGGGTCGATCGCATGGTGCCGGTGGGCAGCGCGTTGAGCTTCCACCGGGTGTGGGACGGCGTCGACCTGCCGGGCGAGTTCACGCGACTGGTGACCGTGGTCAGATGAGCCCCCATCGGACGAACCGGCCGCGCACGGGGCCGGAGCACCGATGACGACCGTTCCTCCGCAGGCTGCCGAGGGTCCGCCGACGGCCATCGTGCCGTCGGACGATGAACCACCCGTGATGTCCGGGGCTGCCTCGAAGGTGTCTCGCCGGGGCGGGTGCGGGGCTCGGAGGCAGGAGGGGGTGGCGGTGGGATGACGGCTGTGGTGGCGGAGGCCGCGGTCAGGGAGCGGCGGGCACCGGGGTGGCCGCGGCGGCTGCTCGCGGGGTGGCTGCCGGCCGGGGTGGTGCTGGCCGGGACGGCCTGGGTGTTGTCGTGGTGCGGGGTTCCGGCAGGCGATCTGGTGGCCTTCGCCGCGTACGTCGTGCTCGGGGTGGCGCTGCCGGGGACGTTGCTCTGGCGGGCCCTCACCGGCGGCGGCCGGTCGTTCGCCGAGGACGTGGCCGCCGGGCTGGCCCTCGGGTACGCGGTCGAGGTCCTGGTCTACATCCCCGCCCGCGCGGCCGGCCTGCCGCTGCTCGTCCTGGGCTGGCCGGTCACCGCCGTCGCGGCGTTCCTCGCGGTGCCGCGGTTGCGGCGTCACTGGCGGGGCCGGGCCGAACGCGAACGTATGCCCTGGTGGTGCGCCTGGTCGCTGGCCGGGGTCGCCGGCTACCTGCTGGCCTTCTGCGCCCGGTCGCTCTACCGCGTGCCGATCACCGAAGCGTACGTCGACATGCCCTACCACCTGGCGCTGCTCGGCGAGGTCAGGAACCACGTGCCGCCCACGGTGCCGTCGGTGCTGGGCGAGCGGCTGTCCTACCACTGGTTCGTCTACGCCGAGATGGCGGCCACGAGCTGGGTCACCGGGATCGAGCCGGTGACGCTGGTCTACCGGCTGGCCACGTTGCCGATGACGTTCGCGATGGTCGTGCTCGTGGCGGTGCTCGGGCGGCGGCTCGGCGGGCGGTGGGGGGCGGGGGTGGCGGCGGTCGGCGTCACGTACTTCCTGTTCGCCCCGGTGTTGCAGGAGGGCGTGGTGTTCACCTCGCGGTCGATGTTCACCGCGTGGGCCAGCCCGACGCAGACGTTCGGCGCGTTGTTGTTCGCGCCCGTGGTGCTGGTGCTCACCGCCATGCGGCCGAGGGGGTGGGCGGCGGTGGCCGTGCTGCTGCTGGCGCTGACGGGGGCGAAGGCGACGTTCCTGCCGTTGCTGCTGGCCGGGCTGGTGTTCGTGCTGGTCGTGCGGTTGCCGGTGGACCGGCGGCTGCGGTGGGAGTGGGTGGTGCCGGCGGCGATCACGTTCGGCTGCCTGCTGATCGCGCAGTTCGTGGTGTTCGGGCGGGGGGCGCAGGGCACGGTGGTGGCGCCGTTCGCCACGATGCGCACGTTGTGGGGGGTGGTGGCGGACGTGCAGCCGCCCGCGCTGGCCGCCGAGCCGTGGGGGCCGGTGCTGGTGTTCGCCGGTGTGCACCTGTTCTGCCTGTTCTGCGTGTGGGGCGGCGTGGCGGCGCTCAAGGCCCGGCTGCTGGACCCGGCGGTGCTGCTGCCGGTCGGCGTCGGGCTGGCGGGCATCGGCGCGATCATGGTGCTCGGCCATCCCTCCGACGCGCAGCTCTACTTCCTGGAGGGGGTGCGGCCGTACCTGTCGGTGGCCGCGGTGTGCGGGGTGGTGGCGGCCGTGGAGCGGCGGCGGGTGCCGTGGGCGGTGGTCGCGGGCCTGGCCGGGGCGGGGGCGGCGGTGGCCGTCGTGGCCTCGCGGCTGGTGCCGCCGGGTGCGGCGCTGGTGCGGGTGCTGGTCCCGTACCTGGTGCTCGCGGGGGTGGCGGTGGTGGTGCTGGCGTTGCGGCGGAGGGGGTTCTCGCTGGCGGTGGTGGCGCTGCTGGCGGGGTACGCCGTGCCGACCTCGCTGCGGGAGGCGGTCGTGCACATCGCGCCCGAGCCGTGGGAGCGCGAGCGGCTGATCCCGGCCGGGGCGCTGGAGGCCGGACGGTGGCTGCGCGACCATTCCGCGCCCGGCGACGTGGTGGCCACCGACCTCCACTGCCGCAACCCGGCGCCCCGCCGTACGTGCGACAGCAGGCACTTCTGGGTCTCGGGGTTCACCGAGCGCCGGGTGCTGGTCGAGGGCTGGGCGTACGCCGAGAGCACGCTGTCGCGCGCCGAGATGTTCGTGACCCCCTACCTCCAGGTGCCGTTCGCCGACCAGGCCAGGCTGGCGGACAACGACGCGGCCTTCCGCGAGCCGTCGGCCGCGAACGTCCGCAGGCTCCGGAGGAAATACGGCGTCAAATGGCTGTTCACCGGCAATGATCCGGCGTTGGAGACATACGCCGAACTGCGCTTCCGCAACGCCGACGTCTCCGTGTACGAGCTCACGACCAGGTAAAGCTTGTCCCCGTTCATGGAATGGTGAGGAGAAACGGCACGCGCCCCGCTGGACGCCCCCAGCACCATTTCCGTGAACCTACCGCCGCAAGCGATCAGGAATTCTATGGACACGCGTGCCGCCATGGACCCGAGCCCCAACGTCCTGGACACTTCGGCCGGCCTGGCGACCGTCGACATCGTCATCCCCGTGCTCAACGAGGAGCGGGCGCTGCCGGGCTGCGTGCGCACGCTGGCCGCGTTCCTGGAGGACAGGTTCCCGCTGCCGTGGCGCATCACGGTCGTGGACAACGGCAGCACCGACGAGACGTGGACCATCGCCACCCGGCTGGCCGCCGAGCACGACCGGGTGCACGCCCGCCGGCTCGACATCCGGGGCCGCGGAGCCGCGCTCAAGGCGGCCTGGCGGGAGAGCCCGGCCGACATCGTCGCGTACATGGACGTCGATCTGTCCACCGACCTCGGCGCGCTGTTCCCGCTGGTCGCGGCGGTGGCGAGCGGGCATTCGGAGATCGCCATCGGCACCCGGCTCGCGCACAGCGCCCGCACCCTGCGCTCGATCCGCCGCGAGGTGGTCTCGCGCAGCTACAACGCGCTGCTCAGGTACGGGTTCGGGGTCAGGTTCAGCGACGCCCAGTGCGGGTTCAAGGCGGCCAGGACCGACGTGGTCCGGCCGCTCATGGACAAGATCGAGGACGACGCCTGGTTCTTCGACACCGAGCTGCTGCTGCTGGCCGAGCACAACGGCCTGCGCGTGCACGAGGTGCCGGTCGACTGGATCGAGGACACCGACTCGCGCGTCCGCGTGGTCAGGACGGCGATCGACGACCTTAAGGGCCTGGCCAGGGTCGCCTGGTCGATGTCGACGGGCCGGGCCGACGTCGAGGTGACGCGTTCGGAGCTGCGGCCCACGCATCCCGACGCGGTGGTCGCCCGGCCGAGGGCGGTGACGCTGGCGAAGTTCGCCTCGTTCGCCGCGATCGGCGTGTTCTCCGTCCTGCTGTACGCGCTCATCTACCTGCCGTTGCGCGGTGTCTGGGCGCCCGCCCCGGCCAATTTGGGCGCGCTCGTGCTCACCGGGTTCGTCAACACCGAGGCGAACCGGCGCTGGACGTTCAACCGGCTGGGCGGACGGCGTACCGCGATGCACTTCCGGGCGGCGCTGCTCTTCCTGGCGAACTACCTCCTGACCACCTCCGCCGTGCTCGGCCTGCGCAGCGTGTCGCCGGGGGCCGGGCGGCTGATGGAGATGAGCGCGGTGGTCGCCACGTACGGACTGCTCACCCTGATCCGCTTCACCGCTCTGGACCGCTGGGTCTTCTCCCGTACAAGGAACCAACCACATGGAAACCACTGAGATCCGCCGGCTGCTCGACCTAGAGGACACCCACTGGTGGTACCGGGAGCGCCGGGCGATCCTGCGCAGGGAGCTGCGCGAGCTGGGCCGTCCCGGGCGGGCGCTCGACGTCGGCGCGGCCGGCGGCGGGAACACCCGGGTGCTGGTCGAGGCGGGCTGGGACGCCACCGCGACCGACTACTGCGAGACGGCGGTCGAGGTCGCCAGGGAACGCGGGCTCAAGGCCGTGCACGCCGACGCGCGGGCGCTGCCGTTCGAGTCGTCGAGCATGGACCTGGTGACCGCGTTCGACGTGCTCGAACACATCCACGAGGACCATCTCGTCACCGAGGAGATCGCCCGGGTGCTGGCGCCCGGCGGGCACGCGCTGATCGCCGTCCCGTGCGACATGGCGCTGTGGTCGGCGCACGACGACGCCGTGGGCCACGTACGCCGCTACGGCCGCGACACGCTGACCGTCGTGGTGGAGAAGGCCGGGCTGAAGGTGGACCGGCTGTGGAGCTGGAACGTGCTGCTGCGTCCGCTGGTGGCCCGGCACCGGCGGCGGTCGAGGGGCAGCGACCTGCAGCGGACGCCCGCGGTGGTGAACGCGGGCCTGTCGATGGTGGTGCGCGCCGAGCGCTATCTCCCGGTCAGGTCGCTGAAGGGCGTGACGCTGTTCCTGCGGGCCAGGCTGGGTAGGTGACGGGTCCCGAACCACATGGGGGGAAGGCCGGGGTCAGGTCTCAAGTCGATGTCCGGTGACGCGGACGGGCCCGGATGGTTCTAGGCTGTCGCGTGTGGTGATTCACGCCCTCCTCGCGGCCACCCTGGCCCTGACCGCCACGCCCGCGGCCGCCGCCCCGAAGATCGACTGTGCCCGGCTCAAGTGCCTGGCGCTGACCTTCGACGACGGCCCGAGCGAGCACACGGCGACGCTGCTCAAGGCACTCAAGAAGGAGGGGGCCAAGGCCACCTTCTTCCTCGTCGGCAAGCAGGTCGAGCGGCGCCCGGCGCTGGCCCGGCAGCAGGCCGCGGAGGGGCACGCGATCGGCGACCACACCTATTCCCACCCCTCGCTGCCGACGCTGGGCGACAACGCCATCATCGAAGAGCTGCGCACCACCCAGGCACTCATCGAGGACGCCACGGGCCAGCGGCCGAAGATGTACCGCCCGCCCTACGGGCACACCGACGAACGCGTGCTGCGGATGGCCGACCAGCAGAATCTGGCCGAGATCCTGTGGACGGGCACCACGCTCGACTGGAAGCTGCGCGACGCCAAGAAGATCAAGGCGACCGTGCTGAAGCTGGCCAAGCGCGACGGCGTCATCCTCATGCACGACACGGTCCCGCAGACCGTCAAGGCGATGCCCGAGATCCTCAAGGAGCTCAGGAAGCAGGGCTACACCCTCGTCACGGTCCCGACGCTGCTGCGCGGCAAGGGGCCCGACTCCGGAGTGAGCTACTTCTGAGCACGTCTCCCTCCTGAGTGCCGGAACCATGGAGAGTGTCAGCCCCACCGCCGCACGTCCCAGGCCTTGGGCCGCCCTCGTCACCTTCCTGATCATTCAGGCGGTGCTCGCCTGCTGGTGGGCGGCCTTCTACCCCGGGCTGTTCAGCCGCGACTCGGTGCTCTATCTCAGCCACACGATCGTCGGGCCGTGGGTGAGCGATCATTCGGTGGCCTACGACGCGTTGTTGTGGCTGAGCTTCACCAAGACGGGTGACCTCGGGGCGGTCTCGTTCGCGCAGACCACGGCGATGGCGGGGGCGCTGACGTACCTGGCGCGGTCGCTCGTGGCGCTGGGGGCGCCGCGGTGGGCCACGACGCTGGTCGCGGTGCTGGCGCCGGTGACGCCGACGGTGGGGGCGTTCACGGTCACGCTGTGGAAGGACGTGCCGTTCACGATCTGCGCGATCATGATCGCGGGGGTCTGCGCGCGCATGGCCGCGCGGCGGCGGGTCTCCCTGGCCGGGCTCGGCGTGCTGATGACGCTGCTCGGGCTCTTTCGCGCGAACGGCTTCCTGGTGGTGGGCATCGCCGTCGCCGTCCTGCTGGTGGTCGTCGCCACGCGGCGGGTACGGCTCGCGCTCGTCGGCACGGTGGCGGCCGCCGTTCCGCTGCTGCTCACGAACCTGTTGTTCCCGCGGTTCGGCATCACGCCGCCGTCCAGCACGTACGTCTACCACACGGCCTTCGCCGACGTGGCGGTGGCGTTCAGGGAGCGTCCCGAGCTGTTCACCGAGCAGGACAAGGCGCTGATGACCTCGGTCGCGCCGCTCAGCAGGTGGTGGGAGGGCGGCACCTGCGCCACGGTCAACCTGCTGATCTGGCGTCGCGACTTCAGCTGGCCGGCCGCCGACGCGCACGCGGGCGAGCTGCTCGGCCTGTGGGAACGGTTGCTGGCCGACGATCCCGGGATGATCGTCGGCACCCGCCTGTGCCGGGGAGCGATCGCGTGGAGCCCGGTCCAGGACCCGTACGTGGTCGGCGGGATGACGTACCGGTTCTCGCGGCGGCCCAGCGCCGACACGTACGTGGGGCCCGGCAAGGTGCCGGACTTCGCCGGTCGGGGGGTGTTCTCGCTCCGGCCGTTGTCGGCCGAGCTGAACCAGGTGGCCGAGCCGTGGCTGACGGAGGCGCTGCTCCCGCAGTGGGACTGGGTGTTCTGGCGGGGGGCCTCGTGGGCCTACCTGTCGTACGCGGCGGTGGCGCTGGGGGCGCTGGCCCTGCGCAACCGCTATGTGGCAGGGGTGGCGGCGGTCGTGGCCGGGCAGCAGCTCGCCGTGCTGGCCAACATCTCGGCCCAGGACTTCCGGTACATGGCCGCGCCGATCTTCGTCGGGCTGCTGCTGGTGCCGCTGCTCGTGGCGAGCGTCGGGCGGCTGCTGCTCGCCGCGGCCCGGTCGGCACGCCGCGCGCTGTGCCGACCGGCCCCGCCCGCCGCCGAAGGCGACTAGGCCAGGCAGCTAGGCCAGGCGGCTAGGCCAGCCCCTGGCCGTCGGGCAGCCGGGTACGGCCCGGCAGCCGCACCACGGTGACGAAGAACTCGTCGATCTGCCGGATGACGGCCATGAACTGCTCAAGGTCGACCGGCTTGGTCACGTACGCGTTGGCGAACAGCTTGTAGCTGCGCAGGATGTCCTCCTCGGCCGAGGAGGTGGTCAGGACGACGACCGGGATCGCCCGCAGCTCCGGATCGCCCTTGATCTTCTCCAGCACCTGCCGCCCGTCGTACTTGGGCAGGTTGAGGTCGAGCAGGACGAGGTCGGGCCGCGGCGCGCCCACGTGCGCCCCGCGCTGGTAGATGAAGTCGAGCGCCTCCAGGCCGTCGCGGACGACGTGGAGGTTGTTGCGGATCTTGTTGTCCTCGAACGCCTCGCGAGTGATGAGCTCGTCACCGGGATCGTCCTCCACCAGGAGCACTTCGATGGGCTGGACGGTCATGCGGTTGCTCCTTCGTCGGTGACGGCGGGCAGGGTGAAGCTGATCCGGGCTCCCTCGGTGTGGCCGGTGTCGAGCCAGATCGTACCGCCGTGGTTCTCCACGATCTTCTTGCACATCGCCAGGCCGATGCCGGTGCCGCTGTAGGCCTCCCGGCTGTGCAGGCGCTGGAAGATGATGAAGATCTTATCGGCGAACTCGGCCTCCACGCCGATGCCGTTGTCGGTGACCGAGAACAGCCACTCGTTCTCCCGCTGCTCGCAGGTGATCCGGATGCGGGGGGCGCGGTCGGGGGCGCGGAACTTCAGCGCGTTGCCGACCAGGTTCTGCCAGAGCATGCCCAGCATGGTGGGGTCGCCGATCACGTTGGGCAGCGGGTCGGGCCGCTCGATCTCGGCGCCGGTCTCCTCGATCACCGCCGACAGGTCCACCAGCGCCTTGTCGAGCGACTCCTCGAGCTCCACCGGCTTGCGGTCGTCGTACAGGCGGCCGACGCGGGAGAAGGTGAGCAGGTCGTTGATCAGGACCTGCATGCGGGTGGCGCCGTCGACGGCGAAGTGGATGTACTGGACGCCGCGCTCGTCGAGCACGTCGCCGTAGCGCTTCTGGAGGAGCTGGCAGAACGTGGCGATCTTGCGCAGCGGCTCCTGGAGGTCGTGGGAGGCGACGTAGGCGAACTGCTCCAGCTCGGCGTTCGACCGCCGCAGCTCCTCGGCCTGCGCGTCGAGGCCGGCCGCCTGCTCGCGCAGCAGGACGTGCTGCTTGCGGAACTCGTCGAGGGCGAAGACGATCTTCGTCCGCATCGACTCCACGTCGCGGGCGACCTCGCGGATGTCGGCCGGCCCGCTGGCGGGGATCGCCCGGTCGAAGTCGCCGGCGGCGATGTCGCGGGCGGCTTCGCGCAGCTCGTCGAGCGGACGCCCGATCGCCCGCCGCAGCAGCACCGCCATCGCGACGCCGGCCACCAGGAACAGGATCAGCATGACGACGAAGGCCAGGTTGCGCACCTGCTCGACCTGCCGCAGCTCCTCCTGGGCGCGCTGCCGGGCCTTGGCCAGCCGGTCGTCCTGCCGGTCGAGCAGCGTCCTGATCTGGTCGAAGGCGTGCTTGCCGCTCTCGATGCGGCTCGCGGAGATGACTCCGTCGGCCCGCTTGTCCGCGGTGAGCGGCTCGGCGTAGTCGCGCCGCCAGGTGTCGGCCGCGTCCCTGACCGCGTTCAGCTCGCCGACCAGCTCCGGACGGTCGCCGATGAGCGCGGCGATGCGTTCGCGGCTGCGCCGCTCGTCCGCCACGCCCGCCGTGTACGGCTGCAGGAAGACCTCGTTGCCGGTCAGCAGGAAACCGCGTACGCCGGTCTCCTGGTCGATCAGGGTGCTGCGCAACTGGGCGGCCTCGATCCTGGCCGGCGAGATGCGCAGGATGACCTGGTCGGACAGCCGCGCGGTGCGGTCGAGCATCACGGTGGCGACCACGACGCAGGTGACCACCAGGACCGACACGGCCGCGATCATCAGCACGAACCAGCCGTGGACGGTCAGCCGCCGCCAGCCCTGCTCGCCGCCACGCGTACGGGAAACCTTCTGCACGGCCTGCCTCTCCAGCACGGACGCCTGTTCGCTCACGATTCGTCTTTCCAGCGCAGGTGCACGACAGCGACGTCGTCGGTCGCCGCGTCGTGGACGGAGGCCGTCTCGACGTCGGCGAGGATCGCGTCGAGCAGTTCCTCGCTGCCCAGGCCCGTCCATCGGGAGGACAACTCCAGCAGGCCCTCCTCGCCCAGCCACCGCGGCGTGTCGCCCGGCAGCCGGCGCTCGAAGAGGCCGTCGGTGTAGAGCGTCACGCCGCCGCCCTCGGGCAGCTCCAGCAGGTCCTCCTCCCACTCGGCCTCGATGGGCAGGCCGAGCGCGGGCCCCTGCCGCGGGTCGGCGAGGACCACCGAGTCGGCCGCGTGCACCAGCAGGCCGGGATGCCCGGCGCGCCAGACGCGCATCGTGTGCCGGTCGGGCTCCAGGACGACCGTGGACATCGTGACGAAGATCTCCGAGCCGGCCCGCTCGGCCCGGAGAATACGTTCGAGCTGGCGCAGCAGCGGGACGCCGGTCATGCCGTTGAGCACCAGCGCCCGCCAGGCGATGCGCAGGCAGACGCCGAGCGCCGCCTCGTCCGGCCCGTGGCCGCAGACGTCGCCGATCACCGCGTGCACGACCTTGTCGTCGGTCTCGACGACGTCGAAGAAGTCGCCGCCGAGCGTGGCCGAGCCGCGGCTGGCCCGGTAGCGGGAGGCGACCTCCAGGGGCATCTCCTGCAACAGCGGCGTCGGCAGCAGGCCACGCTCCAGGCGGGCGTTCTCCTTGGCGCGCATACGTTCGGTGTGCAGCGCCACGGCCGCCTGCTCGGCCTGCTTGCGCTGCATGGCGTAGCGCAGCGTGCGGCCCAGCCATTCGGCCTCGACCCGGCCTTTGACCAGGTAGTCCTGGGCTCCGGCGGTCACCGCGGCGAGGCCCGCGCTCTCTTCGGCCAGGCCGGTCAGCACGACGACCGCGGCGTCCCCGGCCTCCTCCAGCACCGACGACAAGGCGGAGAACTCGTAGGAGTCCGGCAGGCCGAGGTCCAGCAGCACACACTGGGGACGCAGGCGGGCCAGCGCCCTGCGGGCCTCGTCCACCGAACGCGCCCACTCCAGCCGGACGGCAAGGCCGCTGTCCTCCAGCAGCTCCTGGACGATCAGCGCATCCTGCGGGTCGTCCTCCACGAGCAACACCAACGGCTGCCGGACATCCTCACTCGCATGGGCCATGTTGGCAATTGCACCCTTCGTCACCGGCACCGAGCTCTAACGAATCGACGCCTCAGGTGCCCCACTGCCCACTACGGCCAAGAAGTGGCCCAAACTCACGCACTTTTCCCAAGAAACTTTCCGGTATGCGTCCACAAGCTGAGCAATCGTAACGGGCCGGGGTCCAGCGGGTCTGGCGAATCGACCTCCTTCACCATAACCAACGCTCTGACCTGCATTAACCGCTCATGGCCGGACATGCGAACGGCCCGGAACCGTAAGCCGGTCCGGGCCGTTCGCACACGGCGTTATTCCCACTCGATGGTGCCCGGGGGCTTGCTCGTGACGTCGACCACCACCCGGTTGACCTCGCGCACCTCGTTGGTGATGCGGGTGGAGATGCGCGACAGGACGTCGTAGGGCACCCGCGCCCAGTCGGCCGTCATCGCGTCCTCGGACGTCACCGGCCGGAGCACGACCGGGTGGCCGTAGGTGCGGCCGTCACCCTGCACGCCCACCGAACGCACGTCGGCCAGCAGCACCACCGGGCACTGCCAGATCTGCCGGTCGAGGCCGGCGCGGGAGAGCTCTTCGCGGGCGATGGCGTCGGCCTCGCGCAGCAGCGCCAGGCGGTCGCGGGTGACCTCGCCGACGATGCGGATGCCGAGCCCGGGGCCGGGGAACGGCTGCCGCCAGACCATGGCGGGCGGCAGGCCCAGCTCTTCGCCGGCCCTGCGGACCTCGTCCTTGAACAGCGCGCGCAGCGGCTCGACCAGCTTGAACTGGAGGTCTTCCGGCAGCCCGCCGACGTTGTGGTGGGACTTGATGTTGGCGGTGCCCGTGCCGCCGCCGGACTCGACGACGTCGGGGTAGAGGGTGCCCTGGACCAGGAAGTCGACCGGGCCGTCGGCCATGATGGCGCGCTGCTCGTCCTCGAAGACGCGGATGAACTCGCGGCCGATGATCTTCCGCTTCTCCTCCGGGTCGGTGACGCCCTCCAGCGCCTTCAGGAAGCGGTCGGCGGCGTCGACGACGCGCAGCTTGACGCCCGTGACGGCCACGAAGTCGCGCTCGACCTGCTCGGCCTCACCCTTGCGCAGCAGGCCGTGGTCGACGAAGACGCAGGTCAGCCGGTCGCCGATGGCCCGCTGGACGATCGCCGCGGCCACCGCCGAGTCGACGCCGCCCGACAGCGCGCAGATGGCGCGGCCGTCGCCGACCTGCCGGCGCACGGCCTCGACGGAGTCTTCGACGATGTTGAGCATGGTCCACGACGGACGGCAGCCGGCCGCGTCGAGGAAGTGCTTGAGCACGGCCTGACCGTGCTCGGAGTGGAGCACCTCGGGATGGAACTGCACGCCGTAGAGGCCGCGCTCGGGGTGCTCGAAGGCGGCGACCGGCGTCTCGCTCGTGGAGGCGGTGACCGCGAAGCCCTCGGGGGCCGCGGCCACGCTGTCGCCGTGGGACATCCAGACGGTCTGCGCGGCGGGCAGCCCCTGGAAGATGACGCCCTCGTCGAGCACGTCCAGGGCGGTGCCGCCGTATTCGGCGACGCCCGTGCGGGCGACCTCGCCGCCCAGCGCCTGGGCCATGGCCTGGAAGCCGTAGCAGATGCCGAACGTGGGCACGCCGGTCGTGAACAGGCCGTGCGGCACGGGCGGCGCGCCTTCGGCGTAGACCGACGACGGGCCACCGGACAGGATGATCGCCTTCGGCTTCTTGGCCATCATCTCCTCGACGGACATCGACGACGGCACGATCTCGGAGTAGACGTGGCACTCGCGCACCCGCCTCGCGATGAGCTGCGCGTACTGTGCGCCGAAGTCGACCACCAGCACTGTGTCGAATTCAGACACCGTGAGAACCCCCCAAAGGCGAAATGCGGTGCCTTCATTGTATCGGCCTCGGGTATTACGCCTGGCCTCACACCGTCACTCGTGCTAACACAGAACGGTGGATCTTGTCTGGCCGGCCTCGGCGTGGGCCCTGTGGTTCGCCGCGCTGGCCGCCGCGTTCGGGTTGACGACGCGCCGGGCCGCCGCGCCCCCGGCGGCCCCTGCTCCCCCGGCGCCGCCCGCCGTCGTCGAGCTCTTACGCGGGCTGCGGGCCGGCGAGGTCTTCCACGCCACGGTCTTCGAGCTGGCCAGGCGCGGGTTCCTGGCGATCCGGGGCGACCGGCTCACGCTCTCCGCGACGGGCGAGGGGCAGGTGTGGCCGTACGAGCGATGGGTGCTCGACCGGGTGGCCGCGCGGATGGGCGGAGCGCCGCAGGCGCCGGTCGCCGCCCTGATGCCGGACAGCGGCGACCTCGACGCCGAGTTCGTGCCCCTGGTCCGGCAGAGCGCCATCGACCTCGGGCTGGCGCGGCGGCGCTGGCAGAGCATGCTCGTTCCGCTGCTGCTGGCCGCCGGGCTCGCCGTGCCCTGGTACGTCACCATCTCGCAGGCGGGCGTGTCGTGGCCCGGCTGGATCGCCACGGCGGGGGCGTTCGTGGCGGGGGCCGCGCTGCTGCTGGGCGGGCGCGGGTTCGTGCTGACGCCGCTCGGCCGCGAGGTCGCCGGGCCCGAGCCGGCTCCGGTGGACCCGCGGCAGGAGTGGATCTTCACCGGCGACGGGTGGCGCGGCGTCCTGGTCGAGCCCGCTCCTCGTGACGGCGGCGCGCCCAAGCGGCAGGAGGTCGAGGGGCGGGTGGTCAAGCGCTGGATCGTGACCGAGCACGGCGACGACCTGTCCTCCTCGCGCACCTGCTACCTGGCGGTGCACGACGGCACGTCGGAGCGGGCGCCGGCGTACCGGGCCAAGGAGCGTGTCTACCAGGACGTGCTGCCGGGCGACTTCGTCCGGCTGCTGGTCAATCCGCGGCGCGGGAGCGTGGTGAGCGTGCTGGCCCACGAGCGCCGCTGGTAGCACCGGGCAGCTCGCCGGCCAGCAGCAGCTCGGTCTGCCTGCGCAGCCGGTCGGCGAACTCGGGGTGGGTCAGCACGAGGAATCGTTCCTCGTGGATGGCCCGCACGACCAGCGCGGCGACCTCGGCGGGCTCGACGCCGCGCGCCATGGCCGCCCCGACGGCCTCGCGCGCGGCCGTCTCGTCGTCCGTCGGGGTGGTGACCAGGCCGGCCGGGCGGGACCGGGCCGAGTCGTCGATCCGCGTCCTGACCGCACCGGGGCACAGCGCGCTCACGCGGAGCTTGGAGCCCACGGCGGCGAGGTCCTGGGCCAGCGACTGCGAGGCGGCCAGCGCGGCGTACTTGGTGACCGCGTAGCCGCCCGCGCCCGGCCCGGCGAGCAGCCCGGCCACGGACACGGTGTTGACGACGTGCCCCTCGGTGTCCTGCCCCATCATGCGCGGCACGAACGCGCGCACGCCGTGCAGCACGCCCCACAGGTTCACGCCGAGCAGCCAGGCGAAGTCCTCGGCGGTCCTGGTCCACAGGCGGCCGCCCTGGTGGACGCCGGCGTTGTTGCAGAGCACGTGCACCGCGCCCAGCTCGCCGAAGCTCCGGTCGGCCAGGTGCTGCACGGCCGCCGCGTCCGAGACGTCGGTGACCTGCGTGAGCACCTCGCCCGGCCCGGCGGACGCCTTCCGCGCGAGCGCGGCCGTCTCGGCCAGCCCGCCGGGATCGACGTCGGCCAGCATCAACGCCATGCCCTCGGCGGCGAACCGGACGGCCAGGGCCCTGCCGATGCCGCTGGCCGCGCCCGTCACCACCGCGACCCTGCCGGACAGTTCACGCATCGCCTGAACCTCCCTAGCGCTCGCTCGGCTCCCCCGACGCTACAGGATCGCGCCGATCAGGCCCAGGGGCGGCGAGCCGAGGTCGAACAGCGCCTTGTGGAAACGCTGGAGCGTGAAGCCCGCTCCCCACTGCTCGCGCGCCTGCTCGCGCAGGTCGAGGATGAGCAGCTTGCCCCAGGTGTAGCGGCCGTACGTCGGGTCGAAGGAGGCGCGGCGGGCCTCCGACAGCGCGGCGGGACCGGCCAGGTGGGTGTCGGACTCGAAGCGCCGCGCGCCCTCCTCGACCGTCATCTGCCCGGTGTGCACGCCGATCGCGCAGGCCAGCCGGGTGACCCGGATCAGGGCCTCCACCCAGACGCCGATCTCGAAACGCGGGTCGTCGGGCGCGTAGCCCTCCTCGACGCACAGCTCCTCGGCGTAGTGGGCCCAGCCCTCGACGAAGGCCATCGACTGCAGCAGCCGCCGCACGTCGGAGGGGGCCCGGCGCAGCGCGCGGGCGTGCGAGAAGTGGCCGGGGGCCACCTCGTGCACGTTGATCGCGGGCAGCGTGGTGGCGCTGAAGACCTCCAGCCACTCCTCCTGGTCGCGCTCGCTCCAGGACGCGTCCGGCGGCGTGATGTGGTACCAGGACGGCCCCTCGGGCTCGCCCGGCGAGTTCCACGCCATCATGGCCATGGCCCAGCGGCGCGACTCCGGCGCCAGCCCGACCAGGCACTCGCCGTCGTGGTAGGGCACGAGGTCCTTCTCGCGGGTGAAGGCGATGGCCCGTTCGGTGCCGATCCTGGCCGCCTCGATCACGCCGTCGGCGTCGGGGTGGTCCTTGACCAGCTCGCGCACGACGTCGAGAGGCCGCTCGGAACGCCCGAGCTTGGCGCAGGACTCGGCGAGCAGCCCCATGAGCCGGTCGCGTTCGGCGTCGGCGCGCTCGGCCAGCCTGCCCAGGTCGACCGGCAGGCCCTCGGCGCTGCTCATCAGCTTGACCAGGGCCGCGCCGCCGAGCGCGGCGTCGGGGTCGCCCTCGGCGGCGGCGCGGGCCACGTGGGCCACGAGCCTGCCGTGTGCCTCGATCGCGGCCTCGTCGGTGATGCCCGCGGCCAGGCCCTTGACCGCGCCCAGCAGGGACGTGGCGACCGGGGCCGCGACCTGGTCGAGCGCGGCGATCGCGGCGTCCACCGCGGCCGGCCACTGCGCGAGGTGGGCGGCCCTGGCGGCGGTGCGCTCGGCCTCGGGGCCGTAGTCGCGGTCGTAGCAGGCCAGGTCGAGGTTGGACAGGTGGATCAGGGGGTTCTTGCGGTGCAGCTCCAGCTCGCCGAGCTGGGTGCGCATGGTCTCCTCGAAGATCTGCAGATGCTCGGCGTCGTGCGGGTCGGCCGGCGCGTCGCCCTTGCCCAGGCGCGCCAGACCGGCCTGTACGCCCGCGGGCGACAGGTCCTGGATCTGGCCGTCGTACTCGTGCCTGCCGCCCCCTTCGCGCGCCTCGGACACCATCAAATCGGTGATCGCGCGCAATCTGGGGTCAAGTTCCGTCATGCCGCCGACGCTAGCGCACACCCCTGATCTTGAGGACCCCGACGGAGCCGACCAGCGAGATCACGATGCCCACGACGAACAGCGCCGGGTAGCCGCCCGTCCCCACCACGACGGCGGCGAGGGCGGGCGCCAGGATCTGCGGCCCGGCGTTGGCGATGTTGATGACGCCCATGTCCTTGCCCGCGTCGCCGGGGTCCGGCAGCACCTTCGTCACCAGGGCCATGTCCACGGCCAGGTAGACGCCGAACGCGATGCCGTGCGCGACGTTGTAGACGATCATGCCCTCGAACGTCGGCATCGCCAGCGGGATGCCCAGGAACGCCGCCGAGGACAGCCCGGCGACGAGGGCGAACAGCCGGAAGCGGCCGAGACGGTCGGAGATCGGGCCGATCACGAGCACCGCGAGCAGCGTGGCGGCCTGGCCGATGAGCATCAGCAGGCCCATCGTGGCGACCACCTCGCCCTTGGGGATCTTGATGAAGTCCTCAAGGAGGAAGAGGTTGAAGGTGAAGATGACGAAATATCCGAGCATGACGCCGAAGCGCGACACGAAGGCCCAGGTGAAGTCCGGGGTCCTCAACGGCCGTACGAACCCGGCCAGGAACGCGCGCAGCCTGAACGGCTCGCGCGCCATCCCCACCGAGGACGTGTCCGGCGTCGCGACCACGACCAGCACCGCCGCGACCAGCAGCAGCGCCATCGCCACGTAGTACGCCCCGCCGGCGGCCAACTGCGGGAACATGATGAACATGATCGCCGCCGCGATCGTGGCCAGCGGCGTGCCGAGCCCGAACAGGCCGGAGTAGGTGCCGTACCGGCTCGGCGGGACCCGGTCGGGCAGGATCGCGGTCATGGCGGCCTGGTAGCCGTTCATGATGGTCTGCACGCCCGCCCAGCTGATGCCGAGCATGAGCACGCTGCCCGCGCCGGCCTGCGCGAACAGGGCGAGCACGCCGAGCAGGACGCAGCCGAGTATCCACGGCGAACGGCGGCCGAAGCGCGATCTGGTCCGGTCGGAGATCTGGCCGAAGACGGGGTTGGCGAGGGTGGCCATGAGCGGGCCGATCGAGTTGGCCAGGCCCAGCGCGGCCACGTCGTTGACGCCGGTGATGCGCTGCACGTGCACGGGCAGGACGAACGCGCCCACACTCAGCCACAGGAACATGACGGCGACGTTGGCCAGCGGAAGCGTCAGGTAGAGCGGCCCGGGGCGCCGGGTGTCCCTGAGCGCGCCGCTCAGAGTTTCAGCCATGGGGGGACCTTTCCGAGCGGTGATGATACGTATCACCGACGATTGCTCTGGACTGTAGGTCGCCCGGGAAGGGCTGACAAGACGCGCGTCCAACTCGTTACGCGCCCGGCGGCGGCCTCAGGCGCTGGCCCGGGCCACCAGCCGGGGCTCGAACCGGGCGACGACCTCGCCGGCCACGGACGGCCGCACGCCGCGGACGATCCCGTCGATCTCGCCCGCCAGGTCGGCCGGGCTCGCGGTGGCGTCGAAGTGCACGGTGGTCAGCCGGGGCCGCATGAGCGTGCAGATCGGCAGGTCGTCGGCGCCCACCACGGCGACGTCGCCGGGGACCCGCAGACCGGCGTCCTGCAACGCGCTGATCAGCAGCATCGCATACTCGTCGTTGTAGGCGAAGACGCCGTCGGGCAGGTCGCCCGCGCGGACGATCCGCCCCGCCTCCTCCTCGGAGAAGGCCAGGTCGATGCGTGCGGCCCCGGGAACGACCGCCCGCACCCCCGCCAGCCGGGCCCGTCCCATGGCGTCGATGCCCTCTTCCCGGGGAACGACGGCCGCCAGCCGCCGGCTGCCCCGTTCGACCAGGTGGCGGGCGGCCACGGCGCCGAGGGCCCGGTGGTCGAACACCACGGCCGGCACCAGGGGCGAGGGCTGGTCGGACAGGCCGATGACGGCCCGGACGCCCGAGGCGTGCAGCAGGTCCACGGCGGGCCTGGTCAGCCGCGCGGCCTCGACGAGGACGGCCGAGGGCCGCAGAGCGAGCCAGCTCCTGGCCGCCGCCACGCCCTTGAGGGTGCGTTCGCCGTACTGGACCAGGGTGTAGCCGCGGGCCCTGAACTCCTCCTCCAGTTCTTCGGACACCTGCTGCGCCAGCCGGCCCGTCCTGGCCCGTGACAGCGGCATGAGCACGATGTCGCTGCGGCCCGTACGCAGCGCGCGGGCGGCGGCGTCGGGCACGTAGCCCAGCCGGGCGGCGGCGTCGCGGACCCGCCTGCGGGTCTCCTCGCTCACCCGGGCGTGGGGGTTGTCGGTGAGCACGTAGGAGACCGTGGCCTGCGAGACCCCCGCGGCCCTGGCCACGTCGACACTGGTCGGCGGGCGGTCCCCCCTTGTCGTGTTCACGGGGTGGATGGTATCAACTGCTTATACGTATAAGCAGGAGAGGCTGCCGCATGAAGCTGCACACTCGTGAATGGGGTTCGGGCGACCGCCTGGCCGTCCTCGTCCACGGCATCATGGCCGACTCGCGATGCTGGTGGCGAGTGGGCCCCGAGCTGGCCGCGCGCGGCTACCGGGTCATCGCCGTCGATCTCCCCGGCCACGGCGAGAGCCCCCGCGCCGACGCCTATCCGCCCGAGCTGTTCGCCTCGTCGCTGGCGGAGTCGGTGCCCGCGCGCCCCGAGCTGGCCATCGGGCACTCCCTCGGCGGCCTCACGCTCGGCCTCGCCGTCGAACGGCTCATGCCCGGACGGGCGATCTACTCCGACCCGGCCTTCCGCCTGCCGACGACGGAGAGCGGCGCCCTGGAGTCGATGGCTGACTTCACCGACGAGACCGGCGAGCTGATCGCCGCCCTGCACCCCGGCTTCTCGGCCGAGGAGGTGGCGGTCGAGGTCGAGATGCTCGCGCGCTGGGACCGCGGGTCGGCGCTGTCGCTCGTCGAGGCGTCGGGCATGGACTTCACGCCCGCGCCCGTCGTGCCGTCGCTGGTGCAGGTGGCCGACCCGAGCTTCCTGGTGCCGCCGGCGTTCCAGGAGGAGTTGCGGGGCAAGGGATTCGAGGTGCGCGTGGTCACGGGGGCCGAGCACACGATCCACCGCCACCTGTTCGAGGACTTCCTGGCGGGGCTGGAAGGCTGGATCAGACCCGCTGCCGCAGCTCGGTGAGTCGGCCGGCGACGTCGAGGGCATGCCGGTGGCGTAGTCGGGCACGTCGAGGATCCAGCCCGGGAAGTAGGCGGAGTTGTCGGGATCGGCGACCGCCACCCGGCAGCCGTGCTCCCTGGCCGCGGTGACCAGGCCGTCGAGCACGGCCCGCCGGAACAGGGCCCTGGCGTGCCGGTGCCGCAGGCTGCCCGTCGGCCGGCCGGACTCGTCCTTCAGCAGCAGGCGCACGCCAGGAACCCGGACGGGGAAGTCGATCAGCCTGGTCGGCGGCCCGGGGGCCAGCGCGTCGAGCGCGCGCGTGCTCCAGCTCACCGGACCACCGTGTCAGGACGAGGTCAGGAAAGCTCCACCTGTTCGCCAGGGGCGAGCAGCACGAACCGCTCACCGAGCCCCGCGAACGCCTTCTCCAGCGTGTCCCTGCCCTGCGTGAAGTGCGCCCACTGCTCGAAGTGCAGCGGGACGACGTGCCGCGCGCCCAGGATGTCGGCGGCGGTGACGGCGTCCTCGCTGGTCAGCGTCAGGAACCCGTCCACCAGCGGGGTGCGCGCGCCGCCCGCGAACAGCAGCGCCACGTCGATCCGCGGGAACCTGGCGGCCACGGCCCGTACGACGTCGAGCGAGGCGTTGTCGCCGCTCACGTAGACGGTGGGCAGGCCCTCGCCGCTGAGCACGAAGCCGGTGACCTCGCCCGTCAGGTGCTCGGTCCCGTCGGGGCCGTGCTGGGCGGGCACGCCGGTCACCCGCAGCGGGCCGACCTCGGTCTCGCTCCAGTTGGGCAGGGCGCGCACCGGCTCGCCCACGCGCTCGGCCGCCGAGGCGGTGGACAGCGCCAGCGGCGCCGTGGCGAGGAACGCGCGGCCCGCGTCGTCGAGGTTGTCGGGGTGCTGGTCGTGCGAGAGCAGCACGGCGTCCACCGGGCCCACCTCGTCGGGGCCGAAGGCGGGGCCGGCCGTCTTCTTGAGCACCCTGGCACCGACCGGGTGGTCGCCCGGCGCGTCGAAGGTGGGATCGACCAGCAGCCGGACGCCGCCCAGCTCGATGACGGCGGTCGGGCCACCGGCGTAACGAATCTTCATGTCCGTCAAGGACAAAGGGGCACAGAAGGTTTATTCCGCACGCCGTTGAGCACCCGGGTCACCGTGCGGTGGCACAGGGCGCGGAAGTCGGGCTCGGCCATGCTCATCCGGCCGCTCAGGTACTGCTGGACCAGGCCCTGGGTGCTCGCCGTGACCGCGAGCGCGGTCTCCAGCGGGTCGTCTTCGCGCAGCACGCCCGCGCGCATGCCCTCCTCGGCCAGCGCCACCACCACGCTGAACGGCGGGCCCTGGCCGTCGCGGAAGTCGTCGGGGAAGCGGCGGGCCCGCGCCCAGGCGTCGGAGGTGAGGAAGTTGTACAGATGGGGGCTGCCGAGCGCGAAGTCGAGGAAGTCGTCGAGCGCCGCCATGATGCGCTCCTCCAGGTCGCCCGTGCCGGGCCTGCGGGCCCACGCCTCGGCCAGCTCGCGGGCGGCGGCGTCGGCGACGGCGCGCAGCAGGGCGTCCCTGTTGGGGAAGTGGCGGTAGATGGCCATGGCGGTGACGCCCACGGCCTCGCCGACGCGTCGCATGCTGACGGCGTCGGCGCCCTCCTCCAGCAGGATGCGCCGGGCCACGGCCTCGATGCGCGCGGCCGTCCCTGGTTCGCTCACGTTTACAGTGTATACAGGCGGAGTGCGCCCGGAGCCCGCTCCGGCACGGCGGGACGGCGGGGAGCCACCGGGGGCAGCCGGACGTACGGCGAGCCCGTGGCGGGCCTGGGATCGGGGTCGCCGGCGTTGGGCCACAGGGACATGGCCCGCTCGGCCTGCGCGGTGATGGTGAGCGACGGGTTCACCCCGAGGTTGGCCGACACCGCCGAGCCGTCCACGACATGCAGCCCCTCATGGCCGTAGACGCGGTGGTAGGCGTCGATCACGCCGGTCGCAGGCGAGTCGCCGATCACGCAGCCGCCGAGGAAGTGGGCCGTCGTCGGGATGTCGAACAGGTCGAGCCAGGTGCCGCCGGGCACCCCGCCGATCTCGGCCGCCGCGTGCCGGACGGCCTCGTGCCCGGCCGGGATCCAGGTGGGGTTGGGCTCGCCGTGGCCGCGGGCCGACCGCAGCCCCCAGCGGGTGCGCCGGATGGTGATCGAGTTGTCCTTGGCCTGCATGACCAGCGCGATGACGGTCCGTTCCGACCAGCGGCGCAGGTCGAGCAGCCGCAGCGCCTCCAGGGGCCGCGCGGCGATCTCCCGGAACAGCGCCGGCCACCTCGGCTGGCCGCCGTCCACGAGCAGGGTGCGCAGCAGGCCCATGGCGTTGGAGCCGTCGCCGTAACGCACGGGCTCGATGTGGGTCTCGGCGTCGGGGTGGATGGAGGAGGTGATGGCCACGCCCCTGTTGAGCTTCTCGCCGCCCGCCGACGTGCGCTCGAAGCCGAGCAGGGCCTCGGAGTTGGTCCTGGTCAGCGTGCCGAGCCTGGGCGACAGGCCGGGCAGGTCGCCGGTGGCGCGCAGCTTGTGCAGCAGGCGCTGGGTGCCGTACGTGCCGGCCGCGAAGATCACCTGCTTGGCCGTGAACGAACGGCGGCGCAGCGCCGACCCCGTCCGGCGGGCGACGACCCGGTAGCCGCCGGAGGGCAGCGGGCGCACCGAGGTGACCGTGCACTCGGCGTAGACCCGGGCGCCCGCCCGCTCGGCCAGGTGGAGGTAGTTCTTGACCAGCGTGTTCTTGGCGCCGTGGCGGCAGCCGGTCATGCACTGCCCGCACTCGATGCAGCCGCGCCGCCGCGGCCCCGCGCCGCCGAAGTACGGGTCGACGCCGTCCTCGCCGAAGTAGACGCCGACCGGGGCCAGATGGAAGGTGTCGCCCACGCCCATCTTCTCGGCGACCCGGCGCATGACGTCGTCGGCCCGGGTGAAGGTGGGGTTCGTGACCGCGCCGAGCATGCGTCTGGCCTGGTCGTAGTGGGGGGCCAGCTCCGACTTCCAGTCGGTGATGCCGGCCCACTGCGGGTCGCGGAAGAACGGGTCGAGCGGCTCGTAGAGGGTGTTGGCGTAGACCAGCGATCCGCCGCCCACCCCGGCCCCGGCCAGCACCATCACGCCGGTGCCGCGCTCGCCCCGCAGCACGTGGACGCGCTGGATGCCCTTCATGCCGAGCCAGGGCGCCCACAGGAAGTCGCGCAGCTTCCACGAGGTGGCCGGCAGCGTGGACTCGTCGAACCGACGGCCCGCCTCCAGCACGCCGACCTTGTACCCCTTCTCGCTCAGCCGAAGCGCCGAGACGCTGCCGCCGAACCCCGACCCGATGACCAGAACGTCGAACGTCACTTGATCCGCAGCTTCCGCATCGCCTTGAGGGTGCCGGCCAGGACGTCGGCCCACGTCTCGTACGTCAGGTCGAAGGGCGGCTCGAAGCCCAGCCAGGACGCCTGCGAGGCCACGGTCTTGGACTCGGTGTAGCGCAGCAGGCCCTCCGCGCCGTGCCGGCGGCCGAGACCGGACGCCTTCATGCCGCCCATGGGCGCGTCGTAGGAGGCGTAGGCCGAGCCGTACCCCTCGTTGATGTTGACCGTGCCGGCCTTGACGCGGGCGGCCAGGGCGCGGCCGCGGGCCGGGTCGGTGGTCCAGATGGAGGCGTTCAGGCCGTAGATGGTGTCGTTGGCCAGCTCGATCGCCTCCTCCTCCGAGTCGAAGGGGTAGAGGGCGACCACGGGCCCGAACGTCTCGTTGCGGCACAGGTCCATGTCGTCGCGCACGCCGGTGAGCACGGTCGGCTCGTAGAACAGCGGGCCGAGGTCGGGCCTGGCCCGGGCGCCGGTCAGCACGGTCGCGCCCTTGGCCACGGCGTCGTCCACGTGGGCGCTGACCGCGTCGAGCTGGCGTTGCGAGGTGAGCGAGCCCATCTGGACCGACCAGTCGTGGCCCGCGCCGAGCTTGAGGTTGCCGACCTGCCTGACCAGGCGCGCGGCGAAGTCGTCGAACACGGACGCGTGCACGTACAGCCGCTCGATGGACAGGCAGAGCTGGCCGGCGTTGGTGAAGCAGGCCCGGATCGCCCCCTGGACGGCGAGCGGCACGTCGGCGTCTTCGAGCACCACCATCGGGTTCTTGCCGCCGAGCTCCAGCGAGCAGCCGATGAGCCGCTTGGCCGCCTCCTCGGCGATCTTCCTGCCGCCCCTGGTCGACCCCGTGAACGCGACGTAGTCGGCGTCGTCGAGCAGCGCGTCGCCGATCTCGGCGGGCTCGCCCAGCACGACCTGCCAGATCTCGCGCGGCATGCCCAGCTCGGCCAGCAGGTCGATGGTCCACAACGTGGACATGGCGGTCTGGGTGTCCGGCTTGTGCACCAGCGCGTTGCCGGCCAGCAGCGCCGGCACGGCGTCGGTGACGCCGAGCGAGAGCGGGTAGTTCCACGGGGAGATCAGCGCGACCACGCCCTTGGGCTGGCGCAGCTCGGTCACCCGGGTGGCGCCGGGGAAGATGCCCTTGCGCGTGCGCGGCGCGAGCAGGCCGGACGCCCGCCGGGCGTAGTAGAGGCTGCACCCGGCGACGTCGAGCACCTCCTCGAAGGCGTGCTTGCGGGCCTTGCCGGTCTCGTTCTGGACGATGTCGAGGATCTCGTCCCTGCGGTCGAGGATGGCGTCGTGCAGCAGCAGGAACGGTCTGGCCCGCGCCGCGGCGGGCCTGGCCGCCCACTCGGCCTGGGCGGCCCTGGCTCGCTCGTAGGCCAGGCGTACGTCGTCGGCTGTGGAAATGGGCAGCTCGGCGAGCGGCTCGCCGGTGAAGGGGGCGGTGATCTCCCGGGTCTTGCCGCTGGACGTGACGTGCATGCCCGAAGGATATTCCGCTCGGCTACCGGCGGGTAGTTTTTGCGGATTCGCGGGGTGGGGTCAGAATCCTCTTATGCCATCGTTCGCTCCGCTACGCCCGGGGGATCCGGGGAGTCTGGCCGGCATGGATCTCCTCGGCAGGCTTGGCGAGGGCGGCCAGGGCGTCGTCTACCTCGCCAAAGATCATTCCGGCGCGCACGTCGCCGTCAAGTGGCTGCGCCCCGACCTGTCCGGCGACGACGTGAGCGTCGAACGGTTCCTGCGCGAGGTCCAGGTGGCCCAGCAGGTCGCGCCGTTCTGCACCGCGGCCGTCCTCGGCACCGGCGTCGAGCTGGACCGGCCGTTCATCGTCAGCGAGTTCATCGAAGGGCCCTCGCTGCAGCGGGTGGTGCAGGAGGAGGGGCCGCGCACCGGGTCCACGCTGCACCGGCTGGCCATCGGCACCGCGACCGCGCTGGCCGCCATCCACCAGGCCGGCATCGTCCACCGCGACTTCAAGCCCGCCAACGTCATCCTGGGCGCGGACGGCCCGCGGGTGATCGACTTCGGCATCGCGCGGGCGCTCAACGCGACCTCGACGATCAGCAGCATGGTCGTGGGCACGCCGTCGTACATGCCGCCCGAGCAGATCATGGGCCACACCGTCGGGCCGGCGGCCGACATGTTCTCGTGGGCCAGCGCGATGGTCTACGCGGCCTCGGGGCGGGCTCCGTTCGGCAGCGACACCATGCCCGCGGTGATCAACCGGGTCCTCAACCAGCAGCCCGACCTGGGCGTGCTCGACGGCGCGCTGCGTGACGTCGTGGCCGCGTGCCTGGCCAAGGACCCGGCGCAGCGGCCGACGGCCGAGCAGGTGATCATGCGCCTGCTCCAGCACCCGATGCCGGCGAACTCGCCCATCCTCGCCGCGGCCGCCGCCGAGGCCGTCCCCGCCGCGCCGCCCAGGACCGGACCGGTGGCGGGGCCGATGACGGTGCCGCCGCAGCAGCAGCCGCAGGGACCGCAGGGACCGCCGCACGGGCCGCCGCAGGGACCGCCGCACGGGCCGATGACCGGGCCGGTGCCGGGCGGCCCGCAGCCGTACCCGCAGCAGCAGTGGCACCCGCCCGGCCCGTACGCGCAGCCCACCCATCCGGGCGTCCAGCCCCGGCGGCCGGCCGGGAAGAGCAGGGCGCCACTCATCATCGGGGCCACGCTGGGCGTCGCCTTACTCGTGCTGGCCGGGCTCGTCGTGCTCATCACCAACAACAGGACGACCCTGGCCGCCGACGGCGGCGTCACGACGCCCGCCTCCGCCCGGCCGTCCGGCCGCAGCGTTCCGCCCGCCACGCCGTCGGTCACGCCGTCGGTCGCGCCGGTCTCCGTCCCCGCGGAGGGGCCGCGCAAGGCGCTGCCCGGCGCCGCGATCGGCCTCTACGAGAACACCTCCGACGCGATCGTCCTGACCTCCTACGAGATCTACGACAAGAAGAAGGACGACTGGGTCGACCACGCCAGGGACTCGCTGCGCGGGCCGTTCCGCAAGTACGCCGGCAACTGGGAGTCGAACGTCTCCCCAGGCGGCCGCTACCTGGCCACCCGCGGCCGCAAGTACACCGACGACAACTACGACTACATCATCGTCAGCGACCGCCAGACGGGCGAGCGCACCACGATCAAGACCGTCCGCGGCCCGCTGATCGCCAGCATCCGCGGCTGGTCCGAGGACGGCTCCAAGATCCTGCTCAACATCGAGCGGAAGAGCGGTGAAACCTGGACCTACCCGGGCTTCGTCATCGTGGACGTCGCCACGAAGAAGGCCAGAACCGTCATGGTGGACGACTCCGCCGTCCGCAAGACCGCCTTCGGCTGGGACAGTGCAGGCGAGGGCGTGATCAACATCTTCGGCCCGGAGAAGAACCGCAGCCTGCGCTTCTTCGACGCCGACGGCAAGGCCACCCGCGACCTGCGCTCGATCGGCACGCTCCCCGCCGGCACCCAGGACGTCTTCTCCCCCTCGGGCGAGTCGCTCCTGTCCGGGTGCCCCAACGGCAGTGACGGCGACACCTGCGTGTGGGACGTCAAGTCGGGCGACCGCACGCACAAGTTCACCTCCGACTGCGACAAGGTGCTCGGCTGGTACGACGACACCCACCTCTACTGCTGGGAGCAGGACAACAACACCAAGGACGAGATCCAGGTCGTCGACCTCAAGGGCACCCTGCTCCGCAGGATCCTCGACGTGCCCGGCGACGTCGACTTCAGCCCGGTCTTCACCGCCAACCCGGCCAAGGGCTCCTGAACCATCCGGCCCGCGCAGCCGTCATGGAGGTCATGAAGACGCTGTTCCGTACGGCCGTGACCGCCGCGGCCCTCGCCATGGCCACGACGGCCTGCACCTCGGCGGCCACGGGCCAGGCGCCCGTGCCGAAGGTCACGCTCGACGGCGTCCGCCTGGTCGCCTACGACAGTTGCGACGACATGCTGTCGGGCCTGCGGGAGCACGCCGCGGAGAAGGTCGGCCCGTGGGGTTTCGGCGGCCCGCAGATCATGTACATGGAGGACACCGCCGCCACCGCCAGGGCGAAGACCACCTCCGACACCCCAGAGCACTCCACCACGAACGTGCACGAAGCGGGCGTGGACGAGCCCGACCTGGTCAAGACCGACGGCAACCGGATCGTCACGGTCGTGGACGGCACCCTGCGGATCATCGACACGGCGACCAGGAAGGTCACCGCGTCGCTCAAGCTCACCAAGAAGGACGAGCCCACCTTCACCCCCGCCGACCTGCTGCTCTCCGGCGACCGCGCGCTGGTGCTGTTCCGCGGCGGCGACATCATGGTGAAGTCCTTCGCGCCGCCCGGCGAGACCCGTTACGTCGTGGTCGACCTGGCCGGGCAGCCGAAGGTGCTGAGCACGATCCGGGCGCAGGGCTCGTACGTGGACGCCCGGATGATCGGCTCCACGGTCCGGCTCGTCACCCGCAGCCAGCCCGACATCACCTTCCCCGAGCCCAAGAGCCCGGACGCCTCCGAGGCCGACCGCAAGAAGGCCAACCAGGACGTCGTCCGGCGGGCGCCGCTGTCCGCCTGGCTGCCCACGGTCGAGATCACCGGCGGGTCCGGCGCGGTCAGGAAGGACACGGTCAAGTGCGAGCGGGTCAGCCACCCCGCCGACTACACCGGCACCTCGCTGCTCACCGTGCACACCATCGACCTGGCCCAGGACGTCGCCGCGACCGGCACCGAGCCCATCAGCCTGGCCGCCGACGGCGACACCGTCTACGGCAGCGGCAAGAGCCTGTACGTCGCCAGCAACCCCCGCTGGTGGTTCCCGGTGGTCACCGAGCCGATGCCGGTCGAGCCCGTGCCGACCGCCACCGACGGGGCGGCCCCGGCCGTCGAGCCCACCCCGAGCGACCCGGCCGTGACGAGCAGCGCCCCGAGCGACCCTGCCGTGACGAGCAGCGCCCCGGCCACGCCCGCCACGCCGGCCACCTCCGAGCCTGTGCCCGACCCCACTCCGACGGCGCCGCCCGAGGAGACCGAGGTCCACCGGTTCGACATCAGCGCCGCCGGCGCCCCCTCGTACGTGGCCTCCGGCAAGGTCCCCGGCCGCCTGCTGAACCAGTACTCGCTGTCGGAGTACGAGGATCACCTCCGCGTCGCCACCACCCTCACCTCCACCGACGGCAAGAACAGCGCCAGCAGCGTGTACGTGCTCGACGCCGCCACCATGGCCAAGGTCGGCGAGGTCGGCGGCCTCGGGAAGGGCGAGCGCATCTACTCGGTCAGGTTCATCGGCCCGGTGGGCTACTGCGTGACGTTCAAGCAGGTGGACCCGCTCTACACGCTCGACCTGCGCGACCCGGCCGCCCCCAAGGTGACCGGCGAGCTGAAGATCACCGGCTACTCGGCCTACCTGCACCCCGGCGCGGACGGCAGGCTGATCGGCATCGGCCAGGAGGCCAGCGACAAGGGCCGGACGCTCGGCACGCAGGTCTCGCTGTTCGACGTCAGCGACCCGGCCGCCCCGCGCAGGCTGTCGCAGCTCTTCCAGAAGGAGTCGGGCTCCGAGGCCGAGTGGGACCCGCACGCGTTCCTGTACTGGCCGAAGACCGGCCTGTCGGTGCTCCCGCTGATGACCCCCAAGGAGTCGGGCGCGCTCGTGCTGAAGATCGACGACTCGGCCGTGACGAAGCTCGGCATGATCAAGCACCCCACGCACCAGGACAAGGACTACGCCTACCAGCCCGGCATCCAGCGCTCGATCATCATCGGCGACGCCCTCTGGACGCTGTCCTGGGACGGCCTCCAGGTCAACGACGCCACGACGCTGGCCCGTCAGGCGTGGATCCCGCTGCGCTGACCTCCGTGAGGGCGGGTGACCGGTCCGGTGGACCGGTCACCCGCGCTCCGGCGCGACCACGGGCACGATCTCGGGGGCGCCCAGCCGGATGGCGTCGGCCTCCTGGTCGGAGTCCTGCTCCTGCGAGCGCCGCTCGGCCTCGACGCGCTTGGTGTAGTACTCCACCTCGCGCTTCACCTGCTCGGCGTCCCAGCCGAGCGGCCCGGCCAGCAGCTCGGCGGCCTCCTGCGCCACGGCCAGGCCGCGATGGAAGGTCTCGATGGAGATGTGCGTGCGCCTGGTCAGCACGTCGTTGAGGTGCCTGGCGCCCTCGTGGGTGGCGGCGTAGACGATCTCGGCCCGCAGGTAGTCGTCGGCCCCGGCCAGCGGCCGGCCCAGCGACGGATCGTGCTCGATCAGCTCCAGCACCTCGTCGATGAGCGAGCCGTAGCGCTGGAGCAGGTGCTCGATCCGGGCGACGTGCAGGCCCGCGGAGTGGGCGAGGCGGTGGCGGGAGTTCCACAACGCCTGGTAGCCCTCGGCCCCGGCCAGCGGGATGCGGTCGGTGCACGAGCGCGGCACCCGCTGGTCGAGCCCGTGCGCCACCGCGTCCACCGCGTCGCGGGCCATGACCCGGTACGTCGTGTACTTCCCGCCGGCGATCATCACCAGCCCCGGCACCGGATGCGCCACGACGTGCTCGCGCGACAACTTCGACGTCTGGTCGGACTCCCCCGACAGCAGCGGACGCAGCCCGGCGTAGACGCCCTCGACGTCGTCGCGGGTCAGCGGCACCGACAACACGGCGTTGACATGGTCGAGCAGGTAGTCGATGTCGGCCCGGGAGGCCGCCGGATGGCCTTTGTCGAGCGTCCACTCGGTGTCGGTGGTGCCGATGATCCAGTGGCGGCCCCACGGGATCACGAACAGCACCGACTTCTCCGTGCGCAGGATGATGCCGGTGCGGGAGTGGATGCGGTCGCGCGGCACCAGCAGGTGGATGCCCTTGGAGGCCCGTACGTGGATCTGGCCGCGCCCGCCGACCAGCTCCTGGATGTCGTCGGTCCACACGCCCGTGGCGTTGACGACCTGCTGGGCGCGTACGTCGAACTCGGCGCCGGTCTCCAGGTCGCGCGCCCGCACGCCGGTGACCCGCTCGCCCTCCCGCAGGAACCCGACCACCTGGGCGCGCGGCGCGATCCGGGCGCCGTACGTGGCCGCGGTGCGCAGCATGGTCATCACGTAACGGGCGTCGTCGACCTGGGCGTCCCAGTACTGGACGGCGCCGGTGAGGGCGCTCTTCTTCAGCGCCGGGGCCAGCCGCAACGCCCGTGACCTGGACAGATGCCGATGCCCCGGCACACCGCGGGTGAGCCCGGAGGCGAAGCCGAGCGTGTCGTAGAGCGCCACGCCGGCTCCCACGTAGGGACGTTCCCAGCCGAAATGGGTCATCGGGAACAGGAACGGCACCGGCCGGACGAGGTGCGGCGCCAGGCGCTGGAGCAGCAGCGCCCGCTCCTGCAGCGCCTCGCGCACCAGGTCGAAGTTGAGCTGCTCCAGGTAGCGCAGGCCACCGTGGATGAGCTTGGACGAGCGCGACGAGGTGCCGGAGGCGAAGTCGCGGGCCTCCAGCAGGGCCACGTCGAGGCCCCGGGTCGCGGCGTCGAGCGCGGTGCCCGCCCCCACCACGCCGCCGCCGACCACGACCACGTCGAACTCCTGGGCGGACATCTCCGCCAGCGCCGCCGCGCGCTCGGTGGGCCCGAGCCGGGCCACGCTCCTACCCGCCGTCATCGTCTCCCCTTGCGTCGACTGCGGTCAGTACCTACCCGTACGCCCGGTTCCATGTAACGCATGGACGGCTCAGGCGCGTACGACCTTGACGCCCGCCTCGGTGAGCCGTCCGGTGAGCTCGTCGGAGAGCCGCTCGTCGGTGACCAGCGTGTCGATCTGCTCGATCGGGCAGATGCGGGAGAAGGCCCGCCGGCCCACCTTGGAGGAGTCGGCCACCACGACGACCTGGGCGGCCCGGCTGATCAGCAGGTTGTTCACGCTGGCCTCGCCTTCGTGGTGGGCCGAGGCGCCCAGCTCGACGTCGATCGCGTCGACGCCGAGGAAGGCCACGTCGAGGGTGACCTGTTCGAGCACGCCCGAGGCCAGCGGCCCGATCAGCTCGTACGACTGCTGCCTGGCCACCCCGCCGGTGACCACGATCTTGACGTGCTGCCGCACGGTCAGCTCGGCGGCGATGTTCAGGGCGTTGGTGACGATCGTGAACCCGCTCTCCAGCGTGGACAGCGTGGCGAGGGTGCGGGCCAGCTCGGAGGTCGTGGTGCCGCCGTTGAGCCCGACCACGGCGCCCGGGCTCACCAGGTCGGCCGCCGCGGCCGCTATGCGGTGCTTCTCGTCGGCGTGCCTGGCCGTCTTGTAACGCAGCGGCAGGTCGTAGCTGACGCTCTGGGCGACGGCTCCGCCGCGCGTGCGCATGAGCATCTGCTGCTGGGCGAGCTGGTCGAAGTCGCGCCGGATCGTGGCGGTCGAGACGTCGAGCGCCTGGGCGGCCTCCTCCACCGACAGCCTGCCCTCCTGGGCGAGCAGCTCCAGGATGGCGTTCCAGCGGTCGTAGCGGGACACGAAGCCTCCAATGAGATCCCTACGGGATCAAGCGTGGCACAGGCAGGGAGGTGAGAGCGACCACTGCACAAAACTGCGCTTTTACTGTATAAAAAAGGCAGAAACAAACACCAACGGGGAGGAACGCGGTGACCACCCACACCGAAGCCGAGATCGAGTCCCAGCCGTCCTGCTGGCGCCGCGCGGTGGCCGACGTGCCCGCAAGCGCGCTGCCCGAGCCCGGCGAGCGGGTGGCCGTCGTCGGCTGCGGCACGTCATGGTTCATCGCGATGGCCTACGCCACGCTGCGCGAGCAGGCCGGGCTGGGCGAGACCGACGCGTTCGCCGCCTCCGAGGCGCCGGTCGGCCGCTCGTACGACAGGGTGCTCGCGCTGACCCGGTCCGGCACCACGACCGAGGTGCTGGAGCTGCTGTCCAGGACGAACGCCCGCACGACGGCCATCACCGCCGACCCGAAGACGCCGGTCATGACGGCCGCCGACGAGGTCATCGTGCTCGACTACGCCGACGAGACGTCCGTCGTGCAGACCCGCTTCGCCACCACCCAGCTCGCCATGCTCCGCGCCAGCCTCGGCGAGGACCTGACCGGCGCGATCGCCGACGCCGAGCGGGCCCTGGCCGAGCCGCTGCCCGCCGAGCTCGTCGAGGCCGAGCAGTTCAGCTTCCTCGGCAGCGGCTGGTCGGTCGGCCTGGCCCAGGAGGCCGCGCTCAAGATGCGCGAGGCGTCCCGGTCGTGGACGGAGGCGTACCCGGCGATGGAGTACCGGCACGGCCCGATCAGCATCGCGGGCCCCGGCCGCGTCACGTGGATGCTCGGCACCGCCCCCGAGGGCCTGCGCGAGCAGGTCGAGGCGACCGGCGGCACGTTCTTCGAGAGCGGCCTCGACCCCATGGCCGAGCTGGTACGCGCCCAGCGGGTGGCGGTCGCGCGGGCCTTCGCCCGTGGGCTGAACCCCGACGAGCCCATGCACCTCACGCGATCTGTGATCCTTTCTTCATGAGCCTTACTCTCGCCGACGCCCGGATCGTGACCCCCGAAGGGGTGCACGAAGGGTGGCTGACCATCGAAGACGGCCGCATCACGCATGTCGGCCACGGATCGGCCCCCAGCCCCGGCCTGAGCCTCGGGGGGCGGCACGTCGTCCCCGGCTTCGTCGACATCCACAACCACGGCGGCGCGGGCGGGTCGTTCCCGACCGGCGACCAGGACAAGGCCCGTGACGCCGTGGCCCTGCACCGGCGGCACGGCACGACCACGATGATGGCCAGCCTGGTCACCGACGCGCTCGACGAGCTGTCCAGGGCCGCCTCCTCGCTGGCCGAGCTGTGCGAGGAGGGGCTGCTGGCGGGCATCCACTTCGAGGGGCCGTACATCGCCAAGGCCCGCTGCGGCGCGCACAACCCCGCCCTGCTGCGCGAGCCGTCGCCGCAGGAGCTGTCCGGGCTGGTCAAGGCCGCGCGCGGGCACGCGCGCATGGTCACCGTCGCCGCCGAGCTGCCCGGCGGCCTCGACACGATCCGCACGGCCGTCGGCGAGGGCCTGATCGCGGCGCTCGGCCACAGCGACGCCGACTACGACCAGGCGATCGCCGCCATCGAGGCGGGCGCCACCGTCGCCACCCACCTCTACAACGCGATGCCGCAGCTCGGCCACCGCGCGCCCGGCCCGATCGCCGCCCTGCTGGAGGACGAGCGCGTCACGGTCGAGCTGGTCAACGACGGCGTCCACGTGCACGCGGCGATGTTGCGCCTGGCCTACGAGGTGGCCGGTCCCGGCCGGACCGTGCTGATCACCGACGCGATGGCGGCCACGGGCCTCGGCGACGGCGACTACGTGCTCGGCCCCATGCGGGTGCGCGTGACCGACGGCGTGGCCAGGCTGGTCGAGGGCGGCTCGATCGCGGGCTCCACCCTCACCATGGACGCCGCCTTCCGCCGCGGCGTGCGGGAGCTCGGCATGTCGCTGCCGGACGCGGTCCAGGTGGCCTCGCTGACCCCCGCCAGGGTGCTCGGCCTGGCCGAGGAGATCGGTTCGATCGCCGTCGGCAAGGCGGCCGACCTGGTGGTGCTCTCCGGCGAGCTGGAGGTCGACGGCGTGATGAAGAACGGCGACTGGATCTCGGAGCCCTGATGATCATCACCGTGACGCTCAACGCCGCGCTCGACGTGACCTACGAGGTCCCGTCCGTCGCCTGGGACGGCGTCAACCGGGTCGGCGCCGTCCACCGGCGTGCCGGCGGCAAGGGCGTCAACGTGGCCCGCGTGCTGGCCGCGCTCGGCCAGGAGGTCCTGGTCACGGGGCTGGCGGGCGGGCCCACGGGTCGCGCGATCGAGCACGACCTGCGAGCCGCCGGGCTGCCCGCCGCGCTGACCGGCATCGCCGCCGAGTCCCGCACCACGCTGGTGGTCTCCGAGCCGGACGCGGCCACGCTGTTCAACGAGCCCGGCCCCGAGGTGACGGCGGCCGAGCTGGCCGTGTTCGTGGAGCGGTACACGTCGCTGCTGGCCGGCGCCGACGCGGTGGTGGTCTCCGGCAGCCTGCCGCGTGGCGTCCCCGCCGACGTCTACGCGACGCTGGCCGCCGTCGCCGCCCGCGCGGGCGTGCCGGCCATCGTCGACGCCGACGGCGACCCGCTGCGGCGCGCGCCGGAGGGCCGTCCGGCCGTCGTCAAGCCCAACGCCGAGGAGCTGGCCAGGGCGGTTCCCGGCGGCACCCCCGAGGAGGGCGCCCAGGCGCTGCGCGAGCGGGGGGCCGAGGCCGTGGTCGTCTCCATGGGCGCCGACGGGCTGCTCGCGGTGACCGGCGAGGGCACCTTCCGGGCCCGGATGCCCTACACCGTGCGCGGAAACCCGACCGGAGCCGGCGACTCGCTGGTCGCGGGGCTGGCGCTGGGCCTGGTCGAGGGCTCCCCGTGGCCCGACCGGCTGCGGCGGGCCGCGGCGCTGGGCGCGGCCGCCGTGGCCGCGCCGGTCGCCGGCGACTTCGACGGCGAGGTCTACGCCGACATACACCCCCAGATCATCATCACGTAAGGAGCTCGTCATGGCCCTCGCCGGAATCGGCGACATCGTCCGGCAGTCCCCCGCAGGGGTGGGCGCGTTCAACGTGATCCAGTTGGAGCACGCCACCGCGATCGTGGCCGGCGCGGAGGCGCTCGGCCTGCCGGTCGTGCTGCAGATCAGCGAGAACTGCGTGCGCTACCACGGCGCGCTCGAACCCGTCGCGCTGGCCGCGCTGGCCGTCGCGCGCCGCGCGGAGGTGCCGGTCGCGGTCCACCTCGACCACGCCACCGACCGCGCGCTGGTGGAGGAGGCGGTCACGCTCGGCCTCGGCTCGGTGATGTACGACGCCTCCGCCCTGCCCGACGAGGAGAACGTGGCCGCCACGGCCGAGGTGGCGGCCTGGTGCCACGAGCGCGGCGTGTGGGTGGAGGCCGAGCTCGGCGAGGTCGGCGGCAAGGACGGCGTGCACGCGCCCGGCGCCCGCACCAAGCCCCACGAGGCGGTCGACTACGTCGCCAGGACCGGCGTCGACGCGCTCGCCGTGGCCGTCGGCACCTCCCACGCCATGACCACCAAGGACGCCGTGCTCGACCTGGAGCTCATCGCCGAGCTGCGGGCGGCGGTGCCGGTGCCGCTGGTGCTGCACGGCTCGTCCGGCGTGCCCGACGACGTGCTGCGCGAGGCCGTGCGCAACGGCATGAAGAAGATCAACATCGCCACCCACCTGAACAAGGCGTTCACCCGGGCCGTGCGCGACTACCTGGCCCACGACGAGCGGGTGGTCGACTCCCGCAAATACCTCAACGCGGGCCGCGACGCCGTGGCCCGCGAGGTGAGTCACCTGCTGGGCGTGCTCACCGGCTGAGCTCCTTGCGCATCACCACGGCCGACCGGCCGTCGAGGTCGGCCCGGCCGATCTCGGCGTAGCCGAGCGAGGTGTACAGCGCGATGTTCGAGGCCATCTTGACGTTGGTGTAGAGGCGCAGGGCGGGCAGGCCGAGCCGGGCGGCCTCCCGCTCGGCGTAGGCCAGCAGGCCCCGGCCGATGCCCCTGCCGTGCAGGTCGGGCCGGACCGCCACGTTGTCGACCAGCAGCGTGCCGTCCTCGGGGATGAGCACGACCAGCCCTTCGAGGCCGTCGGTGACGTGCACCCGGCGGGCGCCGATGAGAGCCGCGTAGTCGGCCTCCATGGGCAGCGGCCGGGTGCCGATGATCTCGGCCCATGGCTGGTAGGCGTCATGGACGAGTTGCTCGACGGCGGCCCTGTCGGCCTCCTGCGCCAGTCTCATGCCCCCAATGATCGCAGCACCCTCTCGACCTGACGATCGAAGGTGCCGGGCGGATTGCGCGGGCTGTCGTGCGAGAGCAGGAACAGCCAGACCAGGCTCTGCAGCCTGCGGCAGTCGCGCAGCCGGCGCTGCTCCGGCCCGCTCAGCTCGAACCGGCCGGCGATCTCCACCTCGCCGTCCACCCACATCGAGACGTGCTCGGACAGCTCGGACAGCTCGTAGACCAGGTCGCTGCGGCCGGAGTCCTCGAAGTCGACGATGCGCACGCGGGCGCCGTCCCACAGGAAGTTCGCCAGGTTGCCGTCGCCCGCCCCGAACGCCGGCCATACGCCCGACTCACCCGGACGCCAGCCCCCCAGCCAGCGCAGGCCCTCCTTGACCGCGCGGTCGGCCTGCGGGTCGCGCGGCCGCCAGGCGTCCAGCCATTCCCTGACCTGGCCGGCGACCGCCTCGGCCTGCCACGGGCGCACCGGGACGGCCGCCAGCACGCCGGGCGGGACGGCCTCGTACAGCTCGGTGAGCGCCTCGGCCATGGCGGTCAGGGGCACCTCATCGACGGCCAGGCCGCGCAGGGGCACGCCGTCGATCCTGGTCATGCGCACGACGCCGTCCTCGACGGCGATCGGCCGCGGGGACAGGCCCGGAGCGTGCTCGGCCAGCAGGGTGAGCGCCCGCCACTCGCGCTCGGCCGCGCCCGGCTTGCCGTCGACGTAACGCTTGGTGACGACGTCGCCGTCGAAGTCGAGGACGTGGGTGTACACAAGATCGGCCATGCTACGGCAGGATACGGCCCGCCTCACGAGCTCGCGCGCGAGCCCGTCACCACGGCAGCGGCTGCCCGTCGCGGAAGAAGCCGCCGGTCGGCCCGTCGTCGGGCAGGTACGCCGCCCACAACACACTCCGCGCGCCCTCGGCGACCGGCCGCCCTCCCGGGCCGCCCATGTCGGTCGCCACCCACCCCGGGCAGACGGAGTTGACCAGGACGCCGTCCTCGCGCAGCTCGGCCGCGAGCATCCTGGTCAGCGCGTTCAGCGCCGTCTTCGACACCGTGTACGCGGGCGTGCCGCCGCCCATCGAGGCCAGCGAGCCGATCTCGCTGGAGACGTTGACGATCCGGCCGTGCGCGCTGCCGCGCAACAGCGGCAGCAGCGCGAGCGTGACCCGCCAGGCGCCCAGCAGGTTCGTCTCCAGCGCCTCCGACACCACGCCCAGGTCCGCCTCGCAGGCCCGCTGCCAGGTGTCGTAGTGGATGGCGGCGTTGTTGACCAGCACGTCGACCCGCCCGTGGGTCTTCTCCAGCTCCCGCGCCAGCCCGGCCGCCGACTGCTCGTCGGCGACGTCGAGCCGCCGCGCCAGCACCTCGCCGCCGATCCCGGCCGCCGCCTCGACGGCCTTGCGCTCGTCCCTGGCGGTCAGCACCACCGTGTCGCCCGCCGTCGCGAGCTGCCTGGCCACCTCCAGCCCGATCCCCCGGTTGGCCCCCGTGACCACGCACACCCGGCCCATCTCGCGTCCCCCTCAACGTCGCGCGCCTGCGGCGCAGGAACTCCCGCTCGACCTCGTTGCCCGCACGGTCGATGGCCTCGCCGTACGCCTGCGCCGCCTCCCCGTCGCGTCCCAGCCGCCGCAGCAGGTCGGCCCGTACGGCGTGCAACAGGGAACAGCCTGTCACCTCCAGCCCTCCACCAGCGCCAGACCCGCCTCGGCGCCCGCCACCTCGGCCACCGCGCGGCCGTACTCCTCCCGGAAGGCCCGTTCGACCTGATCGGACATCCTGCACCCACCTCGCCGACAGGCGCGTCCCACACGAACGGCGGCGGCCCGATTCGACACGGCGGGCCAGTGGAAACCCCGGAAAGCACTCGGCTCCCGGAGGCAGCAACCTCCGGGAGCCGTCGCAGACGTCGGTCAGCGCTGGATCGGCGCGACCACGACCTCGACCCGCTGGAACTCCTTGATGTCGGAGTAGCCGGTGGAGGCCATCGTGCGCTTGAGCGCGCCCATCAGGTTCATCGAGCCGTCGGCCACGCTGGAGGGGCCGTGCAGGATCTGCTCCAGCGTGCCGACCGTGCCGAACTCCACGCGACGGCCGCGCGGCAGGTCGGGGTGGTGGGCCTCGGAGCCCCAGTGGAAGCCGTGGCCGGGGGCCTCGGACGCCCTGGCCAGCGGCGAGCCCACCATGACGGCGTCGGCCCCGCACGCGATGGCCTTGGCGATGTCGCCCGAGGTGCCCATGCCGCCGTCGGCGATCACGTGGACGTACCGGCCGCCGGACTCGTCCATGTAGTCGCGGCGCGCCGCGGCCACGTCGGAGATCGCGGTGGCCATCGGCACGGCCACGCCCAGCACGTTGCGGGTGGTGTGCGAGGCGCCGCCGCCGAAGCCGACCAGCACGCCCGCCGCGCCCGTGCGCATCAGGTGCAGCGCCGCGGTGTAGGTGGCGCAGCCGCCGACGATGACCGGCACGTCGAGCTCGTAGATGAACTGCTTGAGGTTGAGCGGCTCGGCGCGGCCCGAGACGTGCTCGGCCGAGACGGTGGTGCCACGGATGACGAAGATGTCCACGCCGGCGTCGATCACGGCCTTGTGGTACTGGACCGTGCGCTGCGGCGACAGGCGGACGGCCGTCGTCACCCCGGACGCCCGGATCTCCTCGATCCGGCGCCCGATCAGCTCCTCCTTGATCGGCGCGTCGTAGATCTCCTGGAGCCGCCGGGTCGCGGCCGCGGCGTCGAGGGCGGCGCACTCCTCCAGCAGCGGGGACGGGTCTTCGTAGCGCGTCCAGAGCCCTTCGAGGTCGAGGGGGGCCAGGCCGCCGAGCCGGCCGATCTCGATCGCGGTGGCGGGCGAGACCACGCTGTCCATGGGGGCGACGACGACGGGCAGCTCGAACCGGTAGGCGTCGATCTGCCAGGCGATCGACACCTCTTCCGGGTCACGGGTGCGTCGCGAGGGCACGAGCCCGATCTCGTCGAGCGCGTACGCCCTCCGCCCGGTCTTGCCCCGGCCGATCTCCACCTGCTGAGTCATGAACTTACCTTCTGTGATAGTTCGGAGCTTCCACGGTCATCTGGATGTCGTGGGGGTGGCTCTCCTTGAGGCCCGCTGCCGTGATCGGCATGAGCTCGCAGTCGGTGTGCATCTGCTCGATCGTGCGGCACCCGGCGTACCACATGCCCTGGCGCAGCCCGCCGATGAGCTGGTGGGCGACGGCCGCGACCGGCCCGCGGTAGGGCACCTGCCCCTCGATGCCCTCGGGGATGTACTTGTCGTCGCCGCCGACGTCGGCCTGCGCGTAGCGGTCCTTGCTGAAGGAGGTGCCGCCGCGCTCGCGGTTGCGCACCGCGCCGAGCGACCCCATGCCCCGGTACGACTTGAACTGCTTGCCGTTGATGAAGATCAGCTCGCCCGGCGACTCCTCGCAGCCGGCGAGCAGCGAGCCCAGCATGACCGTGTCGGCGCCGGCCGCGATGGCCTTGACGATGTCGCCGGAGTACTGGAGGCCGCCGTCGCCGATCACCGGCACCCCGGCCGGGGCGCACGCCCTGGACGCCTCGTGGATGGCCGTCACCTGCGGCGCGCCCACGCCGGCCACCACGCGGGTGGTGCAGATGGAGCCGGGGCCGACGCCGACCTTGACCGCGTCGGCGCCCGCGTCGACCAGCATCTGGGCGCCCGCCCTGGTCGCGATGTTGCCGCCGATGACCTGGACCTTGCTGTTGGCCTTGAGCTTGGCGATCATGTCGGCCAGGCCCTTGGAGTGACCGTGGGCCACGTCGACGACGACGACGTCGACCCCGGCCTCGATCAGCGCCTTGGCCCGCAGCTCGGCGTCACCGCCGACGCCCACGGCCGCGCCGACCAGCAGGCGGCCGTCGGCGTCCTTGGTGGACAGCGGGTACTGCTCGCTCTTGGTGAAGTCCTTGACGGTGATCAGGCCGCGCAGCCTGCCGTCGGAGTCGACGAGGGGCAGCTTCTCGATCTTGTTCTGCCGCAGCAGCGCGAACGCGTCGTCGCGCGAGACCCCCACCGGCGCGGTGACCAGCGGCATCTTGGTCATGACCTCGCGGACCGGACGGGTCTGGTCGCTCTCGAAGCGCATGTCGCGATTGGTCACGATGCCGACCAGCGTGCCCGCCACGTCCGTCACCGGCACGCCGGAGATCCGGTACGTCGCGCACAGCCGCTCGACGTCGGCCAGCGTGTCGTCGGGGCTGCAGGTCACCGGGTTGGTCACCATGCCGGCCTCGGACCGCTTGACCAGGTCGACCTGCTGGGCCTGCTCCTCGACCGACAGGTTGCGGTGGAGGATGCCGATGCCGCCCTGGCGTGCCATGGCGACCGCCATGCGGGCCTCGGTGACGGTGTCCATGGCCGCGGAGACGAGCGGGATGGACAGCGTGATGTCCCGTGACAGACGGGATCTGGTGTCGGCCTCACCTGGTTGGAGATCGGAGTAGCCGGGCACCAGCAGCACGTCGTCGAAGGTCAAACCCATCTCGGTGAACTTGGACATGCCTCGGCCCCCTCCTGACCTCTGCGCTGATTGACCTAAGTCTAGGGCCTGCCTCCAAAACGCAACGAAGCCGGGAGCACGACGGCCCCACGCCCCGTCGTGCGCCCGGCTTCGCCGTCCGCAACGCGCAAAGTGCAGGGGGATGGGACGGTCGGTGATCCGTCCCATCCCCCGGCCACCGGCACCCAGGCCTGGCGGCGTGTTCACGCCACCGAACCCCCCTCCGCGTCCTGATGGCGGCTGCCGCAAGGCCCCGCTTCAGGGTGCCGACGCTAGGTAAAGCCTGCGTCACTCAACGGCACGACGCAATGTGAAAACGTGCAATTGCACGAAGTTGCACGTTCCGCCGACGATTCCACGGCAAGCCCCGGACACGCAGGCGGTACGGGGTTATCCTCGCGGCACGCCCGTGTCCCCCCGACGGAGCCGCCCATAATGCGTAATCAGCCCAGGCGCGCTGCAGAGCCCTTCGAGACGCTGGGCCTCGACCCGGCGCAGTCCGCCCTTTACACGGCGCTGCTACGCCTGCACAGGGCCACGCGCACCGACCTCGCCCAGGCCATGGACGGCCCCGTCGAGAAGGTCGGCCGCCAGCTCGACGACCTGGTCAGGCTGGGGGTGGTCGACGAGCAGTCCGGCGAGTACCTGGCCAGGCACCCGGCGGCGGCGCTCGGCCGGGTCATCGCCGAGCGGCTCGACCGGCTGGCCGAGGAGAGCCGCAGGATCGACTCCGCGCTCGGCTCCATCCGCGGCCTGATCCACGACTACGACGCCGGCCGCGATTATCAGAGCGGGACATTCCCGGTGGAGATGGTGAACGGTGCGGACGTCCTCTACGAGAGCGTGGTCGGCATAGCCCTGCAATCTCCACCCATGGAGTTGTTGACCGCAATCCCAGATGAGCGCACAATGGCAGATTTTGTTCGTAAATTTGCGGACCCATGGATTGATGCGCAAAAACGGCAGCTTCTTACCGTTCAGGCGATCATTCCGGTCTCCACGCTGAGCCTGCCGGGCGTACGCGAGCAGCTCACCCGGCTCCTCGACACCGGCGGCAAGGTGCGCACGATCGACCGGGTGCCGAGCTGGTTCATGACGGCCGGGCCCGAGGTCGCCGGCCTGCCCGCCCTGTGGGGCGGCAACCTGCCCGACCACGCCTACAACTTCTACCTGGTGCGCACGCCGATCGTCGTCGGCATGCTGCGCTCGCTGTTCCAGGAGCTGTGGGGCCGCGCCGTGCCCCTGCCCTGGGGGCGCAGGGGCGACGGGATGGTCCAGGTGCTCCGCCTGGCCGCGCAGGGCGTGTGCGACGACTCCATCGCCCGCCAGCTCGGCGTCTCGGTCCGTACGGTGCGGGCGAGGTTCGCCGACGCCATGGCCGAGCTGGGCGCGCAGTCGCGGTTCCACGCCGGCGTGGAGGCCGCCAGACGGGGATGGCTCAGCTAATACTCTCCGCCGGGGCCGCTTCGGTCATATGGTGGGAAGGTGCTGGAAGACGTCCCCCGCGACCCGTTCGCGGACGACCCGAACGACCCGTCCTCGGCGATGGGCGCTCTCGACGACGCCGAGCCACTCACCGCGGCCGAGCGCGACGAGGCCATCACCGACCTGGCAGACGTCGAGGTCTTTCGCTCCCTGCTCGAACCGCAGGGGGTGCTGGGCCTCGTGCTCGACTGCCCCGAGTGCGGCGAGCAGCACTTCTTCGACTGGGAGCTGCTGCGCGGCAACCTTCGCCAGATGATCGAGAAAGGCCAGCCCCAGGTGCACGAGCCGGCCTTCCACCCCGACCCCGCCGACTACGTCAGCTGGGAGTACGCCCGAGGCTATGTCGACGGCGTCATCGACACGGAGGAGCGCCGCTGATCGACTTCCTCCGAGACATCGTCCAGTAGCGCGCCCAGCAACCGCACCGCAGGGTCGGACGAGTCCCGCGCCCGGCCCCGCGCGACCGCGTCGAGCAGCTCCTCGGTCTGGAGCAGGTCGTCGGCCTCGAGGAGCGCATGGAGCTCGTCCTCCGGCGTCAAGCCGACTCCAGCTCGGCCATCTGCCGCAACCTGGCCAGCGCCCGATGCTGGGCTACGCGGACCGCACCTGGTGACATACCGAGTACATTACCGGTCTCCTCGGCCGACAGCCCCGACACCACCCGCAACAGCAGCAACTCCCGCTGGTTGTCGGGCAGCCTGGCCAGCAGCCTGCGCGCGTGCTCGACCTCGATGTAGCGGACCACCGTCTCCTCGGGCCCCGGGCCGTCGTCGGGCCCGTCGGGCAGATCCTGGGTGGGCACGGCCGAGCGCACCGAACTGCGCAGCGCGTCGGCCACCTTGTGCGAGGCGATCCCGAACACGAAGGACGCGAAAGGCCGCCCCATGTCCCGGTATCGCGGCAGCGCGGACAACACCGCGATGCACACCTCCTGGGCTACGTCATCGGCAATGTGATATTGCCCTGAAACCCTGCCCAGCCTGGCGCGGCAATACCGCACCACCATGGGACGCAACTCCCCGAGCAGGGATTCGATCGCACTGCGATCTCCCTGCACGGCGAGGCTCGTCAGTTCCCTAAGGTCGGAGTCATCCGTCCGTGCCGGAAGTCTCGACGCGAGCCTTACCCCAATTTTGGCGTCGGCGACGCTTCCCTCGCTCACGATAGGCATGATGCCCGCACTGATCGGGCCTGTCCCCATGGCGAACGGCTACGGATTGGTCACATTGAAGCGACGATAACTAGCAGTAATCAGTCGACCACACTAAGCCTTATAAGCTGACATAATGTTTCACCCCATAAGCCGAAATGCGCGACAATTGCCAGACCCCGACGCTTAACCGGCACTGCCGGTTTACTCCAATAATCCACCTCTTCCCCCATTTTCCCCCGCTCCGACTCCCTCCGCCCCCAAGAGCCCCAGCCACATTTTCACACCCCCGGAACCCCACCAGCCCCCGTCCACACACCGCTGCGCCCGGCCCACCACCCTGGGCCCGGCCCCCGGAAACCCAACCGCCCCCGCACCGGCCACGCCGAAACGGCCCTTGGAGAGCCGACGCCCCCACCGAAGGGGCCGGAACGTGCCATCGAGAGGCGACAGCCCCCAGAGGCGAGACCAAGAAGGGCCAACGGCCCGCACCGGACGGACCAAGAAAAGCCGACGGTCCCCCGGACGCCCAGGGACCGGGCCGTCAAGAGCCGACATCCCGCACCAGCGAAGCCACGAACGAACCGAAGAAGGCCGACCGCCCCATCGCCGAGACCAGGAACGGACCGACGAAAGCCAACGGCACTCACCGGACGCGCAGGGAACGGCCGCGCACAGCCAACGACCCACCGGATGGGCCAGGACAGGCCATCAAGAGCCGACAGCCCACATCGCCGAGACCAGGAACGGACCACGGACAGCCAACGGCCCCCACCGGACGCACAGGGAACGGGCCGTCAAGGACCGACGGCCCGCACCAGCAAAGCCAGGAACGAGCCGAGGAAGGCCGACAGCCCACATCGCTGAGGCCAGGAACGAACCGAGGAAAACCAACGGCCCCACTGAAGGGGCCGGGACGGGCCATCAAGAGCCGACAGCCCCCACCAGCGAAGCCAGGAACAGACCGCGGAAGACCAACGCCCACCACCGAAGAAGCCGGGACGGGCCATCAGGAACCGACAACGCCCACCAGCGAGGCCAGGAACGGGCCGCGGAAAGCCAACAGCCCGTACCAGCGAAGGCCGGGAACGGGCTGCGGAGGCCGACGGCCCCCACCGGACGCTCCGGAGACGGGCCGCGGAAAGCCGACGGCCCGCGCCGGAGGGAACCGGTGCGGGCCGTACGGGCGCGGGGGAAACAGGCGGGTCAGTGGCCGTGACCGTGGCCGTGGCCCTGGCCGGCGGCCGGAGCCTCCTCCTCGGGCTTGTCCACCACGAGCGCCTCGGTCGTCAGGAGCATGCCCGCGATCGAAGCCGCGTTCTGCACCGCGGACCGGGTCACCTTGACGGGGTCGATGACACCCTGGGCGATCAGGTCGACGTACTCGCCGGTGGCGGCGTTGAAGCCCTGGCCGGCGGGCAGCTCGGCGACCTTGTGGGTCACCACGTAGCCCTCCAGGCCGGCGTTCTCGGCGATCCAGCGGGCCGGCTCGACCAGCGCGCGGCGCACGACGCCGACACCGGTGGCCTCGTCGCCGGTCAGGCCGAGGTCGTCGAGCTCCTTGCCCACGTGGATGAGGGCCGAGCCACCGCCGGAGACGATGCCCTCCTCGATCGCGGCGCGGGTCGCGGAGATCGCGTCCTCGAGGCGGTGCTTCTTCTCCTTCAGCTCCACCTCGGTGGCGGCGCCGACACGCAGCACGCACACACCGCCGGCGAGCTTGGCCAGACGCTCCTGCAGCTTCTCGCGGTCCCAGTCGGAGTCGGACTGCTCGATGGCAATCTTGATCTCCTTGACGCGGTCCTCGATCGCCTGCTGGTCGCCGGCGCCGTCGACGATGGTCGTGGCGTCCTTGGTGACGACGACGCGGCGGGCGGTGCCGAGCACCTCGAGGCCGACGTGCTCCAGCTTGAGGCCGACCTCTTCGCTGACGACCTGGCCGCCGGTGAGGATCGCCATGTCCTGGAGCATCGCCTTGCGGCGGTCACCGAAGCCCGGGGCCTTGACGGCCACGGAGGTGAAGGTGCCGCGGATCTTGTTGGTGACCAGGACGGCCAGGGCCTCGCCCTCGACGTCCTCGGCGACCACGAGCAGCGGCTTCTTGGTCTGGGCGATCTTCTCCAGCAGCGGCAGGAAGTCGGCGATGGAGGAGATCTTGCCCTGGGTGAGCAGGATGTACGCGTCCTCCAGGACGGACTCCATGCGCTCGGGGTCGGTCACCATGTAGGCCGACAGGTAACCCTTGTCGAACTGCATGCCCTCGGTGAACTCGAGCTCCATGCCCATGGCGTTGGACTCTTCGACGGTGAGGACACCGTCCTTGCCCACCTTGTCGAACGCCTCGGCGATCAGCTCGCCGATCTTGGCGTCCTGGGCGGAGATGGTGGCGACGTTGGCGATCTCCTTCTTGTCGCCCACCTCGCGCGCGCTGGCCAGCAGCCGGTCGCTGATCTCCTTGGCGGCCTTGTCGATGCCACGTTTGAGCGACAGCGGCGAGGCGCCGGCGGCCACGTTGCGCAGGCCCTCGCGGACCATCGCCTGGGCCAGCACGGTGGCGGTGGTGGTGCCGTCGCCCGCGATGTCGTTGGTCTTGGTGGCAACTTCCTTGGCGAGCTGGGCGCCGAGGTTCTCGTAGCGCTCCTCCAGCTCGATCTCACGAGCGATGGTCACACCGTCGTTCGTGATCGTCGGCGCACCGAACTTCTTGTCGATGACGACGTTACGGCCACGCGGGCCGAGGGTTACCTTCACGGCGTCCGCGAGGGCGTTGACACCGCGCTCAAGCGCGCGACGGGCGTCCTCGTCGAACTGCAGGATCTTCGCCATGCTGAAAGTCCTCTCCTGGCGTCGAAAGCCCCGGGCCCTCAAGAGCGCCCGGGGCTCGACACAACCGACTTACTTCTCGATGATCGCGAGAACGTCGCGGGCGGAGAGCACGAGGTACTCCTCGCCGCCGTACTTGACCTCGGTGCCGCCGTACTTGCTGTAGAGGACGACATCGCCCTCGGAGACGTCGAGCGGAATACGCTTGTCGCCGTCCTCATCCCAGTTGCCGGGGCCCACCGCGAGGACCTTGCCCTCCTGCGGCTTCTCCTTGGCGGTGTCCGGGATGACCAGACCGGAAGCGGTGGTCTGCTCTGCCTCAAGCGGCTGAACCACGATGCGGTCGCCGAGCGGCTTAACGGGAACCTTGGTGGCGGTCGTCACGATCGGACCTCCCCTTCAGATTTGAATGATCTAGAAGAGGCGACCAGCGGGGCCTGCCGTCGCGGGTGTCAGACCTGCCTCGTCGCACGTTGGCACTCTCAAGGTGAGAGTGCCAACAGGAAACATATGCAAGAGGGCCTTGACAGTCAACACGAACGCGTCTGCTCAGAGCGATCAGACGTAGGAGCCCTCGGTCAGATCGGCGACGACACCGGGCCGGGAGGGGTTCCAACCGAGCTCGGCGCGCGTGCGTGTCGCGCTGATGCGCTGGCCGAGCGCCAGGGCCTCGGCGAAGCCCGCCCCCAGCACCTGCGCCGCCTCGGCCAGCGGCCAGGGCTCTGCCTGCGGCTTGACGCCCGCGGACCGGGCCGCCGCCTCGGCCACCTCGGCGACCGGCACGGCCTCCTCGCTGATGCCGTGGTAGACGCGGGCGCCGCCCCTCTCCAGGACGGCCACGACGAGCTCGGCCAGGTCGTCGACGTGCACGAACGTCCAGGTGTGCGGCTCGCCGCCGGCGGTGACGTACACGCCGGCGCCGCGCTCGGCGGCCTGCGCGCGCATCAGGGCGGGGATGCCGCCGCCGCGCCCGTGGACGACGCCGGGCCGGATCACCGAGCCGCCGCCGTCGATGACCAGCTGCTCGATCTCGTGCCGGTACGCCACGAGCGGAATCGGGTCGGCCGGGCTGTCCTCGTGCCCGTCGGCCGTGGCGCCCAGCACCCACACGCCGCTGGTGAAGACCACCTTCCGGCCCGACGCGGCGAGCACGCCGATCGCGGCGAGGTCGGCCTCCTTGTCGCCGCCGAGCTGGGCGGCGACCACGATCGCGTCGATGTCCGGGGTGATCGCGGCGGCCAGCCCCGCGACGTCGGCCAGGTCTCCGTGACGCTCGTCGGCCACGCCCGGCACGCGCCGGGACCCGTCGGCGGCGGGCCGCACCAGGACGGCCACCTCGTGCCCCTGCTCGGCCAGCCGCTCGACCACCGCGCCGCCGATGTACCCCGTCGCGCCCAGCACCAGCACCTTCATGATGATCCTACCTCGAAAATTTCTACGTTGAACATTTCGACGTTGAGGACAGTACCGCACGATCCAGAACATTTCAACGTCGAAGCTTTGGTAGGGTGAGCCCCGTGGATGACGCGGTGGACGTGATTCTCGGACAGTGGGCGCGGACACGGCCCGACGTCGACGTGTCCCCGATGGGCGTGATCGGCCGGGTCTCGCGCGCCTCGCGCCTGCTGGAGCGCGGGGTCAAGGACTTCCTGGCCGAGCACGGGCTGGAGGCGTGGGAGTTCGACATGCTGGCCACGCTGCTGCGCAGCGGCGCCGACGCCACCATGTGCATGAAGGACCTGTCCACCTCGGCCATGGTCAGCCCTGGGGCGCTCACCAACCGGATGGACCACCTGGTCCGGCGAGGCCTGGTCCACCGCTGGCCGGCGCCGCACAACCGGCGCATGACGCTGGTCGCCCTCACCGACGAGGGCAGGAGGGTCGCCGACGAGATGCTCGTCCTGCACGCCGCCAACGAGGAGCGGCTGCTCGCCGGGCTGTCCGAGGCCGAGCGCGAGGCCCTGGCCGGGCTGCTGCGCGGCCTGCTGGTGTCCCTGGGCGACACCTCCCTGTGAGCGATCCCGAATCGCGAGCGGTCCCGAATCGCGAGTGGCCCCCGGTTGTGAGCGGCCCCCATTCGTGAGCGATCCTGAGTTGTGAGCGGAGTGCGTACATGGATCTCGACGCCTTCGGCGAGCTGCTGACCCCGCGCGGGCAGCGGGCGCTCGCCGAGGCCGCGGAGCTGGCCGGGACCGATCCGGTCGCGGCGGCGACCAGGCTGCGCCGCACCTACGACGCGGCGCTCACCTCCGCCGCGCTCACGCAGGCGGCGCTGCGCCAGCGCGCCGCGGCGAAGTTCGGCGCGGACGCCGCGGTCATGTACTTCACCCCGCACGGCCTGGAGCAGTCCACCCGCCGGGAGGTCGCCGACCACCGCGCCCGGCGCATGGGCGGCGGGCGGGTGATCGACGCCTGCTGCGGCGTCGGCGGCGACCTCCTCGCGCTGGCCCGCGCCGGCTGCGCCGTCGACGCCGTCGATCTCGACCCGCTGACCGTCGCCGTGGCGAGCGCCAACGCCGACGCGCTCGGGCTGGCCGACCGGGTGCGGGTGCGCGTGGGCGACGCGGCGGGGGTCCGGCCCGAGGAGTACGACGCGCTGTTCGCCGACCCGGCCCGGCGCAGCGGCAAGGGCCGTACGTTCGACCCCATGGCCTACTCGCCGCCCTGGCCGGTCGTGCTCGACCTGGTCGCACGGGCGCCGCGGGCCTGCCTGAAGGTCGCCCCCGGCATCCCGTACGAGTTCATCCCCGAGGGCGCGGAGGCCGAATGGGTCTCCTACAAGGGCGAGGTCAAAGAAGCCACCCTCTGGACCGGCCCCCACACCGGCCCCGCCCGGCGCGCCACCCTGCTGCCCGCCGGCCACACCCTGGCCGCCACCGGGGCCCAGGCCGCCGTCGGCCCGGTGGGCCGCTACGTCTACGAGCCCGACGGCGCCGCGATCCGGGCGCACCTCGTGGGCGAGGTGGCCGAGATGATCGGCGGACGCCTGCCCGACCCCATGATCGCCTACATCACCGCCGACGAGCCCAGGCACACCCCCTGGGCCTCCGGGTACGAGGTGGACGAGGTCATGCCGTTCTCGCTGAAAAAGCTCCGCGCGGCTCTCCGTGAACGACGGATCGGGAATGTCACCATCAAGAAACGTGCGTCCGCGATCGACATCGAACGCCTGCGCGCCGATCTCCGGCTTTCCGGCGAGAACTCGGTCGTCATCATCCTGACCCGCATTCTCGATAAGCCTTCAGTTATCATCTGCAACCCCATCCCACCTGCCTGAACAATCCAAAGCGGTCATTCTTCCGCTAAATACGATCTTTCACTTCGACGCTGCCTGACCTTGATCGAAAGGCTAAGGTGGACGGGCGGGAGTTCTCCCCCTTATGCGGTAACCCGCGTACTCGCCTTTTCATCTGCAAACCGGACCTATCCCACCGCTGCGCGGCAGACCGTCGGCGAGCGAAGGAGCCTTTCGGTGGACCATTCCAACCACACCACCCTTCTTCAGGCAGGCGGCCAGTCCGCCATCTCCGAGAGGATGCGAGACCTCCTCGCGCGCGCCGCCCAGGACCATGTCTACGAGCAGCGCACCCAGGGAGCCGTGCTCGACGAGATCCGCCAGCGTCTTGAAGGCATGGAGTGGCTGCTGCGCGAGGTACGCGAACGCGAGCTCGGCGGCCTGAGCGGCACCCTCGAGGCGGTGAGCGGGCGGCTCGACGACATCACCGCCAAGCCGCCGATGTGGGCGGAGGGCCTGGCCCAGCACGTCGAGGCCGTGCGCGACCACGTCGACGCCGTCGGGGAGAAGATCGGCCACGTCGACGCGCGGGTCGCGCCGGTGGCCGAGCTGCCGAGCCTGTGGGCGGACCTGGGCACCGTGGGCGAGGCCGTCGACGAGGCGCTCAACCGCCTGCAGTCGGTGCTCGACACCACCGACGGCATCACCCAGAACATGTCCGACTTCGCCGCCAAGCTGACGCAGCTCAACTCCAGCATGGAGGCCGCGGCCAGCCGTTTCACCCGGCTCGACAAGTCGGTGGCCGACCTGTCGGGCCGCGCCGAACGGGTCGAGAGCGTGGTCGGCGAGCTGGCCGAGAGCGTCGCGGCCACGTCGCAGCAGGTCGCCGTCAAGATCGACGCTGCCGAGCAGCGCCTGACCGGCCGGCTCGACGACACCGACCTGCACATCGCCGCCCGCCTCGACGAGGCCGACAAACGCCTGGCCGGCCGCCTCGACGAGACCGACGAGCGGCTGACCCAGCGCCTGAACGAGCGGCTCGACCGCGCCGACGAGCGCCTGGCCGCCAAGCTCGACGAGGGCGACCAGCGGCTCACGGTCCGGCTGGCCGACGTCGAGCAGCGGCTCACCGCCCGCCTCGACGAGGCCGACCAGCACCTCGCCGTCCAGCTCGGGGAGAGCGAACTGCGGCTCAGCGGGCGGCTCGACGGCGTCGACTCCCGGCTCGACCGGGTCGAGGGCCGGCTCATGGGGCTCGACACCCGGCTCACCGGGTTCGACGGCCGGCTGGAGTCGGCCGACGAGTGCCTGTCCGACATCGACACGAGGCTCGACGGCGTCGACGGCCGCATCAGCGGCGTCGACAAGCGCCTCACCTCGGTCGACGGCCAGCTCGGCGGCCTCGGCAAGCGCATGGGCACCATCGACGGCCACCTCGTCCGCCACGACGACCGCTTCGACGCCCTCGACGGCCGCCTGAGCGCGCTCGACGACCGCGCCTCGGCCACCGACCAGCGCCTGGCCGAGACCGCCGTGCGCAGCGAGGGCCGCTTCAACAAGCTCGACAACCAGATGGAGTCGATCGACGAGCGGCTGGTCGAGGCGGAGGAGCACCTGATCACCCGGTTCGACACCCTCGACGGCCAGTTCAGCGGGCTCGACAGCCGCTTCAACGGCCTCGACACGCACCTCAACGGCCTGGCCGCCCGCGCCGATCAGGCCGGCGAGCACCTGGAGTCGGTCGACGACCGCATCGAGGCCATGAACCAGCACGTCAGCCAGCTCCCGGCCGCCCTGGCCATCCCCGAGCGGGTCGGCGAGCTCCTCCAGTCGCAGGCCGGCGCGCAGGCCGACCGCCTGTCGGCCGCCGCCGACGCGCTGACCGAGCTGGTGCGTTCCCGGCCCGACCGCGAGGAGCTGAGCGAGACGGTCAGCGGCATCGTGCAGCCGGCCACCGACGACCTCACCAAGCGGCTGGCCGCGCTGGAGGAGACCATGCTGGCGCTGGCCGAGGCCCTGCTCCGGCCCACCAGGACCAAAGACTGACCCGCCCGGCGGTGGGGCACGCGCCGCGCCTCACCGCCGGTCTCCGGCCCGCCAGGGCTCAGACGTGGACCGTCGTGATCGGCAGCGACGAGTCCGCCGGGATCTCCAGCGTCGAGGGGGCGACCCCCGCCGCCACCAGGTCGGACCCCAGGGCGGCGACCATGGCCCCGTTGTCGGTGCACAACCCCGGCCGGGGCACGCGCAGCCGCACGCCCGCCGCGTCGCAGCGTTCCTGGGCCAGCGCCCGCAGCCGCGAGTTGGCCGCCACGCCGCCGCCGATCAGCAGGTCGTGCACGTCGTACTTCTTGCACGCCTGCAACGCCTTGCGGGTCAGCACGTCGACCACGGCCTCCTGGAAGGAGGCGGCCACGTCGGGCACGTGGATCGACTGCCCGGACGCCTCGCGCGCCTCGACCCAGCGGGCGACGGCGGTCTTGAGCCCCGAGAAGGAGAAGTCGAGCGTACCGTCGTCGATCTTGCCCCGGGGGAAGGTCACGGCCGTGCCCGAGCCCTCGCGGGCGGCCCTGTCGATGTGCGGGCCGCCGGGGAAGGGCAGCCCGAGCACCCGGGCCACCTTGTCGAACGCCTCGCCGGCCGCGTCGTCGACGGTCGAGCCGAGCGAGATGACGTCTTCGGCCACGTCGGGCACCAGCAGCAGCGAGGAGTGCCCGCCGGAGACCAGCATGGCGATGCACGGCTTGGGCAGCGGCCCGTGTTCGAGCTGGTCGACGGCCACGTGGGCGGCCAGGTGGTTGACGCCGTAGAGCGGGACGCCGAGGCCCAGCGCGTACGACTTGGCGGCGGCCACGCCCACCAGCAGCGCCCCGGCGAGGCCCGGCCCGGCGGTGACGGCGATGGCGTCGATGTCGGAGAACCTGAGCCCCGCCTCGGCCAGCGCCGCCTCGACGGTGGGCGTCATGGCCTCCAGGTGGGCGCGGGAGGCGACCTCGGGCACCACGCCGCCGTATCTGGCGTGCTCGTCCATGCTGGAGGCGATGGTGTTGGCGAGGAGCGTGTGGCCTCTGACGATGCCGATGCCGGTCTCGTCGCACGACGTCTCGATGCCCAGGACCAGGGGTGCGTCAGCCATCCAGCTTCCTTCTCATCATGATCGCGTCGGTGCCGTCGTCGTAGTAGCGGCGGCGGGTGCCGATCTCCTCGAACTCGAAATGCCGGTAGACGGCCTGGGCGCGCGGGTTGTCGGCGCGTACCTCCAGGAAGATCTCGCGCGCGCCCCTGCGCCGCGCCTCGGCCAGCAGCTCGGTCAGCATCGCGCTGCCGAAGCCGGTGCCCTGGTGCTTCTCCAGCACGGCGATGGTCTGCACGTCGGCCTGGTCGGCGGCGACCGCGATGCCGGCGTAGGCGACGATCTCGTCGTCGGCCAGGGCCACCACGTAGTGGCGCGAACGCGGCATGTCGGCCAGCTCGCCGCGCATCATGCCCTCGCTCCACGCGTCGAGCGGGAACGTGGCCCGCTCGATCGCCATGACCGCGGGCAGGTCGGCCTCGGTCATCGGCCGCAGTCTCACGCCGTCACCCTCTTGGGCGCGCCCGGCACCACGGCGTCGGGCCTGCGCAGGTAGATGGGCCGCGGCGGGTCGAGCGGCACGCCCGCGGCCAGCCGCTCGGCGGCCAGCGCGGCCAGCGCGCCCGCGTAGGGGTAGGGCGGGGCGTCGTGGCGGCCCAGGACGTCGGGGTAGAGCCCGGCGCCGGCGCCCACGACCGGCAGGCCCTCGACGGGCACGTCGGCGGGCCGGTCGACGAACGGGCCGTCGGCACGCGTGCGCATGTCCTGGTAGCGCGCCCAGAACACCTCCTTGCGCCGGGCGTCGGTGGCGACCAGGAACGGCTCGCCGAGCCCGCTGCCGTAGGCGACCGCGTCGAGGGTGCAGATGCCGTACGCGGGGACGGCGAGCGTCGTCGCGAGCCCCTGGGCGGTCATCAGGCCGACGCGCAGGCCCGTGTAGGGCCCGGGGCCACTGCCCGCGACGACGGCCGTCACGTCGCGCAGGGCGGCGCCCGACTCGGTCAGCACGCGTTCGATGGTGGGGACGAGCAGCTCGCCGTGGCGGCGGGCGTCGATCGTCGTGGACTCGGCGAGCACCCGCTCGCCGTCGTGGAGGGCGGCGGTGACGGCGGGCGTCGCGGTATCAAAGGCCAGGACCAGCACGACTGTTTAGCCTACCCGCCGGACGGGTCACACCCAGCCGGTACGCCGTTTGAGCCACTCCAGCGCGACCACTCCCTGCGCCCGCTGGAACGCCCTGAGCGTGGGCAGGCCAGGCGGATGCGGCAGCCGGCCGTTCCGGACGAAGTAGCCGGTCTGGGCCGCGAGCACGGCGGTGACCGCCGGGTCGGGATCGTCGAACAGCTCATGGGGGGCCGGACCGCCCTGCATGCCGACCGACGGCAGCATGGCCACCTGGTCGTACCAGGGCGCGGCCAGGCAGGCCCACGGCCAGTCGACCACGTAGACGCGGTCGGGCGTGAGCAGGATGTTGTCGGCCCGCAGGTCGGCGTGGACGAGGGTGTCGCCGGCCGCCGCCGTCGCCCAGCCGGACTCCAGCTCGGCCAGCTCGGGCAGGTGGCGCAGCGCCCACGGGTCGAGCCCGGTGGTGTCCTCGCCGAGGAGTCTGCGCCAGCCCTGGAAGGAGTCGCCCATGACCTCGCCGACCGTGGCAGCCTCGATCGGCGACGGGGTGAGCGCGGCGGACATCTCCTTCAGTGCCGTGAACACCCGGTCGAGCTCGTCGCGCCGCCACGGCATCGCGGGGTGCGCGGCCTCGACGTCCTCGAAGACCAGGGTCACCCAGCCCTCCAGCTCGAACGCCGTCAGCAGCTTCGGCGCGGGGACCGACTCGGGGAGCGCGGCGGCGTTCCTGAGCTCGGAGCGGTAGATGCGCACGCTGTCGGGGTTGGGCTCGGGGCCGACGGCCTTGACGAACGCGCGCCGGCCGTCCTCGGTCCGCAGGCGCACCGCGGCCGCCGGCGAGAAGCCGCCCTCCTGGGTGACGGCCTCCACGACGCGGCTGCCGAGGAAGCCCTCGACCGCCTCGCGCACCAGTGGATGGACCTCTTGCCAGGGCACGCGGGCGCCGGACGCCGGCGGGTTGTGGTCAGTGCTCATTACTCCATGATCAGGCTCGGGACGCGTAGACGATGATGTTGTCGACATATTCGCCTTTGGCGGAGTCGAACTTTCCGCCGCAGGTGACGAGTTTCAGCCCGTCGTCGACGTACACCCGCCGGGCTGGGAAGTGGTCCTTGGAGACCTGCTCGATGGCGTCCACCCGGAAGCTGACGACCTTGCCGTCGCTGCGTTCCACCTTGACGGTCTCGCCCTTGCGCAACTGCCTGAGCTTGTAGAACACGGCGGGGGCGGTCTTGGTGTCGACGTGGCCGATGATCACCGAGGCGCCCTTCTCGCCGGGCACCGCGCTGCCGCTGTACCAGCCGGCCATCTTCGGCTTCTCGTACGGCGGCAGCTCGACCTCGCCGTCCTTGCTCAGCCCGAGCTTCATCAGCGGGGCCTCAAGGTCGAGCGACGGGATGTCGATGCTCTTGGGCACCACGCTCGCCGCCGGGGCGGAGGAGTTCTGCATGCTCTTGCCGAAGGCGACCAGCAGCAGGCCCGTGACGGCGCCCGCGAGCACCACCCGTCCTGGACGTGCCATCGGTCAAGCCCGGCTGCGCCGCTTGACCATCACGACCGCGCCGCCGACGAGGACCAGGGCCACCAGCGCGCCGGCCGGGCCCAGCGGGATCGAGGACTCGTCGTCGACGTCACGGCCGAAGGTGCCGCCGCCGCCCGCCTTGGGTGCCTTGGTGGGCACGCCGGTCGGGTCGGCCTCGGCCCTGGCCACCCTGAGCGTGGCCTTGCCGACGTCGTTGGTGCCGTCGCACTTGACGTCGACGGTGTACGAGCCGCGCTTGACCGTGCCGGAGACCGTCGCCTCGCCCCGCACCCAGGGCGAGCCGTTCGCCGGGCTGCTGGTCGCGGTCGGCGTGGCCGACCCGGCCGGCACGGGGTTGAGCGGGACGCCGTTGAGGAACGCCCGCGAGGTCGCGGTGCCGGTGTGGGCCGGGCCGCCGGACGGCAGCGGGCAGTTGGCCAGGATCCACACCTTGGACGTCTCCCCCGCGGTGACCCGGTCGGGGTTGACCTGGACCGCGATGCTCGGCCTCTTGGTGGCCGGCGGGGCGGTCGCGGTGGTCGTGGCGGTGGTTGTCGTGGTGGCGGTGGTGGACGTCGTGGCTGTGGCCGTCGGTGTGCCTGTCGGTGTGGTCTCGGCCGAGGCCGCACACCCGGTCAGCCCGACCACCATGATGGCACCCGCGTACGCGACTCGCCTGACCCTGAGCACCGCCGCACCCCACTTTGCCGTCTTGCACCCAGCATCCACCAAAAATGTGGATGTCGCCCCTCCTGATACCCAGAAATTCTGGGCAAATCCCTGACCAACGATCATGATTTATGTCTTCGGTCAGGTACGTCAAGGGTGACAGCTTTGCCGGAAATTGACGGACGTTTTAGTCTTCGGCCGGATCAGACGGCGTGTCGGCCCACCGGTCGCCCACCCCGCGCAGGGTCACCAGGCGGGCGTCGTCGCCGGTCTCCCGGTCGATGTGGATCTCCAGCCGGTCTTCGGCCAGCCCCTCGACCAGGCCCTCGCCCCACTCGACCACGGTGACCGACTCCTCCAGCGAGGCGTCGAGATCGAGGTCGTCGACCTCCAGGTCGCCGCCGAGCCGGTAGGCGTCGGCGTGCACCAGGGGCGGGCCCTGCCGCAGCGACGGGTGCACCCTGGCGATCACGAAGGTGGGCGAGGTGATCGGGCCGCGTACTTTGAGACCTTCTGCGATGCCCTGGACGAGCGTGGTCTTGCCCGCGCCGAGCGGGCCGGACAGCACGATCAGGTCGCCGGGCCGCAGGTGGGCCGCAAGGCGCGCGCCGTAGGCCCGCATGTCCTCCGCTGTCGCCAGTCGCACTACAACTCCACTCGCTTGATCAGGTCGCGCAGCGCGTCGTTGACGATCCCCGGGCGTTCCAGCTGGATCAGGTGGGAGGTGTCGGGGATCTCGGTGACCTGCGCCTTGGGCAGCGCCGCCGCGATGGCCCTGCTGTGGTCGGGCGGGGTCAGCCAGTCGCGCTCGCCGTAGACGACGGCGGTCGGGACCGGGTCGAGGACGTGCAGCGCGGACAGCTTGTCGTGGTTCATCAGGGCCGGGTAGAAGGCGGCGAACACCTCGGTGGGGGTCTGCCTGATCATCGACTCGGCGAAGTCGACCACGGTCGGGCTCACGTTCGCGGAGTCGCCGAAGCCCATGTAGCGGGTGATCAGGAACGCGATGTCGCTGCCCGCGTGCCGGGTCCTGTCGATCAGCGCGCCCTTCCTGCCCAGCAGCGACACCGTGGACGGCGCCACCTTGTGCACGGCCTTGGACACCATCGCCGGCAGCCCCAGCGTCAGCTCGGCCAGCTTGCCCGCCGAGGTCGCGATGAGGGCGACCGCCCGGATCTTGTCGCCGAACAGCTCAGGGTGGCTGTCGGCGAGCGCCATGATCGTCATGCCGCCCATCGAGTGGCCGACCACCACGCACGGGCCGGGCACGAACTCCTCGATCACCTCGGCGAGGTCCTGGCCCAGCCGGTCGATCGTGCTGTCGTCGGCCGTGCCGCGCTGCGAGCGGCCGTGGGAGCGGATGTCCCACAGCACCACACGGTGGTTCTCGCGCAGCTCCTTGCGCTGGTAGTGCCACGATTCGAGGTTGAGGCAGTAGCCGTGGCACATCACGATCGTCAGCGGCGCGTCCTCGGGGCCGTCGATCTCGACATGGAGGGCCACCCCGTCGGAGGTGACGAGCGTGCGCTCCCTGCCGCGCAGCTCGCCGAACGGCTCGCTGGCCTCCTCGTCGTGCCGCAGCCTGATCCGGCCGACCGCGTAGCGCTTGGCCAGAGCCGCCGCCGCGACACCGGCCGACGCCGCTCCGACGATCGCGCCGGCGATTCCGACCCTGCGCCGCCGTGTTGTCGTCGTCATGTCCCCGATCCTTCTCCGCTCATGGCCGCTCCGGAGTGCCCGCCGTCACATGCTGGTGGACCCGTGGCACCCGGGAACCGATCCTGGTCACGATCTCATGCGTGATCGTGCCGAGGGTATCCGCCCATTCCTGGGCAGTCGGCTCACCCCCGTCGCCGGGACCGAACAGCACCACCTCGTCGCCCGGCGACAAGGGGTCGTCGCCGACGTCGATCACGAACTGGTCCATGCACACCCGGCCCGCCACTTTCCGGCGGCGCCCGCCCGCCAGCACCTCGGCTCTTCCCGACGCGTGCCGGAGTATGCCGTCGGCGTAGCCGAGCGGCACGAGGCCGAGGGTGGTCTCGTGGTCGGTGACGTAGAGGTGACCGTAGGAGACCCCCGACTCCTGAGGGACCCGCTTGACGAGCGCGATCCTGGCCGTCAGGGTCATGGCCGGACGCAGCCCGAAGTCGCCCAGCTCGGGGACGGGGCTCAGGCCGTACATGGCGATGCCCGGCCTGACCAGGTCGAAGCGGGCGGCGGGCAGGGTCATGACGGCGGCCGAGTTGGCCAGGTGCCTGATCACCGACGAGCCGGCGGCGCCCGCCTGCTCGGCCTGCTTCAGCGCGCTCTCGAACGCCTCCAGCTGCTGCTCGACCGAGGGATGGCCGGGCAGGTCGGCGCAGGCGAAGTGGGACCACAGGCCGACGATCTCGACGACGCCCTCCGCCTGCAGCGCGAGCGCCCTGCTCAGCAGGCCCGGCCAGGCGGCCAGCGGCGCGCCGCCCCTGCTCATGCCGGTGTCGGCCTCCAGGTGCAGCTTGGCCGGACGGCCCACGCGGCGGGCGGCTGCCGCGATCTCGTCGAGCAGGCCCTCGTGGGCGGCCGACAGCTCGATGTCCTGGGCCACGGCCCGGTCGAGGGGCTCGCCGGGGGTGATCAGCCAGGCCAGCACGGGCGCGGTGACGCCGCCGTCGCGCAGCGCCAGCGCCTCGGCGACGAAGGCCGTGCCCAGCCTGGACGCGCCGCCCTCCAGGACGGCCCTGGCCGAGGGCACCAGCCCGTGGCCGTAGGCGTCGGCCTTGACGGCCCCCATCAGCTCGGCGCCACCCGCCCGCTCCTTCAGCAGGGTCACGTTGTGCCGAATGGCGGACAGGTCGACCCGCGCCTCGGCGGGGGTGGCCATCGAGGAGTACATCTCTCCAGTGTGGCAGCTCAGACGGGTGGTCGAGCGCGGTTCGAGCCGCTCATGAACGGGGTTCGCCGTGGACGGAGCGGATGGCCTCCGGAACGGCCGCCGCCACCCCGGCCGCGGTGAGCGGGGCGCCGCGGGCGGCCAGCCGGCCGGCCAGCCCGTGCACGTACGCGCCGACCGAACCCGCGTCGTAACAGCACAGGCCCTGGGCCAGCAGCGCGCCCGCCACGCCCGACAGCACGTCGCCGGTGCCCCCGGTGGCCAGCCATGACGTGCCGGTCTCGTTGACGCGGACCGGCCTGGCCTCCTCGGCCACCACCGTGGTCGAGCCCTTGAGCAGCACGGTCACGCCCAGCTCGGCCGCGGCCCGGCGGGCGTGCTCCAGCCGGGCGGCCTCGATGTCGTCGCGGCTCACGCCGATCAGCCGGGACAGCTCGCCCGCGTGCGGCGTGATCAGCACGGGCGCCCGCCTGCGCAGCAACGACCGGTCGCGGGCCACCAGCGTGAGCCCGTCGGCGTCGATCAGCACCGGGACGTCCGAGGCCAGCACGCGGGCGGCCAGCTCGTGCGCCCAGTCGCCGGTGCCGAGCCCCGGGCCGAGCAGCCACGCCTGGACGCGGCCCACGTCCTCGACGGACGGCCGGTCGAGCGGGGTGATCACAGCTTCCGGCCAATGGGCGCGCACCTGCTGGACCGGCTCGTGGGTGCCCGCGTAGCGGACCAGGCCCGCGCCCGCCCGCAGCGCGCCGCCCACGGCCAGCACGGCCGCGCCGGTGTACAGGTCGCTGCCCGCGGCCACCCCGAGCACGCCCCTGCGGTATTTGTCGGACTCGTTGCCGGGCCTGGGCAGCAGGTCCTCCACGTCCGCGCAGGTCAGCGCGGCGACGTCGGGGTCGGGCAGGAAGGGGCCGAGCCCGATGTCGACCAGCTCGATCCGGCCCGTGTGCGCGGCGCCCGGATCGACCAGCAGCCCCGTCTTGTACGCCCCCATCGTCACCGTCACCCGCGCCCGCACCGCCGCGCCCGCCACCCGCCCGGTGCTCGCCTCGACGCCGCTGGGCACGTCGACCGCGACGACCGTGCCGTGGGCCGCGTTCGCCTCCTCGGCCAGCCGGGCGTACGGCTCGCGCAGGGCGCCCGTGGCGCCGATGCCCACCAGCCCGTCCACGATCAGGTCGGCGTGCTGCACGGCTGATGGGTCGGCCACGCGGCCTCCGGCGTCGAGGAAGGCGCTCAGGCCGGCCTCGTGCGTCTTGGCGCCGGCCAGGACCGCCTCGACCCTGGCTCCCCGGCGGGCCAGGCGCTCGCCGGCGTAGAGGGCGTCACCGCCGTTGTCGCCGCTGCCGACCAGGAGCACGACGCGGGCGCCGTACACCCGGCCCAGCAGGTCGGCGCAGGCGGCGGCGAGGCCGTGGGCGGCCCGCTGCATGAGGGTGCCCTCGGGCAGGCGCGCCATCAGCGTGCGCTCGGCGTCCCGGATCTGGTCGGCGGTGTAGGCGGTCCTCATGGCCTCACTCCGTTCGGCTGCCCGGTCGCCATATGCCGCCGCCCTTCCCCGCTCCGGTCGCTTCGCTCCCGCCGCTCCTCCACGCGACGGCACTCCCTCGCGCGCATGATCCGAAGCTATCCCTCCGCGATCACATAGGCCACGGCGACGCCCCCGTCATGGCTGAGCGACAGGTGCCAGCGCTTGACCCCGAGGCCGTAGGCCACCTCGGCGACCTTGCCCGACACGTGCAGCTCGGGCTTGCCCAGCTCGTCGCAGCGCACCTCGGCCTCCAGGTGCCCGAGCCCCCTGGGCGCGCCGAGCGCCTTGGCCACGGCCTCCTTGGCGGCGAACCTGGCGGCCAGCGAGTGCGCCGGCAGCGGCCGTTCGATGTCGGTGAACAGCCGCTCGCGCAGCTGCGGTGTACGTTCGAGAGCCGCCTCGAAGCGGGCGATGTCGACGATGTCCACTCCGATACCCAGGATCATCGTCCCAGGCTACTCAGAACAGGCCGCGCTCCCACGGCCCCCAGATGGCGAACGACCGCCCCCGGACGGCCTGGACGTTGACATAGAGCGTCTGGCCGCCCGGCCCGAACGTCGAGCCGGCGAACTCGGCGCCCGGATCGCCCGGGATCGGCTGGAGGCGGCAGAAGTCGAAGATCTCGCCCGTCCTGGTGAGGCCGCGCAGGAAGTTGTCGCCGTCGCCGTCCTCGCAGAGCACCAGCGTGCCGCGCCGGCTGACGGTCACGTTGTCGGGCAGGTCGAGCGCCGACGAGCGCGGCGACTCGTAGACGAGCCTGAGCCGCCCGCTCCACGTCTCGTACGCCCACACCTGGCCCCGCCCGTCGCCGAACCCGGGAGGCGGCCGGTCACCCGGCGCGGTGGCCCCGCCCTGGGTGGAGACGAAGTACACCACGCCCTGGTGGAAGACCGCGCCCTCCAGCCTGGCGAAGATCGCCGCGCCGCCCGCGCGCCCCTGCCGGCCCACCGCCTGGACGGCCTCCTCGTACGGCGGCCTGCCGCTGAAGCGGGGGTCGGGCTCGTCGATGTCCACCCAGCGAGTGGCGTAGGCGGCCCCCGCCCGCTGCCTGCGCGACAGGTCGGCGCGCTCGACGCCGTCGACGGCGAGCATCTGCAGCCGGCCGCCGTCGAGCAGCCGCCCCTCCCGCATCGGGTGCTTGGGCGGCAGGTAGCGGTAGAAGCCGGAGGGGAAGGAGAAGTTGTCCTCGGTGAGGTAGACGGCTCCGGTAGAGGGGTCGAAGGCGGCCGACTCGTGCGGGAAGCGACCGGCCGACCTGATCGGGCGCGCGCTCGCGACCCCGCCGACCGGCACCTCGAACAGGTAGCCGTGCCTGCGCGTGAGTTTGCTGTTGTCGCCGCCGGACGGGTCGTCGCCCACGTCGGGGCCGTTGACCGTCTCCTCACAGCTCACCCAGGCCCGCCAGGGCATGGGGCCGCCGGAGCAGTTGGTCATGGTGCCGTTGAGCGAGGGACCGCTCCTGATCACCTCGCCGTGGCGGGTGACGTGGAGGGTCGAGGTGCCGCCGCCGGCCGCCGGGTCGTAGGCGGTGTCCTTGTCGCCGAACGCGCCGACCGGGCCGGTGACCTCGTGGTTGCGTACGAGGATCGTGCTCGCCCTGGGGCCGCTGAAGGCCGCCATGCCGTCGTGCCTGCCGGGGACGGTGGTGCCGTCGGTGAACTTCTCGCCCGCGGCGCTGAACGAGCGGTACCGGAAACCGTCGGGGAGGTGCAGGCGCACCTTGCCGTCGCGCAGGTCGGCGACCGGCCTCAACGGCCCGTAGCCGGCGGCGGGCCGCACGCCGCCCCTGGCCCCGGCGCAGGCGACCCCGGCGAAGGGCCCGGCCACGGCCAGCACGTTGGCGAGGAATCGACGGCGATCCACAAGACCTCCCGGGAGGCTACGTCCGGAACAGTAGCCGCCCGCCGGTTCCGGCACGCCCGGATCGTCAGGACCGGTCTTTCTTCCCGGAATCATCCTTTGGTAATCCCACGTTTTTATCCACAGGCTGTGGATATCCGCCGCGGCGCACCCGCCCATGATCGCATTTGTCCCTCATCGCTACGCTGCCTAGGTGAACAACGGCTACGTGGAACTGAGCAGGGAGCAGTGGAGCGAGCTCCGCAAGAACACGCCCTTGACTCTCACCGCAGACGAGCTGGAAGACCTGCGCGGCGTCGATGACCCCATCGACCTCACCGAGGTCACCGACATCTATCTCCCCCTGACCCGGCTGCTCAACCTGCACTTCACCGGGTCCAAGCAGCGCAGCAGCGTGCTGAGCGCCTTCCTCGGCGATGCGGGGACGCGCGTGCCGTACATCCTGGGCATCGCCGGGAGCGTCGCGGTCGGCAAGTCGACCACGGCGCGGCTGCTGCACACCCTGCTGGCCCGCTGGCCCGAGCACCCGCACGTGGAGCTGATCACCACCGACAGCTTCCTCTACCCCAACGCGGTGCTGGAGGCCAAGGGCATCACGCAGCGCAAGGGCTTCCCGGAGAGCTACGACCGGCGCGCGCTGGTCAGGTTCGTGGCGGAGGTCAAGGCGGGCGCTCCCGAGGTGTCCGCGCCGATCTACAGCCATCTGGAGTACGACATCGTCCCCGGCGCCCGCCAGGTCGTGAAAAATCCAGACATCTTGATCATTGAGGGCCTGAACGTCCTCCAGCCCGCCCCGCCCACGTCCCTGGCCGTCAACGACTACTTCGACTTCTCCATCTACGTGGACGCCAAGGTCGAGGACATCCGCACCTGGTACGTCGAACGGTTCCACAAGCTGCGCCGCACGGCCTTCGAGGACCCGAAGTCCTACTTCAAGTACATCGCCGAGCTCACCTACGAGCAGGCCACGGACTTCGCGGTCAACGTGTGGCGCGACATCAACGAGCGCAACCTGGTCGAGAACATCGCCCCCACCAGGGGACGCGCCGATCTCGTCCTGCAGAAGGGCGCCGACCACGCGGTCAGGCGGGTACGGCTTCGCCGGACCTGAACACCTCGTCGAAGACGTAGGCGGCGAACCGGCCCGCGCACTCCTGGTCGTCGATGTCGGCGAACCAGCAGTCCTCACCGTGATCGTGGCATCTGAAGCGAGTCATGTGAGGCAGCCTCGCGTACGGCGGTCAACGCGACGTCAATGTCCGATGGACAACAATGGCGGGGTGCTGCATCTGCGACTGATCATCCCTGCCGACCGCACCGACGAGGCCGTCGCGCTGTTGCAGGATTGCACGGGCGTCACCAACGTCATCGTGCTGCCCGGGGCGGCCCGCGAGCCGGCGGGCGACGTCGTCCTCTGCGACGCCGCCCGCGAGGCGGCCAACGTGGTGATCAGCCGGCTCAAGTGGGTGGAGGACGTCGGCTCGATCGCCATCGAGCAGGTGGACCTGTCGCTGTCCAGGGCCGCCACGGCGGCGGTCGAGGAGGCGCCCGGCGATCCCGACGACGCGGTGGTGTGGGAGGAGCTGGCCCACAAGGTCTCCAGCGAGTCCCGCATCACCTGGGCCTACCTGGCCTTCCTGGCCATCGCGACGCAGCTCGCGGGCATCGGCGTGCTGCAGAACTCGCCCATCCTCATCGTCGGCGCGATGGTGCTCGGCCCGGAGTTCGGCGCGATCGCCGCGATCTGCTTCGGCCTGCTGGGCCGGCGCGGACGCCTGATCACCACCGCTCTGCGGACCCTGGTCATCGGCTTCACCGTCGCCATCGCCATCACCTTCGCCTGCGCGCTGGTCTCCAACTGGCTGGGCTGGATCGACATCGGCAATCTGAAGGTGAACGCGGAGGTGCAGTTCATCGTCAAGCCGGACAAATGGTCGTTCATCGTGGCGCTGCTGGCGGGGGCGGCGGGCGTCCTGTCGGTGACGGCGGGCAAGTCCTCGGCCCTGATCGGCGTGTTCATCTCGGTCACCACGGTCCCGGCGGCCGGCTACCTCGCCGTCGCGCTGGGGCTCGGCGACTGGGCGGAGGTCGCGGGGTCGGTCTCGCAGCTCGCGGTGAACATCCTCGGCATGATCATCTCGGGCACGGCCACGCTCCTGGTCCAGCGGAAATTCTGGCCTCAAGTAGGACAGCGTTCATCCGTGTGAACGAGGCCAGGCCCACCCCGCGCCGGGTAGGGTCCGCCACATGCACATCCTCGCCACCGAGGGGCTGACCAAACGCTTCCCCACCGTCACCGCGGTCGACGGGCTCACGGTGACCGTGGGATCCGGCGTCACCGGGCTGGTGGGGGCGAACGGCGCGGGCAAGTCGACACTGATCAAGATGCTGCTCGGCCTGCTGCCGCCCAGCCAGGGCGCCGCGCGGGTGCTCGACCTCGACGTGACCGCGCAGGGCGCCGAGATCCGCCGGCTCGTCGGCTACATGCCCGAGCACGAATGCCTCCCTCCCGACGTCTCCGCGACCGAGCTGGTCGTCCACCTCGCCAGGATCTCCGGGCTGCCGCGTACGGCCGCCCGCGAGCGCGCCGCCGACGTGCTGCGCCACGTGGGCCTGGCCGAAGAGCGCTACCGCCCGATCGGCGGCTACTCCACCGGCATGAAGCAGCGGGTCAAGCTGGCCCAGGCTCTCGTGCACGACCCCAAGCTCGTCTTCCTGGACGAGCCCACCAACGGGCTCGACCCGCGCGGCCGCGACGAGATGCTGACGCTGATCAGGCGCATCGGCACCGAGTTCGGCATCAGCGTGCTGGTCACCTCCCACCTGCTGGGTGAGCTGGAACGCATCTGCGACCACGTGATCGTCATCGACGGCGGCCGCCTGCTGCGCTCGTCGGCGATCTCGGAGTTCACCCAGGCCACCCAGACGGTCACGGTCGAGGTCGAGGACGGCCTGGAGCCCCTGGCCCGGCGCCTGGCCGAGACCGGCCAGACCGTCTCCCAGCAGGGCCACCTGCTGGTGGTCAAGGTGCTCGGGCCCGAGACCTACGACGCCGTCCGCGATGCCGCCGTCGACCTCGACCTGTGCCTGATCCGCCTCGAACAGGGACGCCAACGCATCGAGGACGTCTTCAGGGAGGAGGCGGCCAATGTCTGAGATCTACGACATCGGCTACCGGCACTACGACGGCCCCCGCATGGGCGGCGCGTACGCCACCCGCGCGCTCACCGTCCACAGCCTGCGCGGCATCTTCGGCCTCGGCCGTCCGGCGCGCAGCAAGATCGTGCCGTTCGCGCTGGTCGTCATCATGCTGCTGCCCATGGTGGTGTCGATCGCGCTCATGGCGCTGGCCAAGCAGCGCGGCATCCCCTACAGCGGGTTCGCGGTCCTCCTGCAGGCCGTGGTGGCCATCTTCCTGGCCTCCCAGGCCCCCACGGTCGTCGCCCCCGACCTGCGCCACCGCGTGCTGCCCCTGTACCTGTCACGGCCGATCTCGGTCTTCCAGTACGTGACCGCCAAGGTGGTCGCGATGACCGCCGCGCTGTTCCTGCTGGTCGGCGGGCCGCTGACGCTGCTGTGGATCGGCGAGCTGGTCGTGGACATGCCGGGGCCGCCCGCCACCGGCGAGTACCTCGGCGCGCTGCTCATGGCGCTGGTGCTGGCGCTGCTGTTGTCGGCGTTCGGCCTGGCCATCGCCTCGTTCACGCCGCGGCGCGGGCTGGGGGTGGCCTCGGTGATCGCGGTCTACCTGCTGTCCTTTGCGTCGGTGCCGCTGCTCTACGGCACGATGCTCAACACAGGGAACGAGTCGGCGGCTTCCTGGGCCTGGTTGATGAACCCGTTCTGGCTGGTCGACTCCGTGCAGTCGTGGCTGTTCGGCACCCCGACCCACGCCGAGGGTTCGTATCCCAACGGTCCCGCCTCCGCGGCGATCCTGGTGGTGCTGATCGGCGTCGGCCTGGCCGCTCTCGCGCTGCGCTACAGGAAGGCGGCCTCGCGATGAAGATCGAGCTCTCCCAGGTGTCCCGCTGGTACGGCAACGTGGTGGCCGTCAACGACGTGACCATGACGATCGGCCCCGGCGTCACCGGCCTGCTCGGGCCCAACGGCGCCGGCAAGTCGACGTTGCTGCACATGATGGCCGGGTTCCTGGCGCCGTCCGGCGGCTCGGTCACGCTGGACGGCACCCAGGTCTGGAAGAACCACCACATCTACCGAAATATCGGTCTGGTCCCGGAACGCGAGGGCGTGTACGGCTTCCTCACCGGCTGGCAGTTCGTCCTGTCCGCCGCCCGCCTCCACGGCCTCCCCGACCCCGTCGAGGCCGCCCGCAAGGCCCTGGCCACGGTCGAGATGGAGGAGCCGAAGGACCGCCGGGTCGAGACGTACTCCAAGGGCATGCGCCAGCGGGTCAAGGTGGCCGCCGCCCTCGTCCACGGCCCGGCCGTGCTGCTGCTCGACGAGCCGTTCAACGGCATGGACCCGCGCCAGCGCCTCCACCTGATGGACCTCATCCGGGCCATGGGCACCGCGGGCAAGACGATCCTGTTCAGCTCGCACATCCTGGAGGAGGTCGAGCGGGTCGCCCAGCACATCGAGGTCCTGGTGTCCGGCCGGCACGCCGCCTCGGGCAACTTCCGCGAGATCAGGCGCCTGATGACCGACAGGCCCCACCTGTTCGTCATCCGTTCCAGCGACGACAGGAAGCTCGCCGCGGCCCTGATCCGCGACGAGTCCGCCGGCGGCATCACGCTCCGCCCGGACGGCCTGGAAGTCCAGGCGACCGAGTTGCGGCGCTTCGCCCGGCTGCTCCCCCGGGTCGCCCGCGACGAGGGTGTGCGCCTGCACCAGGTCTCCCCCGCCGACGAGGACCTGGAGAGCGTCTTCTCCTACCTGATCAACAGGAGCACCTGAATGAACACCGTGGTCGCGGGCATCACGTACCGCTCACTGCTCGGGCGTCGCCGCATCATCCTGCTCCTGCTGCTCCCGCTGGCCCTGATCGCCCTGGCCGTGCTGCTGCGCGTGGCGACCGGCGCCGACCAGAAGCTGGCCGTGGACCTGATGAAGGACTTCGCCATCAAGGCGATGCTGCCGCTGCTGGGGGTCATCGCGGGCACCGGCGTCATCGCGCCGGAGATCGACGACGGCACCGTCATCCACCTGATGTCCAAGCCCATCTCCAGGCCCGTGATCGTCCTGACCAAGTTCGGGGTGGCGGCCTCGCTCATGGCCCTGTTCGGGGCCCTGCCGACGTACGTGGCGGCCTGGATCCTGGTGGGCGGCGAGGACGGCATCGCGGCCGGCTTCGCCCTCGGCGCCCTGGTCGCCGGCATCGCCTACGCCGCGCTCTTCCTGCTCCTCGGGGTCGTGACCAAGCACGCGGTCACGATCGGCGTCATCTACGCCCTCGTCTGGGAGGTCACCGTGGTCAGCTTCATCGAGGGGGCGCGCAAGTTCTCCATCCAGGAGTGGGCCAGGGCCATCGCCGACCAGATCTCCGACTCGCCGTTCCTGCAGTCGAACGTCACGATGGGCTTCGCAGTGCCGGCGCTGGTCGTCGTGAGCGTGGGCGCGGTCTTCTGGGCCGGCCGCAGACTGCGGGTGTTCGCCCTCACCGGCGACGAGTAGCGGCCCGGCGGGTACGGCGCGAGGCCGTACCCGCCCAGGCGCCTCAGGAGGCGCAGGCCGTACGGACCACGTCGGCCAGGCGGCCCGCCACCTGGTTGGCGTGCTCCTCGGAGGCGGCCTCCACCATCACCCGGATCATGGGCTCGGTGCCGCTCGGCCGGATCAGCACCCGGCCGCTCTCCCCCAGCTCCGCCTCGGCCTCGGCCACGGCGGCGATGAGCTCGGGCACCGACGCCTTGCCCTTGTCGACGTCCTTGACGTTGATCAGGATCTGCGGCAGCGGGGTCATCACCGAGGCCAGCTCCTTCAGCGGGACGCCCGACTTGGCCACCACACCCAGCAGGTGGAGCGAGGTGAGCAGGCCGTCACCCGTGGTGGCGTGGTCGAGCAGGATGACGTGACCGGACTGCTCGCCACCCAGGTTGAACCCGTCGGACTTCATGCGTTCGAGGACGTAACGGTCGCCGACCGCGGTCTCGATCACGGTGATGCCGGTCTCGCGCATCGCCAGCTTGAAGCCCAGGTTGGACATGACGGTCGCGACCACGGTGTCCTTGGACAGCAGGCCGTCGCCGTGCATGGCGGCGGCGAGCACCGCCATGATCTGGTCGCCGTCGACGACCGTGCCGGTGTGGTCGACCGCCAGGCAGCGGTCGGCGTCGCCGTCGTAGGCCACGCCCAGATCGGCGCCCCTGGACACGACTATCTGCTGGAGCTTGTCCAGATGGGTGGAGCCGTGCCCGGCGTTGATGTTGAGCCCGTCGGGTCTGGCGCCGATGGCCTCGACCCGGGCGCCCGCACGCACCAGCGCTTCGGGCGCGACCATGTGGGCGGCGCCGTGCGCGCAGTCGACCACGACGTGCAGGCCGTCGAGCGCGGCGGTCATCGTGGTCAGGACGTGCGAGATGTAGCGGTCGGCCTCGCCGTACGCGTCGCGTACGCGGCCGACCCCCGAACCGACGGGGAAGGACCAGCTCTCACCGAGCCGGCGCTCGATCTCGTCCTCGACCGCGTCGGACAGCTTGAAGCCGCCCCTGGCCAGGAACTTGATGCCGTTGTCCGGCGCCGCGTTGTGCGAGGCGGACAGCATGACGCCGAGGTCGGCGCCGAGCGCGGCGGTGAGATGGGCGACGGCCGGGGTGGGCAGCACGCCGAGGCGCAGCACATCCACTCCGGACGCCGCGAGGCCGGCGACCACTGCGGCCTCCAGGAACTCCCCGGAGGCTCGCGGGTCCCGGCCCACGACGGCCACGGGACGACGTCCCGTGGCCGCGAACGCGCCCGCATCACCGAGTACATGGGCGGCCGCCACGGACAGGTCCATGGCGAGCTCGGCCGTGAGGTCGCGACCAGCGACCCCACGTACCCCGTCGGTGCCGAAAAGGCGCGCCAATTTAGCGCTTGCTGTACTGCGGAGCCTTGCGGGCCTTCTTGAGGCCGTACTTCTTCCGCTCCGTGGCGCGGGCGTCACGGGTGAGGAAGCCGGCCTTCTTCAGCGGCGGGCGGTTGACGTCGACGTCCAGGATCGCCAGGGCGCGGGACAGGCCCATGCGCAGCGCGCCGGCCTGGCCGGTGACGCCGCCGCCGTCGATGCGCGCGATGACGTCGAACGCCTCTTCGGCGCCGAGGACCACGAAGGGCTCGTTGACGATCTGCTGGTGGACCTTGTTCGGGAAGTAGACGTCCAGCGAACGACCGTTGATCGTCCACTTGCCGGTGCCGGGGACGATGCGCACGCGGGCGATCGCCTCCTTGCGGCGACCGGTGCCGTACGAGTTACCCGTGGTGACGGGCTTGCGCACGGGCGCGTCAGCGCTGGCAGCGGACTCGGTGGTGTACTCGGACGGGAAGTCCTCGCCGGAGAATTCCTCCAGCTCGGTCTCGACGACCGTCTCGACACCGGTGGGCTCAGCCACGGTTCTCCTCTAACTCTTTCGAACTACTACTGGGCGATCTGGGTGATCTGGAACTGCACCGGCTGCTGAGCCTGGTGCGGGTGGTCGGTACCCGCGTAGACCTTCAGCTTCTTGGCCATCTTCCGGCCGAGGGAGTTCTTCGGCAGCATGCCCTTGACGGCCTTCTCGACGGCCTTCTCCGGCCGCTTGTCCATGAGCTCGCCATAGGTGACGGAACGCAGACCGCCCGGGTAGCCCGAGTGACGGTACGCCTTCTTCTGCTCACGCTTGTTACCGCTCAGCGCAATCTTGTCGGCGTTGATGACGATGACGAAGTCACCGGTGTCGACGTGGTTGGCGAAGATCGGCTTGTGCTTGCCGCGGAGCAGGTTCGCGACGTGGCTGGCCAGCCGGCCCAGCACGACATCGGTCGCGTCGATGACGTACCACTGACGCTGGACGTCGGCGGGCTTCGGTGAGTACGTGCGCACGGTCGTAGCCTTCTTTTGCTCGCGTCTTCGGCGCTGTCGGATGCGACAGCTTCATGGGTCGGTCGGTGCGGGCACACGGCAGCCCGGACCTTCCGTCTCCCGAGCCCGATGGGCTTGATGATGGGAGATGACGCCGGACGCGCCGCGCATCGGTCACGCTGGACCTATGCACACAACGAACGATTAGGTTACCCGCCTACAGGCGCGCAGGTCAAAAGACCGGTAACCCTGCACGATTCTACCTGACAGCAGAACGGTTCCATTTCGTTTCCCTGGGATCCCTTCTTTCCCAGTACCCGACATCTCTATCGTTAGCTGCGGTATGTGGCGGAACTCTCACACCCGGCAAACCCAGCGGGGCGCGCGGCGCCGGAACAGCCTGGGCGTGCTGGCCTGCCTGATGGCCGCGTTGTTCACCGGCGTGCTGCTCGGCCGGCTGTCCGACGACGTCGAGCCCACCGCCCACATCTACCTCAACGAGACCGCCCCTCCTGCCGCGGCCACCGCGCGTCCCGCCCCCACCGCCGCGCAGAAGGCCCAGCCCGAGCTGGACCGCATCCCGCGACAGGCCAGCACGGTCAGGACGCCGCGCGGCAGATCCACCCCCAAGCCCACGAAGACCCCCGAGGGGCAGATCGCCGGCTTCGACGCCAAGGACGACCCCACCCAGGTGTTCACCGGCGGCGGCGACCAGGCCAAGGTGATCCCCGGCATGGCCGCCCGGGTCGTCACGCTCACCAACGCCGCCCGCGCCGAGCGCGGCTGCGGGCCGCTGCGGGTGGACGGCAGGCTGGGACGCTCGGCGCGCGAGCACTCGCTGGAGATGGCGCGCACCGGACAGCTCGCCCACAACTCCCCCGACGGTGCCTCCCCCTGGGACCGCATGGACCGCGCCGGCTACCACTGGGGTGCCGCCGAGAACATCGGCAACGGCTACAGCACGCCCGAGCAGGCCGTACGAGGCTGGCTGGACAGCCGCGACCACCGCAGGAACATCCTGGACTGCACTCTCAAGGCCATCGGCGTCGGCGTCGCCGCCGGACCGGACGGCCCATGGTGGACCCAGGACTTCGGAACTCAATGACGAACATCACGGTAATGTCTCCGCATGGTTTCCAACGGCAATGAGGAACGTGGCATGGACAGCGGTCCCCGCCGTTCGCGCAGGGAGCGCGCCGCCGAGGGCGAGACCACTCAGCAGTCTCCGTTCCCGCAGTCTCCGTCCTCGCAGTCTCCGTTCCCCGGGCCTCCGCAGCCGCCGCAGTCGGCGCGTACCGGCCAGTTCCTGCCGCCCGAGCAGCCCGGCCAGCCTGGGCCGTTCGGTCAGTCCGGGTCGTTCGGCCAGTCAGGGTCGTTCGGCCAGCCACCGTATTCGTCGCAGGCCGAGCAGTCAGCGCAGTCAGCGCAGCCGGGGCAGCCGGGGAAGCCGGGGCAGTCCGAGCAGTCGCCGCAGCCGCAGCAGAGCCGGGTCGGCTGGAGCCCCTACGACGAGGGCCGGCGCTCGCGCGCCCCGCTGTGGTTCGCGATCGGCGGGGTCCTGCTGCTGGGCCTGCTCGGCGGCGGCCTGGCGCTGATGTGGAACGCGGACGGCCCCAGCACCGCCGAGGCCGGCGCCCCCACCCGGACCTCCGCGCCGCTCCCCTCGGCCCCGCCCGGCAAGTACGGCTTCGCGGCCGAGCGCAAGACCGACCCCGACCCGATCACGGTCAAGGAGATCTTCGGCTCGACGAAGAAGATCAACGTCTCGGGGCGTTCGTACGAGATGACGGTCACCAGCAAGGACAAGAAGTGCACCGACGGCGCCCTGGGCGACAAGCTCCAGAAGGCGCTCAAGTCGGGCAAGTGCACCCAGTTCCTCCGGGCCAGCTTCCGCGACAAGTCCGGCAAGGTGATCGGCACGATCGGCGTGGCCAACCTCAAGACGAGCGGCACCGCCGGCAAGGTGGCCAAGGTCGGCGACGCGAGCAACTACGTCAAGCCGCTGGCCGGCAAGGACAGCGTCACCAAGATGCTCGGCTCGGGCAGCGGCGGCGCCAAGATCTCGGCCCACGGCCACTACGCGATCATGGTGTGGTTCCAGAACAAGGACGGCAGCAAGCCGGACAAGAAGGAATCGAAGCGCATCCTCGAAGCCATCAAGGACCTCAGCGACGCGACCGTCTTCAAGGCTCTGGACAACCGTTCGATGACGGGAAGCGCGCTCAGCTGAACCGGCATCCTGGTCGATAACCCCCCAAAGAGGGCGGCGGATCCCGCGGGGAACCCCCATACCGACATAACGATCTCGCTACTCTCGCTAGGCTCGCCCTATGCGTGGCCAGGAACCCGGGTCTGAGCACGATCGCAGGGAAGCCGACCGTACGACCGCATCACCGATGCCACCGCCGAGTTTCGGCCGCATCGGCAGCGGCGTCCCGTCGGCGTTCTCTCCGTCAGGTGAGCCGACCGGCGACGAGACGCGGGTTCCAGGTGGCACCCCACCGGAGCCCGCGGAGGCGTCCGCCGGCGTACAGCCGTGGGAGGTGGCCGGCGACGACTCGGCCCCCTACGACTGGTTCGCCGACGACGCCCCCGACACTCCACCATCCCCGAGCTCCTCCGCGCCCGCTCCCCACCCCTCCATCAGCGCCCCCTTCGGCGCCCCAGGCGCCTCCTCCGGGCCCGGCGCCCTTCCCGAGACCTCCGGCCCCCGCGCGGGCGGCCCCTCCGAGGCCTCCGGCCCTTTCAACGTCCCTGGGCCTCACGTCCCTTTCGGAGCGCCCACCCCCGCCCCCTTCGGAACTCCCGAGGCCGGCGGTACCCCCCCGGGCCCGAGAGCCGACGAAGACACCATCGCCGCCCCCCGGGCCCCCCGCGGAAACACCGGCCCCTGGCCCACCGGCACTCCTTCCACCCCAGCCCCGGCCTCCGGATCAGGCATCCCCGGCACTCCCGGAACGCCTGCCTCCGCCCCCGGCACCTCGGAAACGCGCGCCTCCGCGTCCCGCATGCCCGGAACGCCCGTCTCGGCTTCCGACCCCGCAGGGGTTGCCGATGCCCCCGAGTGGGCTGTTGACGCCCCGACGAGGCCCGCCTGGGCCCCCCAGGTTTCCGACGAAGCCGGCGGGCCGTCCCGCTCGTCCGACCAGCCCGCCTGGGCCCCCCAAGCTCCCGACCAACCCGCCTCGCCGCCCAGAGCCGTCGCCGACCCCGGACGCCCCCTCGGCACCCCCACCGAAGCCGGCTGGGGCCCCAGGCCGTCCACCGAGACCGGGCCGGGCGCGGGCACCACCGACACACCCGCCTGGGCCCCCCAAGCTCCCGACCAACCCACCTGGACCCCCAGAAACGCCACCGAAGCCACCTGGGGCCCGCAACCCGGGGACGACACCACCTGGACCCCCGCCCCCGGCCAGTGGGCCGCCACTCCGGAGGAAGACCCTCCCGCCTGGCCGGCCCAGCCGGCCGTACCGGGCGCGCCGCCGTGGGAGCAGCCAGGGCCCGTCGTACCGGGTGCGCCGCCGTGGGAGCCGCCGCCGGCGTTCACGGCCGCCGCCGCGGGCCTTCAGGTGTGGCCCGCCCCGGTCGCCGACCCGCACGCCATGCCCCCCTGGCCCGCCGCCACGGGCGAACTCGTGGCCGAGCCGGACGCCGACGACCCGGTTCTCGGCGACCCCACCGCCCGGTTCCCCACCACCCAGGCCGGTCACCCAGCGCCGCCGGCAGCAGCCGACCAGCAGCCCACCCGGCTCCCCGCCCCGCCGACCGGCACCCCGACCGGCCACTCCACCGGCACGCCGACCATCCACCCAACAGCACCACCGCCCGGCCACCCGGCGGAGCCGCCCACCGGCCCAGCGACCGGCCGCCCCACAGAGCCTCCGACCGGCAGGCCGAGCGGCCGCCCCACGGAACCGCCGGTCACCCCGTCGACCGCCGCGGCCGGCACCACCGCCACCGGCGGGCCCACCGACCCGAGCGCCACCGCACCGGCGTTCCCCCACGACCCCGCCACGCCGTACGACCAAGACGCCGCACCGTACGCCCCCGGCCACCCGCCGTACCCCGCCGACGCCCTGGACACCCCGGACACCCCGGACGCCGCGCCGCACGACGGCCGCCCTGGCGCCGCACGGTTCGGTTCCGGGTCCGGACAGTACGGCCCCGACGCCGCACGCTTCACCCCCGAGGCCGGTTCGTACGACCCCGATGCCACCCGCCCGGGCGGCATCCCCAAGACGGCCCACTACTTCGACCCCGAGGCCGCCAAGCGCGACGCCGCCGTCCAGCAGCACGCCACCACTGCCCCTCCGCACGAGGAGCACGACCCGGCAGCCCAGGACACCCCGCCCCAGGGCATGCGCGCGTCCGACCCCCGCGAGGAGCCCACCGGCCCCATGCGGACGGCCCACCACGTCGAGCCTCACCCCACCAACCCGACGGGCCGCCCCCCGGAGCCGGGCGACGTACCGGTGTGGCCCCCCATGCCCCCGGCCGAGGAGAAGCGCCCGGAGGACAGGCACCCGGACGAGAGGCCCGACGAGGCGACGCAACGCGCAACCGGCCACTCCCCCGGCACGCCCCCACAGCGCACCCACCCAGCAGAGCAGGGCCCGGACGACAAGCAGGCCGAAGCCCAGCGTTCACCGGAGCCCCGAGCGGACCAGTCCCCCACCCAGGACAAACTCCCCGACCTGCCCTTCAACCAGGACCTGTGGACGAAGAGGCCCGGCACCGCCCTGGACCTCCCCACCCCGCCCCGCGGCACGCCCACCTTCCCACCCGGCGCGTTCAGGCAACCCCCGTTCCAGATCCCGCCGCCACCACCCCCGGCCCGCGGCAAGAGCAAGCGAGCCCTGCTCGTGACCCTCGGCGCCCTGGCTCTGGCGGGCGTCGCGACCGGCGGCTTCTTCGCCTACCGCGCGCTGAGCACCACCCCGCCGGCCGCCACGACCGCGGGCGCCACCCCTGCCCCGCCCACGCTGCTGCCCACCACGGAGCTGTCCACCAGCCCGCCCGCCGACGTCCCGGGCGCGTCCATGCTCAATTCGGAGGAGACCGACCCGAAGAAGATGTCCCTGACGGAGGCGTTCCCGAAGAAGAAGGTCTCCGCCGCCGGCACGACGTTCACCAGGGTCAAGACCGACACGGAGACGAGCTGCGACAAGGCGGCGACCGGCGCGTTCGCCGACGCGCTGCGCGAGCGGAAGTGCAGCCGGATCATCCGGGCCACCTACGTCGACAGCAAGCGCCGCTACGCCGTGACCACCGGCATCGCGGTGCTGCCGACCAAGGAGGACGCCGTCCTGACCGACCAGGCCAAGAACCTCTCGCGCAACGTCTGGTTCCGCGCGCTGCCGGGTGCGGAGGGAAGCGGGGGCGAGCGGGTGTCCATCGCCGGCGGCTACGCGGCCGGCCTGGTGTGGGGCAGGTACATCGTCTTCAGCTACGCCACCCACGCCGACGGCCACACCCCGGACGCCAAGGACAAGACGCTGGCCAAGGTCAGCGGGGCGTTCAGGGACCAGACCTCACTCGTCCTGGAGCGCCGCGTCACCAAGGGCTGAGAGCGTCCGGACCCGCCGGGTGGCGGCGGCCCGCGCGGCGAGTTCGTCCGCCGCAGGGTAGCCCACCTCCTCCAGGCACAGCCCGTGCGCGGGCGCGACGTGCACGCCGGAGTCCCGTACGGCCTGGGTCAGCACCTGGCCGGGCCACTCCACCGGCCGCCGCCCGTCGCCCGCGGCCAGCAGCGAGCCCACCAGCGCCCGGACCATCGAGTGGCAGAACGCGTCCGCCACGACGGCGGCCACCAGCACGCCGTCCGCCTCGCGCGTCCACTCCAGGCGCTGCAGCTCCCTGATCGTCGTGGCGCCCTCGCGCTTCTTGCAGAACGCCGCGAAGTCGTGCTCGCCCACCAGCCGCCGGGCCGCCTCGTTCATGGCGTCGAGGTCCAGCGGACGGCTGTGCCAGACCACCTCGTGCCGCCGCAACGGATCGACCCCTCCCGCCCTGTCGCACACCCGGTACGCGTACCGGCGGAACATCGCGGAAAAGCGGGCGTCAAAGCCCTCAGGAGCCACCGAGACCCGGTGAACGCGTACATCCTGGGGCAGGATCCCACCCAGCCGCCGGACGAGCGCAGAGAGCCGCTCATCGACGTCCAGGGGCCCGCGGTTGCCGTCGAGCTCGGCGAGCGACCCGGCCGGCACGTCCACGTGCGCCACCTGGCCGCGCGCGTGCACGCCCGCGTCCGTACGCCCGGCCACGGTCAGCGCGGCGGGCTCGCCCAGGCGCAGGATCCTGGTGAGCGCCAGCTCGATCTCACCCTGGACCGTACGGCGACCGGGCTGCCTCGCCCATCCGGAGAAGTCGGTCCCGTCGTATGCCAGATCCAGGCGGAGCCGTAGCACGATCGTCCCTTTCGCGTTCACGGAAAAGGGCCCGGACCCCCGCGAAGGGGATCCGGGCCCGATTCAACCAGCCTGAGAGATCAGGCCTCGTCCTTCTTCGCCTCGGCCTCGGCGGCCGGAGCCTCCTCGGCGGCAGCCGGGGTCTCCTCGGCGGCGGCCTCGGGGGCCTCGGGCGCCTCGGTCTCGGCGGCCTCGGTCTCCTCGGCGGCCGGAGCCGGAGCGGCAGCGGCGGCCGGAGCCTCGGTACGGCGGGTGGTGACACCGTTCAGCGGCTCGGACACCAGCTCGATGAGGGCCATCGGAGCGTTGTCGCCCTTACGCGCGCCGATCTTGGTGATCCGGGTGTAACCGCCCGGACGCTCGGCGAACGTCACCGCGATCTCGGTGAACAGGTGGTGAACCACGCCCTTGTCCTTGACCACGGTCAGGACCTGGCGACGGTTGTGGATGTCGCCCTTCTTCGCCTTGGTGATCAGGCGCTCCGCCAGCGGACGAAGGCGCTTGGCCTTGGTAACCGTCGTACGGATCTTGCCGTGGCGGAACAGGTCCGTGGCGAGGTTCGCCAGGATCAGCCGCTCGTGCGCCGGGCTGCCGCCAAGACGTGCACCCTTGGTGGGCTTGGGCATTGCTTTCTCCTCTTGGGTCAACCCGCCCCGGCCGTACCAGGTACCGGAGTCGGGCCGGCCGCAGTCACCACGACTGGGCCGTTACGTTCGTCACGCGCCGAGCGGCTGGGCCACTCGGCGCGTGCGGGGCACGTGCGGAGACGGGTCTCCGCACGAGGCTCAGTACTGCTCGGTCTCGACGTACGCGCTGTCGTCGTCGTCGTAGCCGCCGCCGGCCACCGCGCTCGGGTCGAACCCGGGCGGGGAGTCCTTGAGCGCCAGCGACATCTCGTGCAGCTTCTGCTTGACCTCTTCGATCGACTTGGCCCCGAAGTTCCTTATGTCGAGAAGGTCCTGCTCGCTGCGGGCGACGAGCTCACCCACGGTGTGGATGCCCTCGCGCTTGAGGCAGTTGTAGGAGCGAACGGTCAGGTTCAGCTCCTCGATCGGCAGCGCCAGGTCGGCGGCCAGGGCGGCGTCGGTCGGCGACGGGCCGATGTCGATGCCCTCGGCCTCGACGTTGAGCTCACGGGCCAGGCCGAAGAGCTCGACGAGGGTCTTGCCGGCCGAGGCCACCGCGTCGCGGGGCTTCATGGCGGGCTTGGTCTCGACGTCGAGGATGAGACGGTCGAAGTCGGTGCGCTGCTCGACTCGGGTCGCCTCGACCTTGTAGGTGACCTTGAGCACCGGGGAGTAGATCGAGTCGATCGGGATGCGCCCGATCTCCTGGCCCGGCTGCTTGTTCTGGGCGGCGGAGACGTAGCCGCGACCGCGCTCGACGGTCAGCTCCATCTCCAGCTTCGCCTTGCCGTTGAGCGTGGCGATGCGCAGCTCGGGGTTGTGCACCTCGACACCGGCCGGAGGCGCGATGTCGGCGGCGGTGACCTCACCCGGGCCCTGCTTGCGCAGGTACATCACGACCGGCTCGTCGTGCTCGGAGGAGACGACCAGCTCCTTGAGGTTCAGGATGATGTCGGTGACGTCTTCCTTGACCCCGGGAACGGTCGAGAACTCGTGCAGCACGCCCTCGATGCGGATGCTCGTCACGGCCGCGCCCGGGATGGACGACAGCAGCGTGCGGCGCAGCGAGTTGCCGATGGTGTAGCCGAAGCCCGGCTCCAGCGGCTCGATGACGAACCGGGACCGGGTCTCGTCGATCGACTCTTCGAGAAGAGTCGGGCGCTGAGCGATCAGCATGGTGGGTTCTCCCCTTGTCGTGTGGCGCCCGCTATATGACGCCACTCCGATAAACAGTCTAGTTCGGGTACGGACATCCGTACCCGAACTAGAACGTCACTGACTACTTGGAGTAGTACTCGACGATGAGCTGCTCTTGGACCTGGGTGTCGATCTGCTGGCGAACCGGCAGCTGGTGGACCAGGACGCGGAGCTTCTCCGGCACGACGCCGAGCCACGCGGGAACGGTGCGCTCGCCCGCGGTCGCCCGAGCGACCTCGTAGGGCAGCAGGTTGCGCTTGGTCTCGCGGACCTCGATGATGTCGTGCTCGCGAACGCGGTACGACGGGATGTCGACCTTCTTGCCGTTCACCAGGATGTGGCCGTGGCGCACCTGCTGGCGGGCGGCGTCACGCGACTGGGCGAAGCCGGCGCGGTAGACGACGTTGTCGAGACGGCTCTCCAGGATCTGGAGCAGCACCTCACCCGACTTGCCGCTCTTGCCCGCGGCCTCCTCGTAGTAGTTGCGGAACTGCTTCTCGAGGACACCGTAGATACGACGGGTCTTCTGCTTCTCGCGAAGCTGAAGCTGGTACTCGGACTCCTTGGGACGTCCGCGGCCGTGCTCACCCGGCGGGTAAGGACGGATCTCGATGGGGCACTTGGCGGACTCGCACTTGCTGCCCTTGAGGAAGAGTTTGGTCTTCTCGCGACGGCAGAGCTTGCAGTCCGCGCCCGTGTAACGAGCCATTTCTCAATATCTCCTGGGGAAATTCAGACGCGGCGGCGCTTCGGCGGACGGCAGCCGTTGTGCGGGACCGGCGTGACGTCCTGGATCGAACCCACCTCGAGGCCGGTGGCCTGAAGGGAGCGGATCGCGGTCTCACGGCCGGAGCCGGGACCCTTGACGAACACGTCGACCTTGCGCATGCCGTGCTCCATGGCGCGGCGGGCGGCGTTCTCGGCGGCCATCTGAGCGGCGAACGGGGTGGACTTACGGGAGCCCTTGAAACCCACGTGGCCGGCGCTGGCCCAGGAGATCACGTTCCCGTTGGGGTCGGTGATCGAGACGATCGTGTTGTTGAACGTGCTCTTGATGTGGGCGTGCCCGTGAGCGACGTTCTTCTTTTCCTTGCGGCGCACCTTCTTCGGGGCACCCTGACGGCTCTTAGGAGGCATTGTTTGCCATTACTCCTGAGATCTTCGGTCCGCGGCTGTGGACTACTTCTTACCGGGCTTCTTCTTACCGGCGACGGTCTTCTTCTTGCCCTTACGGGTACGCGCGTTGGTCTGCGTGCGCTGACCGTGGACCGGAAGGCCCTTGCGGTGCCGGATGCCCTGGTAGCAACCGATTTCGATCTTGCGACGGATGTCGGCCTGGACCTCGCGGCGCAGGTCACCCTCGATCTTGAAGTTCGCCTCGATGTAGTCACGCATCGGGACGAGCTCGGTGTCGGAGAGCTGGTGCACGCGGAGGTCGCCGCTGACACCGGTCGCCTGGAGGATCTCCTGGGCGCGGGTGCGGCCGATTCCGTAGATGTAGGTGAGAGCGATCTCCAGCCGCTTCTCGCGGGGGAGGTCGACGCCAACCAGGCGAGCCATGGTCGGGCATTCTCCTTCTTTTGGGCGGAGGTCTTGCGCCGCACTACCCCTCCCCATGCCCGGGGTGAGGGCCCCGGCCTCCGACCGGGGGTCTCCTGAGTGGTACGGAATGCTCCGCCTGCCCAGGTGTGAGACGCGATTACTGTCGCGGGCTCCTCATGCGTCGAGCCCGCTCCCTAATTCGGGGCGGACTCGGAGAAACCTTGCGTACGACTAACCCTGACGCTGCTTGTGGCGCAGGTTGTCGCAGATCACCATGACGCGACCGTGCCGGCGAATCACCTTGCACTTGTCGCAGATCTTCTTGACGCTCGGCTTTACCTTCATTGTCCTTCGTGTTCCTCAGACGTCTTACTTGTATCGGTAGACGATCCGCCCGCGACTCAGGTCGTAGGGGCTCAGTTCAACAACTACCCTGTCGTCCGGCAGAATCCGGATGTAGTGCATCCGCATCCGTCCGCTGATGTGGGCCAGGACCTTATGGCCGTTGTCGAGCTGCACCCGGAACATGGCGTTCGGGAGCGACTCAACCACAGTGCCCTCGATCTCGATGGCGCCGTCTTTCTTGGCCAAAATCCCTCGCGTTTCACTGATCGGTCGTCTGAGGCTCCGGTTCACTAAGCAGCCGCGACCTCACGCTTCGAAGAGAGCGGCGATCGGCAAAGACCGCCGACGCGTGTAAGTCATAGTGAGCCGACTAAGGAGTGTACGACACCTGAGCCAAAAACGCGAAACGCGTGCCAGGTGTCCTGACACAACCATGTAAGAGTCTACCCCACGGCCCGCACTCCTTCGACCGCACGCCGAAGGGCCCGCCGGGCGGACCGGCGGGCCCTTCGCGAGGTGCTCCTAGTAGATGCGGTGCCGGTCACCGCAGTACGTGGACGAGCCGCCCCAGCACGTCCAGGTGTAGATCTTCTTGATCCCCCGGCCGGACCAGGTCTCGTCGTGGCTCCCGTCCCACTTCCTGGAGAACTGGTGCCAGCTTCCGTTCGCGTAGTACCGGAACCACACGTAGCCGAACTTCGGCGTGGACTCCTTGCCGTACCAGTGGGTGTAGACCTTGCCGTGCGACCGGTACGTGTTGCCGTGCGTGGACGCCTTGTGGTTGGCCGAGTAGAACGTGCCCCACCCGCCGGACGAGGCCGCCTGGGCGGCGGGGGCGACGGCGAGCCCGGTGACGGCGATCGAGCCGGCGAGGGCGGCGGCTGCGAGGACCTTGCGCATCTGATTCCTCCGTGAGTCGTGTTCCCGACACGGCTCACGCTAGGAACCAGCGCCGTCACGTACTGCGGAGGAATACACACAGTGCATTACGGCACATACGGCTCCGGCTAGCTGCGCTTCGGCCCGTTCCCGAAGATCGTGCTCATCAGCAGGATCGCGCCCCAGGGCCCCATGACCCACAGCGGCCACGGATAGATCATGTGGCCGGACGAGACGCTCACGATCAGCCAGATCACCCAGTTGACGGCGCTGGCCGCGGCCCAGGCGCCCCAGGCCGCCCGCATGCCCGGATGCAGGTTGCCGCGCGTCGCGGGCACCGCCTCGGGCTTCGCCGGCCGGTGGCGCAGGTCGACGTCGGGCAGGTCGGCCGTCAGCTTGGCCAGATCACCGTAGGTCTTGCTCTTGTACAGCTCTTCGAGCCGCTCGTTGAACTCGTCCATCGTGATGCGGCCCTGCGCGGTGTGCTCCCGGAGGATGGCGGCGACCCGGTCGCGGTCGACGTCCGAGGCACGCATCTCGGGGCTGTTCGCCATTCCACCACTCCCGGGGGTCAGGGCTGAAGGTGACTCAGGCGCTCTTCGCCACCGTCCAGGGCGGTAAGCACCCAAGGACCATTATGTGTCACCGCGACGCTGTGTTCGAAGTGCGCCGAGGCCTTCCCGTCGATCGTCACGACCGTCCAGTCGTCGGACAGCACGCGGGTGCGCTCGGTGCCGAGGTTCACCATGGGCTCGATGGCCAGGCACATGCCCTCCTCCAGCAGCGGGCCGCGGCCCGGCTTGCCGTGGTTGGCGATCCACGGGTCCATGTGCATCTCGGTGCCGATGCCGTGGCCGCCGTACTCCGGAGGGATGCCGAAGCGGCCCTGGGACTTGACGTAGCGCTCGATTTCGTAGCCGATGTCGGACAGGTGGCGGCCGACCTTCAGCGCGGCGATGCCGTGCCACATGGCCTCCTCGGTGACCCGCATCAGCTCGGTCAGCTTGGGGTCGACCTCGCCGACCGGCACCGTGACGGCGGAGTCGCCGTGCCAGCCCTCCAGGATCGCGCCGCAGTCGATGGAGATGACGTCGCCCTCGCGCAGCTTGCGGGCGTCCGAGGGGATGCCGTGCACCACCTCGTCGTTGACGGATGCGCAGATCGTCGCGGGGAAGCCCTGGTAACCCTTGAACGACGGGACCGCGCCTTCGTCCCTGATCGCCTTCTCGGCGATGGAGTCGAGGTCGAGCGGCGTCATACCGGGCTCGACGGACCGCTTCAGCAGATCGAGCGTCCGCCCGACCACCAGGCCGGCGGCCCGCATCTTCTCCAGCTGCTCGGGCGACTTGATCTGGATTCCGTGTCGGTTTCTCTTGAACATTGTTCGGCACCCCCCGGGGTTTCTGACGGGCCTCGTGGGAGCCCTAATTCCCCCACAATAGCCGCACACAAAAAAGCAAGGTGGCACGGATATCCGTGCCACCTTCGCAGGAGATCGTGTCCGGCGTCATCCCAGGAACGGGCGGATCGCCTCCATGGCCCGCTGCGTCACCTCTTCGACCGGCCCGGTCGCGTCGACGCCCACGAGGATGTCCTCGTCGACGTAGTACGAGACCAGCGGCGCGGTCTGCTCCTGGTAGACCTCCAGGCGGTGCCTGACGGTCTCTTCCTTGTCGTCGTCCCGCTGGAACAGCGCGCCGCCGCAGGCGTCGCACTTGTCGTCTTTCTTGTCGTCGAACTCCACGTGCCAGATACGGCCGCACTGACTGCACGTACGCCGCCCCGCCAGCCGCCGGACGACCTCGTCGTCGTCCACGACCAGCTCCAGCACCAGGTCGAGCTCCAGACCCCAGTCCTTGAGCATGTCGCGCAGGATCTCCGCCTGCGCGACGTTCCTCGGGAAGCCGTCGAGCAGGAACCCGTCCTGCGCGTCGTCCTCGGACAGTCGGTCGCGGACCATGGCGATGGTGACCTCGTCGGGCACGAGATCGCCACGGTCCATGTAGGTTTTGGCCAGCTTGCCGAGGTCCGTGCCGCCCGAGACGTTGGCACGGAAGATGTCACCTGTCGAGATCTTCGGGATGGACAGGTTCGATGCGATGTACTGGGCCTGTGTCCCCTTACCCGCTCCGGGGGGCCCGACGAGAACGAGACGCACTACCGCAGGAAACCTTCGTAGTTGCGCTGCTGGAGCTGGCTCTCGATCTGCTTCACCGTGTCCAGGCCGACACCAACCATGATCAGAATGCTCGTCCCTCCGAACGGGAAGTTCTGGCTAGCCCCGGCCACCGCCAGCGCGACGATCGGGATCATGGAGATCAGACCCAGATAGAGCGCGCCGGGCGCGGTCAGACGGGTGAGCACGAAGTTCAGGTATTCAGCCGTCGGACGGCCGGGACGGATGCCCGGAATGAACCCACCGTACTTCTTCATGTTGTCGGCGACTTCAGCGGGGTTGAACGTAATCGACACGTAGAAGTACGTGAAGAAGACGATCAGCACGAAGAACGTGATCATGTAGACCGGGTGGTCGCCCCTGACCAGGTACTGGGAGATCCACTGGACGACCGCGTTGTTCGACGTCGGGAAGAGCGAGGTCAGCAGCTGCGGCAGGTAGAGCAGCGACGAGGCGAAGATGACCGGGATGATGCCGGCCTGGTTGACCTTGAGCGGGATGTACGTCGAGGTGCCGCCGTACATCCTGCGGCCCACCATGCGCTTGGCGTACTGGACCGGGATGCGGCGCTGCGCCTGCTCGACGAAGACCACGGCCGCGATCATGAAGACACCGACGACCAGGACCACCGCGAAGGTGAACTTGTTCGCCCGGAAGATGTTGGACAGCTCGGACGGGAAGACCGCGACGACCTGCGTGAAGATCAGGATGGACATGCCGTTGCCGACGCCGCGGTCGGTGATGAGCTCACCGAGCCACATGATCACCGACGTGCCGGCCGTCATGATGATGACCATCGTGACGATGCCGAAGACGTCGTCGGGGTCACGCAGGACGGACTGCTGGCAGTTGGGGAACAGCTGGCCGGACCGCGCGAGCGCGATGAAGGCGGTCGACTGGAGGACGCCGAGGCCGATGGTCAGATAACGCGTATACTGCGTGATCTTGGCCTGACCCGCCTGGCCTTCCTTCTTGAGAGCCTCAAGACGTGGAATCACCACGACGAGCAGCTGGAGAATGATGCTCGCGGTGATATACGGCATAATGCCCAGCGCGAACACCGACAGCTTCAGGAGCGCACCACCACTGAACAGCTGCACCATCCCATAGATGTTGCCGGTGGCTCCGTTACGGGCCTGATCGAAACAGGCCGCGAGGTTCTGGACGTGAACTCCCGGAGTCGGAAGAACCGAGCCGAGACGGAACAGCGCGATGATGCCCAGGGTGAAGAGCAACTTCTTGCGCAGGTCCGGTGTCCGGAACGCCCGGGTAAACGCGGTCAGCACGGTCCCTCCTGCGCGCCTTTATGGCGATGTGAGTATGCGGTGGTGCGGGGATCTGCCATGTCAAGTCTCAAGTCAAACGAGCCGGACAGAATCCTGCCGTCTCGCCGAACTCTAACGCACTAAGGGCGTGGGGGCCCATTGTCGGAACCCCCACGCCTCGTCATAGCGGAGCTACAGCTCGGTAACGGAACCACCGGCGGCGGCGATCTTCTCCTTCGCGGCGGACGAGAAGGCGTGAGCCGTAACGTTCACAGCGACGGAGATCTCGCCGGTGCCGAGCACCTTCACGAGCTGGTTCTTGCGAACGGCGCCCTTGGCCACCAGGGCCTCGACGGTGACGTCGCCACCCTCGGGGAACAGCTCGCCGAGCCTGTCCAGGTTGACGACCTGGTAGGTCGTCTTGAACAGCGCGTTGGAGAAGCCCTTGAGCTTCGGCAGACGCCTCTGCAGCGGCACCTGGCCACCCTCGAAGCCGAGGGGAACCGTGGTACGGGCGTGGCTGCCCTTGGTGCCGCGACCGGCAGTCTTACCCTTGGACGCCTCGCCGCGACCCTTGCGGATCTTGGCCTTGTTGGCACCCGGAGCAGGACGCAGGTCGTGAATCTTGAGCGGAGCCTTGTCAGTCATGACTAGTCGACCTCTTCCACCTCGACGAGGTGCGTCACCACGGACACCATCCCGCGAATCTCGGGACGGTCCTCCTTGACGACGACATCGCCGATTCGCTTCAGGCCAAGCGAACGCAGCGAGTCACGCTGGTTCTGCTTGCCACCGATCTTCGAGCGAACCTGAGTGATCTTCAGGCGTGCCATGACTAGCTCACCGCCTTCGCGGCCGCGGCCTCGGCGATGCCCTCGCGCTGAGCCTTGAGCATCCGGGCCGGAGCCACGTCCTCGATCGGCAGGCCACGGCGGGCGGCGATCTCCTCGGGGCGGGAAAGGCCCTTCAGAGCCGCCACGGTGGCGTGCACGATGTTGATCGGGTTGTCCGAGCCGAGCGACTTGGACAGCACGTCATGGATGCCGGCGCACTCCAGGACCGCGCGCACCGGGCCACCGGCGATGACGCCGGTACCGGCCGACGCCGGACGCAGGAAGACGACACCGGCCGCCTCCTCGCCCTGCACGGTGTGCGGGATGGTGCCCTGGATGCGGGGCACCTTGAAGAAGTGCTTCTTGGCCTCTTCGACGCCCTTGGCGATGGCCGCGGGGACTTCCTTGGCCTTGCCGTAACCGACGCCGACCAGGCCGTTGCCGTCACCGACGATGACGAGGGCGGTGAAGCTGAAGCGACGACCACCCTTCACGACCTTGGCCACTCGGTTGATCTTCACTACGCGCTCGATGTACGAGACGCCCTTGTCGGCGGCGCCACCGCGGCGATCGTCACGACGGTCCCGCCGCTCGCCACCGGTGCCGCCACCGCGACGCGGAGCTGCAGCCATCAGTGGTTCCTCTTCTCAGTTGCCATCAGAATTCCAGCCCGCCTTCGCGGGCGCTGTCCGCCAGAGCCGCGATGCGACCGGCGTAGCGGTTGCCACCGCGGTCGAAGACGACCTTGGTGATCCCGGCTTCCTTGGCCCGCTGAGCGAGGAGCTCGCCGACCTTCTTGGCCTTCTCCGTCTTGTCGGCCTCGATCGTGCGCAGCGAGGCGTCCATGGTGGAGGCGCTGACCAGCGTGTGACCGACGGAGTCGTCCACGATCTGGACGAACATGTGACGGGTCGAACGGTTGACGACCAGGCGCGGACGCTCGGCCGTACCGACGACGAACTTGCGGACGCGGCGGTGACGGCGAGCCCGCGAGACGGTGCGGGCAGCCGTGTGCTTGCTGAACGCAGTCTTCGGAGCCATGCCTACTTACCAGCCTTTCCGACCTTGCGGCGGATCTGTTCGCCCTGGTAACGCACGCCCTTGCCCTTGTACGGGTCAGGCTTGCGCAACTTGCGGATGTTGGCCGCGACCTCGCCGACCTTCTGCTTGTCGATGCCGTCCACATGGAACAGGGTCGGCTTCTCGACGCGGAAGGAGACGCCCTCGGGGGCGTCGACGATGACCGGGTGACTGAAGCCCAGCGAGAACTCCAGCTGCGTCGGGCCCTTGGCCTGGACGCGGTAACCGACGCCGACGATCTCCAGGGCCTTGGTGTAGCCCTGGGTGACGCCCTGCACCATGTTGGCGATCAGCGTCCGGGACAGGCCGTGCAGCGCACGGACCTTGTTCTCGTCGTTGGGCCGGGAGACGGCGATGGCGCCGTCGTCGTCACGACCGACCGTAATCGGGTCCGCGACCGTGTGAGAAAGCGTGCCCTTCGGGCCCTTGACCTGGACATCCTGGCCGGTGATCGTGATGTCTACGCCACTGGGCACAGGGATGGGCAGCCGTCCGATTCTCGACATGCTGTGTTCCTCCCCTCTACCAGACGTAGGCGAGGACTTCGCCGCCCACGCCACGCTTGCCGGCCTGCTTGTCGGTCATGAGACCGGCGGACGTCGAGATGATCGCGACGCCCAGTCCGCCCAGAACTCGAGGCAGGTTGTCCTTCTTTGCATAAACCCGCAGACCGGGCTTGGAAACCCGGCGCAGGCCCGCGAGCGAACGCTCACGGGTAGGCCCGAACTTGAGCTCCACCACGAGGTTCTTTCCAACCTTGGCGTCTTCGACGGCCCAGGACTGGATGTATCCCTCCTGCTGGAGGATCTCGGCGATGTGCGCCTTGATCTTTGAATACGGCATCGACACGCTCTCGTGGTACGCCGAGTTCGCGTTACGCAGACGCGTCAGCATGTCTGCGATCGGGTCGGTCATCGTCATGGCCAGTGGCCTTCCTCGCCGCGGTTTCCAGTCGGCCAAGCAGCGCTCTGCCGGTGGACCTTCGGCGCGGTCATGGACGCGAAGCGTCCTGTCTTCTTCTGAACATGGACCCCGGGGGACGACACGGAGCCGCCCCCCAGAGTATCTACCAGCTCGACTTGGTGATGCCGGGCAGCTCGCCCCGGTGCGCCATCTCGCGGAAGCACACGCGGCACAGACCGAACTTGCGGTACACCGCGCGCGGACGACCGCAACGCGAGCACCGGGTGTAGGCCCGGACCTCGAACTTCTGCTTGCGCCCCGCCTTGGCGATCAGCGACTTCTTCGCCATTGGATCAGGCCTCCTTGAACGGGAAGCCGAGGAGCTTCAGCAGCGCCCGGCCCTGGTCGTCGTTCGTCGCGGTGGTCACGACCGTGATGTCCATGCCCCGCGGGCGGTCGACCTTGTCCTGGTCGACCTCGTGGAACATGACCTGCTCGGTCAGACCGAACGTGTAGTTGCCGTTGCCGTCGAACTGCTTCGGCGACAGGCCGCGGAAGTCCCGGATACGGGGCAGCGCCAGCGCCAGCAGGCGGTCGAGGAACTCCCACATACGGTCGCCGCGCAGCGTGACGTGCGCGCCGATCGGCATGCCCTCACGCAGCTTGAACTGCGCGATGGACTTGCGGGCCCGGACGACGGCCGGCTTCTGGCCGGTGATCACGGTGAGGTCGCGTACGGCGCCTTCGATGAGCTTGGAGTCGCGAGCCGCCTCACCGACACCCATGTTGACCTTGATCTTGGTCAGGGCCGGGATCTGCATGACGTTCTCGATGCCGAACTGCTCGCGAAGCTGGGCCGCGATCTCCTCGCGGTACTTCGTCTTGAGTCGCGGCGTCGGGCGCTCGGTCTCAGTGGTCGTGGCGGTCATCAGCTGTCCTCACCCGTCTCCTCGGCCTTGTCGGCCTTCTTGTCGGCGGGCTTCTCGTCCTTGAGCTTCTTCACGTTGGACACGTGGATGGGGCCCTCCATCGTCTGCACGCCGCCGGTCTTGGCGCCACGCGGACCCTGGAGAGACTCCTTGGTGTGCTTCTTGATCATGTTGACGCCCTCGATCACCACGCGGTCCTCGCGCGGGTACGTGGCGATGACGTGACCCTTGGCACCCTTGTCCTTGCCGGCGATGACCTGAACCAGGTCACCCTTCTTCACATGCAACTTCGGCATTACAGCACCTCCGGTGCGAGCGAGATGATGCGCATGAACTTCTTGTCGCGCAGCTCGCGGCCGACCGGGCCGAAGATACGAGTGCCACGAGGGTCACCGCTGTCCTTGATGATGACGGCGGCGTTCTCGTCGAAGCGGATGTAGGAGCCGTCGGGCCGGCGGCGCTCCTTGACCGTGCGGACGACGACGGCCTTGACCACGTCGCCCTTCTTGACGCCCGTGCTGCCCGGCAGCGCGTCCTTGACAGTGGCGACGATGATGTCGCCGATACCGGCGTAGCGTCGGCCCGAGCCACCGAGAACACGGATGCAAAGGATTTCCTTCGCACCAGTGTTGTCGGCGACCTTGAGCCGCGACTCCTGCTGGATCACTTGAACTCCTGTTAGTCGCGCCGGTTCTCATTTCTGAGCCTGGCGGAACCTGTCGTTGTCTTGTTCCCACGGCCACAGTCCACGAAGGGGCCGCACCGCAGGCGACGCGAGGCCCGGGAGGACCTCGCGTCCTTGGACGCCGTCATGGGGGCCCTGAGGCCCCCACGAGGCGCGGTATATCCGAGAAGGGCCTTACTTGGCCTTCTCGAGGATCTCCACGACCCTCCACCGCTTGGTGGCGGAGAGGGGGCGGGTCTCCATGAGCAGCACGCGGTCGCCGACGCCACAGGCGTTGGCCTCGTCGTGCGCCTTGTACTTGGTCGTACGGCGGATGACCTTGCCGTACAGACGGTGCTTGACGCGGTCCTCGACGGCGACGACGACGGTCTTGTCCATCTTGTCGCTGACGACCAGGCCCTCACGGACCTTGCGGAAGTTCCGCGCGTCGTTCGCCTCGGTGGTTCCGGTGGTCTCGGTCTCAGCCATCGCTCGTCTCCTTCTCGACCGTGACGATGCCGAGCTCACGCTCGCGCATCACGGTGTAGATACGGGCGATCTCGCGGCGGACGGCGCGCAGCCGCCCGTGGCTCTCCAACTGACCGGTCGCTGCCTGGAAGCGGAGGTTGAACAGCTCCTCCTTGGCTTCCTTGAGCTTCTGGACCAGGGTGTCCTGGTCCTCCACTCGCAGCTCGCCGGCGGTCAGGCCCTTAGCCATCACGCCTCACCCACTTCACGCTTAACGATCTTGCACTTCATCGGCAGCTTGTGGATCGCCCTGGTGAGCGCCTCACGCGCGACCGACTCCGCCACGCCGGACAGCTCGAACATCACGCGTCCGGGCTTGACGTTGGCGATCCACCACTCCGGCGAACCCTTACCGGAACCCATGCGGGTCTCGGCCGGCTTCTTGGTGAGGGGACGGTCGGGGTAGATGTTGATCCACACCTTGCCGCCACGGCGGATGTGACGGGTCATGGCGATACGAGCGGACTCGATCTGGCGGTTGGTCACGTAGGAGTGCTCAACAGCCTGAATGCCGAACTCGCCGAACACGACCCTGGTGCCGCCCTTGGCGGCTCCGCTGCGGTCAGGCCGGTGCTGCTTGCGGTGCTTGACCCTGCGCGGGATCAGCATGGTCAGCTCCCTTCAGCACCCGGCTGCGCAGCCGGGCCGGTCTCAGGGGCAGCCTGCGAAGCTGCCTCGGTACGGGGGGCGCGGTCGCCACGGCCGCCACCACGACGCGGACGGTCACCGCCGCCACGACGCGGACGGTCGCCGCCGCCACCGCGACGGTCGTCACGCTCGCGACGCTGGCCGGCGCGAGCGCCGGCGGCAGCCGCCTCACGCTCGGCGCGGCTGGTCGGAGCCTCGCCCTTGTAGATCCAGACCTTCACGCCGATGCGGCCGAAGGTGGTACGGGCCTCGTAGAAGCCGTAGTCGATGTCCGCGCGGAGGGTGTGCAGCGGCACGCGACCCTCACGGTAGAACTCCGACCGCGACATCTCGGCGCCGCCCAGACGACCGGCGCACTGGACACGGATGCCCTTGGCGCCGGACTTCATGGCCGACTGCATCGCCTTGCGCATGGCGCGGCGGAACGAGACACGGCTGGACAGCTGCTCGGCGACGCCCTGAGCGACGAGCTGAGCGTCGATCTCCGGGTTCTTGACCTCGAGGATGTTGAGCTGGACCTGCTTCTTGGTCAGCTTCTCGAGGTCGCCGCGGATACGGTCCGCCTCGGCGCCGCGGCGGCCGATCACGATGCCCGGACGCGCGGTGTGGATGTCCACCTGCACACGGTCCGTGGTGCGCTCGATCTCGACCTTGGAGATGCCGGCCCGCTCCATGCCCTTCTGCAGCATGCGGCGGATCGCCACGTCCTCGGCGACGTACGACTTGTACAGCTTGTCGGCGTACCACCGGCTCTTGAAGTCGGTCGTGATGCCGAGGCGGAACCCGTGCGGGTTAACCTTCTGGCCCACTATCGGGTCCTTCCCTTCGGCTCGCGGGATTCCACGATCACGGTGATGTGGCTCGTCCGCTTGTTGATCCGATAGGCGCGACCCTGTGCACGCGGGCGGAACCGCTTCAGCGTCGGGCCCTCGTCGACCCAGGCGCGGCTCACGACGAGCGTGCTGGGGTCGAGGTTGAAGTTGTGCTCGGCGTTCGCCATGGCGCTGCTGAGCACCTTGTAGATCGGCTCGCTCGCCGACTGGGGAGCGAACTGCAGCACGGCCTGCGCCTCCGAAGCGGGCAGCCCGCGAATAAGGTCCACCACGCGGCGGGCCTTGAGGGGCGTGACACGGACGAACCGCGCCTGAGCCCTGGCTTCCATCGCTTACTCCTCTAAATGCTTCTGAAGGCGTCTATCGCCGGCTGCGCCGGTCTTCCTTGACGTGGCTGCGGAACGTCCGCGTGGGGGCGAACTCTCCGAGCTTGTGACCGATCATCGACTCGGTGACGAACACCGGGACGTGCTTGCGGCCGTCGTGCACGGCGATCGTGTGCCCGAGCATGTCGGGAACGATCATGGAGCGCCGCGACCACGTCTTGATGACGTTCTTGGTGCCCTTCTCGTTCTGGGCGTCCACCTTCTTCTGAAGGTGGTCGTCCACGAAGGGACCCTTCTTAAGGCTACGTGGCATTTCGGCTGCTCCTACCGCTTCTTCCTCTTGCTCCGACGACGGATGATCAGCCGGTCGCTGGACTTGTTGGCCTGGCGGGTGCGGCCCTCGGGCTTGCCCTTCGGGTTCACCGGGTGGCGACCGCCGGACGTCTTGCCCTCACCACCACCGTGCGGGTGGTCAACGGGGTTCATGGCGACACCGCGGACGGTCGGGCGCTTGCCCTTCCACCGCATACGGCCGGCCTTGCCCCAGTTGATGTTGGCCTGCTCGGCGTTGCCGACCTGGCCGACCGACGCCCGGCAGCGCACGTCGACCATGCGCATTTCACCGGACGGCATACGCAGGGTGGCGTACTGGCCTTCCTTGGCGAGCAGCTGGATCTGGGCGCCCGCGGAACGACCGAGCTTCGCGCCGCCGCCCGGACGGAGCTCCACCGCGTGGATGAAGGTACCGGTCGGGATGTTGCGCAGCGGCAGGCAGTTGCCCGGCTTGATGTCGGCAGCGGGGCCGTTCTCGATTCGGTCGCCCTGCTTGAGGCCGGTCGGCGCGATGATGTAGCGCTTCTCACCGTCGGCGTAGTGGAGCAGAGCGATGTTGGCGGTGCGGTTGGGGTCGTACTCGATGTGAGCGACCTTCGCCGGGATGCCGTCCTTGTCATGCCTACGGAAGTCGATGATCCGGTAGGCGCGCTTGTGTCCGCCGCCCTGGTGGCGCGCGGTCACCCGGCCGTGTACGTTCCGGCCGCCCTTGCTGTGAAGGGGCGCAAGCAGCGACTTCTCGGGAGTGCTGCGGGTGATCTCGGAGAAGTCCGAGACACTCGACCCGCGGCGACCCGGGGTCGTCGGCTTGTACTTACGGATGCCCATCTTTTTCGTTCATCCTTCGTCGGTTACATGGGCGAGCCCGCCGCACCGAAATGCGACGGTCTCGTCCCTCGCAGACCTTTCGGTCCGCTTCCTATCTATGGCGCTGCTAGCCGATCTGACCGAAGATGTCGATCCGATCGCCCTCGACCAGGCTCACGATTGCGCGCTTGGTGTCGGGACGCTTGCCGAAACCGGTGCGGGTGCGCTTGCGCTTGCCCGTCCGGTTGATGGTGTTCACGCTGGTGACCTTGACCCCGAAGATCTGCTCAACAGCGATCTTGACCTGGGTCTTGTTCGCGGTCTTCTTCACCAGGAACGTGTACTTGTTGTTCTCATCGATCAGGCCGTAGCTCTTCTCAGAGACGACCGGCTTGATGATGATGTCGCGCGGGTCGGCGATCTTCTCCATCAGGCGTCTTCCTTCCCGCCCTGGCTCAGCCGCGCGACGACCTGGTCGTACGCCTCCTGGGTGAAGACCACGTCGTCGTGCACGAGCACGTCGTAGGTGTTGAGCTGCCCGGCGTCCAGCAGGTGGACCTCGGGAGCGTTACGCAGGCTCATCCAGGTCAGCTCGTCGGCCTCGTCGACGACGAGGAGCACGCGGGGAGCCTGAGTGATCTTGCGCAGGGCGTCCAGGGCAGCCTTGGTCTTGGGGGTCTCCCCCGTGACCAGCGTGCTGACCACGTGAACGCGACCGCCACCGGCCCTGTCGGACAGGGCACCGCGGAGCGCGGCGGCCTTCATCTTCTTGGGCGTGCGCTGCGAGTAGTCACGCGGCACGGGCCCGTGGACGACGCCACCGCCGGCGAACTGCGGCGCACGGGTCGAACCCTGGCGGGCGCGGCCGGTGCCCTTCTGGCGGTACGGCTTCTTGCCGCCACCGCTGACCTCGCCACGGGTCTTGGCCTTGTGGGTGCCCTGCCGGCGAGCGGCGAGCTGGGCCACGACCACCTGGTGGATCAGCGGAACGTTGACCGTCGTGCCGAAGACGTCTTCGGGCAGTTCGACGGTGCCGGCCTTGGCGCCGCTGGCGTCGAGGACGTCAATAGTGGTGCTCACTTGGCAGCCCCCTTCTTGGCAGCGGTGCGGACGAGGACCAGGCTGCCGTTCGCGCCGGGGATCGCACCCTTGATCAGGATGAGACCGTTCTCGGCGTCAACGGAGTGAACCTTGAGGCTCTGCACAGTGGTGCGGACGTTACCCATCCGACCGGCCATGCGCAGGCCCTTGAATACGCGGCCCGGGGTGGCGCAGCCACCGATGGAACCCGGCGAGCGGTGCTTGCGCTGCGTACCGTGCGACGCGCCCAGACCACCGAAGCCGTGCCGCTTCATGACACCGGCGAAGCCCTTGCCCTTGCTCTTGCCCGTCACGTCGACGAACTGGCCGGCCTCGAAGGTGTCGGCCAGCAGCTCCTGGCCCAGGGTGTAGTCGCTCGCGTCGTCGGTGCGGATCTCCGCGAAGTAACGGCGCGGGGTGATGTCGTGCTTACGCAGGTAGTCGCCGAGCGGCTTGTTGACCTTCCGGGGGTCGACCTGCCCGAAGCCGAGCTGAACGGCGGAGTAGCCGTCCTTCTCTGCGGTGCGGACCCGGGTCACCACGCACGGACCGGCCTCGACCACGGTCACCGGAACCATCCGGTTGTCCGCGTCGAAGACCTGGGTCATGCCGAGCTTCTTGCCCAGGACGCCCTTGATCGTCTTAGCCATGTCAGTGCGTTCCCTCAGAGCTTGATCGAAATGTCGACACCCGCGGGGAGGTCGAGCCGCATGAGCGAGTCAACCGTCTTGGGGGTCGGGTCGATGATGTCAATCAGCCGCTTGTGCGTGCGCATCTCGAAGTGCTCGCGGCTGTCCTTGTACTTGTGCGGCGAGCGGATGACGCAGTACACGTTCTTCTCGGTCGGCAGCGGCACCGGGCCCGCGACCTTCGCGCCAGTCCGCGTCACCGTCTCGACGATCTTCTTGGCCGAGCTGTCGATGACCTCGTGGTCATAGGCCTTAAGCCGGATGCGGATCTTCTGTCCCGCCATAGTGGCCTCGGTGTCCTTCGCTGTCGTCTGAAAAAGTATCGTGCGGCCTTTTGCCGCTGTATTGGTGCAGGTCTGACCCTGCGTAACCCCACGAGACAGACACTGTTGATCTGTCTTTTCTTCCGTGATCCGGCAGTTACTTCGGTCACTATGGCCGAAGCGACTGCTGGATCACGGCGCTTTACGCGAGGCCCTTGACGTGGTGCGGCGGTCGGCCCTGAGGTGCGGGGCCGACCGCCGCCCCGACGGTCGAGCTACTTGAGGATCTTCACGACCCGGCCGGCGCCGACGGTGCGGCCACCCTCACGGATCGCGAACTTGAGGCCTTCCTCCATGGCGATGGGCTGGATCAGCTCAACGCGCATTTCGGTGTTGTCGCCCGGCATGACCATCTCGGTGCCCTCAGGGAGGTTCACAACACCGGTCACGTCAGTCGTACGGAAGTAGAACTGCGGGCGGTAGTTGTTGAAGAACGGCGTGTGGCGGCCGCCCTCGTCCTTGGACAGGATGTAGACCTGGCCGGTGAACTCGGTGTGCGGGGTCGTCGTGCCCGGCTTGATGATGCACTGGCCGCGCTCGACGTCGTCGCGCTTGATGCCGCGGAGCAGCAGGGCGGCGTTGTCGCCGGCGTGACCCTCGTCGAGCATCTTGTTGAACATCTCGATGCTGGTGACGGTGGTGGTCGTCTTCTCCGGCTTGATGCCGATGATGTCGACCTGCTCGTTGACCTTGACGATGCCGCGCTCGATACGACCGGTGACGACGGTGCCGCGACCGGTGATCGAGAAGACGTCCTCGACGGGCATGAGGAACGGCTTCTCCGTGTCACGGGGAGGCTCGGGGACGTTCTCGTCCACCGCGTTCATCAGCTCGATGATGCTGTCGGCCCACTTCTCGTCACCCTCGAGAGCCTTGAGGGCGGAGACGCGGACGACGGGCAGGTCGTCGCCGGGGAACTCCTGCGCGGACAGGAGCTCACGGACCTCCAGCTCGACGAGCTCGAGGATCTCCTCGTCGTCGACCATGTCGGACTTGTTCAGCGCCACGACGATGTAGGGGACGCCGACCTGGCGGGCCAGGAGGACGTGCTCCTTCGTCTGCGGCATCGGGCCGTCGGTGGCGGCGACCACGAGGATCGCGCCGTCCATCTGAGCGGCACCGGTGATCATGTTCTTCACGTAGTCGGCGTGACCGGGGCAGTCAACGTGAGCGTAGTGACGCTTCTCGGTCTGGTACTCGACGTGCGCGATGGAGATCGTAATACCGCGAGCCTTCTCCTCGGGCGCCTTGTCGATCTTGTCGAACGGGGTCGCCTTGTTGAGCTCGGGGTAACGGTCGTGAAGCACCTTGGTGATCGCCGCGGTCAGCGTGGTCTTGCCGTGGTCGATGTGTCCAATGGTGCCGATGTTCATGTGCGGCTTGGTCCGCTCGAACTTGGCCTTGCCCACTGGTTCTCTCCTTGAGAATCTGACTGACTTTCGTCTACACACTCGGGCCCGGGAGATCCCAGACCCCTAGGCGGTGGGGTGGCTCGCACCACCCCACCAGGGACCGGAACTATTCGCCCCGGGCCTTCGCGACGATCTCCTTGGCGATGCCCGGGGGCACCTCCGAGTAGGAGTCGAACTGCATGCTGTAGCTCGCGCGCCCCTGCGTCTTGCTACGCAGGTCACCCACGTAGCCGAACATCTCAGACAGCGGCACGAGCGCCTGGACGACACGGGCGCCGGCCCGCTCGTCCATCGCCTGGATCTGCCCGCGGCGACCGTTGAGGTCACCGATGACGTCACCCATGTAGTCCTCGGGCGTGGTGACCTCGACGGCCATCATCGGCTCGAGAAGAACGGCGTCCGCCTTGCGCGCGGCCTCCTTGAAGGCCATCGAGCCAGCGATCTTGAACGCCATTTCCGAGGAGTCGACGTCGTGGGCGGCACCGTCGGTCAGCGTAACCTTCACGCCCACCATCGGGTAACCGGCCAGCACACCGAACTCGGCGGCCTCCTGGGCGCCGGCGTCGACCGAGGGGATGTACTCCCTCGGGACGCGGCCACCCGAGACCTTGTTCTGGAACTCGTAACCGTCGTTGCCCTCGCCCAGCGGCTCCAGGTCGATGATCACCCGCGCGAACTGACCGGAACCACCGGTCTGCTTCTTGTGGGTGTAGTCGACCTTCTCCACCTTGCGGCGGATGGTCTCGCGGTAGGCCACCTGCGGGCGGCCCACGTTGGCCTCGACCTTGAACTCACGACGCATACGGTCGACGAGGATCTCCAGGTGAAGCTCGCCCATGCCCCAGATGACCGTCTGACCGGTCTCCTCGTCACGACGGACCTGGAAGGACGGGTCCTCCTCGGCCAGCCGCTGGATGGCGGTGGACAGCTTCTCCTGGTCGCCCTTGGTCTTGGGCTCGATGGCGACGTTGATGACCGGAGCCGGGAACGTCATCGACTCGAGCACGACCGGGTTGGACGGGTCGGCAAGGGTGTCGCCGGTCGTGGTGTCCTTCAGACCCATGACGGCGACGATCTGACCGGCGATCGCCTGCGGGCGCTCTTCGCGCTTGTTGGCGTGCATCTGGTAGATCTTGCCGATCCGCTCCTTCTTGCCCTTCACCGAGTTCACGACCTGTGAACCGGTGTCGAGGGTGCCGGAGTAGATGCGGATGTAGGTGAGCTTGCCCAGGTGCGGGTCGCTGGCGATCTTGAAGGCCAGCGCGGAGAACGGCTCGGTCGGGTCCGCGTGACGCTCGATCACCTTCTCCTCGTTGCCGACCGCGTAACCCTTGAACGCCGGGATGTCGGTCGGGGCGGGGAGGTAGGCGACGATCGCGTCGAGCAGGGGCTGAACGCCCTTGTTCTTGAACGCGGTGCCGCACAGCACCGGGTTGATGGAGCTGCTCAGCGTGGCGCGGCGGATGGCCGCGACCAGCTGCTCCTCGGTGGGCTCGGTGCCCTCCAGGAAGAGCTCCATCAGCTCGTCGTCGTTCTCGGCGACCGTCTCGATGAGGCGGTCACGCCACTCGCGGGCGGCGTCGGCGTGGTCGGCCGGGACGTCGACGGTGTCGTACATCTCGCCCTTGGCCGCGTCGGCGCTCCAGATGAGCCCCTTCATCTTGATGAGGTCGATGACGCCCTTGAAGTCGGCCTCGACACCCCACGGAAGCTGGATCACAGCGGGGGTCGCGCCCAGGCGGCTGACCATCATCTCGACGCAGCGGTGGAACTCCGCGCCGACACGGTCCATCTTGTTCACGAAGCAGATGCGCGGGACCTCGTACCGGTCAGCCTGCCGCCACACCGTCTCCGACTGCGGCTCGACACCGGCGACACCGTCGAACACGGCGACGGCACCGTCGAGGACGCGGAGCGAGCGCTCCACTTCGATGGTGAAGTCGACGTGACCCGGAGTGTCGATGATGTTGATGGTGTGACCGATCCACTCACAGGTCGTCGCGGCAGACGTGATCGTGATGCCGCGCTCCTGCTCCTGCTCCATCCAGTCCATGGTGGCAGCGCCCTCATGGACTTCACCGATCTTGTAGTTGATGCCGGTGTAGAACAGGATGCGCTCGGTCGTGGTGGTCTTGCCCGCGTCGATGTGGGCCATGATCCCGATGTTGCGGACCTTGGCCAGGTCAAGAGCGGTCGTAGCGGCCACTTTAACTCGCGTCCTCGTCGTCTCGTCGAACCCGCCGGGTTACCAGCGGTAGTGGGCGAAGGCCTTGTTGGACTCGGCCATCTTGTGGGTGTCCTCGCGCTTCTTGACACTCGCTCCGAGGCCGTTGCTGGCGTCGAGGAGCTCGTTCATGAGGCGCTCGGTCATGGTCTTCTCGCGGCGGGCGCGGGAGTACTGCACCAGCCAGCGCAGGGCCAGGGTGGTGCTGCGCGCGGCGCGCACCTCGACCGGCACCTGGTACGTCGCGCCACCGACACGGCGGCTGCGGACCTCGAGGGTCGGCTTGACGTTGTCAAGCGCGCGCTTGAGGGTGACGACCGGGTCGTTGCCCGTCTTCTCCCTGCAGCCTTCGAGGGCGCCGTAGACGATCGACTGCGCGATGGAACGCTTACCGTCGAGGAGCACCTTGTTGATCAGGGCGGTCACGAGCGGCGAGCTGTAAACCGGGTCAGACATGAGCTGACGACGGCCAGGAGAACCCTTACGAGGCATTGTTAGCTCTTCTCCTTCTTCGCGCCGTAGCGGCTGCGGGCCTGCTTGCGGTTGCGGACACCCTGGGTGTCGAGCGAGCCGCGGATGATCTTGTAGCGAACACCAGGCAGGTCCTTCACACGACCGCCACGCACGAGCACGATGGAGTGCTCCTGCAGGTTGTGGCCCACACCGGGGATGTAAGCCGTGACCTCGATGCCGTTCGTGAGCCGAACGCGGGCCACCTTGCGCAGTGCCGAGTTGGGCTTCTTCGGGGTGGTGGTGTAAACGCGCTGGCACACACCGCGCCGCTGCGGACTCCCCTTGAGGGCAGGAGTCTTGGTCTTGGAGACCTTGTCCTGCCGGCCCTTGCGGACCAACTGCTGAATAGTGGGCACTGCCACTCCGTTTCGTGCCTGGCCGGTGTTACGTCATTGGGTCTTGCTTTTCGCAGGTTCTGCCGGTGTCATGACCTGCTGGTTTTCCTCGTCTCGGCGCCCCCGCGGTCGGGCGTGTCGCGCTATTCACACAGACACAGCCACGGAGACTTGCGAGCCTGAGAGTCCAGCCGACGCTCTCCCCAGGGATATGAGCGCACAGCCGAAAGCCCGCTAGAGACGGGCACGATGCTCAAGACTACCCAGGCCCAGCCGACACGTCAAAACGGCACGGCAACGCCTGTCGGCTTCGCCGCTCCGTGCCACCGGGGCCTGTCTCATCCAGCCCATCCGAAGCGCCGCGGCAATGATACCGGGCCTGGGGACCGACGTGTGCCGATTCGCCAGGGAGTCCCGCAACCGGCCCCCAGGCCGCCATGCCGCCGGACCGGCTCCCCCGGGCCTTCCCGGCCCCCGCAGGGCGTCTGAGGCCGTCTACGGCAGCGCGTACGGCCGGAAAAGCACCGCGCCCGGGCCTCTTCGGAAAGAGACCCGGGCGCGTCGCCTGCGAAACTGCTAGCGGTTGTACTGACCGAAGTCGTACTCCTCCAGCGGGACGGCCTCGCCGCTGCCCGTGCCGAAGGTGTAGTCGGCCGCGGAACCGTCGTAACCGCCGACGGTGTACATGGCGGCCTTGGCCTCCTCGGTCGGCTCGACCCGGATGTTGCGGTACTGGGGCATGCCCGTACCGGCCGGGATGAGCTTACCGATGATGACGTTCTCCTTCAGGCCCAGCAGCGAGTCGGACTTGGCGTGGATCGCCGCGTCCGTCAGGACCCTGGTCGTCTCCTGGAAGGAGGCCGCCGACAGCCACGACTCGGTGGCCAGCGACGCCTTCGTGATGCCCATGAGCACCGGACGGCCCGCGGCCGGCGAGCCGCTCTCGGCCACCGTCTCACGGTTCATCTGCTCGAAGCGCGGACGCTCCACCAGCTCACCGGGCAGCAGGTCGGTGTCACCGGACTCAAGCACGTTCACGCGCTTGAGCATCTGCCGCACGATGATCTCGATGTGCTTGTCGTGGATCGACACACCCTGCGACCGGTAGACCTGCTGGACCTCGGCCACCAGGTGCAGCTGCACGGCCCGCGGGCCGAGGATGCGCAGGACCTCGTTGGGGTTGACCGCACCGGCGATCAGCTGCTGGCCGACCGTCACACGCTGACCGTCCTGGACGAGCAGGCGCGAACGCATCGAGACCGGGTAGGCGATCTCCTCCGACCCGTCGTCGGGGGTGATGACGATCTTCCTGGTCTTGTCGGTCTCGTCGATCCTGGCCCGGCCCTCGGCCTCGGAGATCGGGGCGACACCCTTGGGGATGCGCGCCTCGAACAGCTCCGTGACACGGGGCAGACCGTGGGTGATGTCGGCGCCGGCCACACCACCGGTGTGGAACGTACGCATCGTCAGCTGCGTGCCGGGCTCACCGATCGACTGGGCGGCGATGATGCCGACCGCCTCGCCGACGTCCACGAGCTTGCCGGTGGCCAGCGAGCGGCCGTAGCAGGTCGCGCAGACACCGATCTTGGCCTCGCAGACGAGCGCACTGCGGGTGCGGACGGTCTCGACGCCGGCCTCGACCAGCTTCGTCACGTGGATGTCGTTGATGTCGACACCCGCCGGGACGATGACCTTGCCGTCGACCTCGACGTCCTCGGCCATGATGCGGCCGTGCACGTTGGACTCGGCGTTCTCCGCCTTGACCAGGTTGCCCGACGAGTCGCGCTCGCCGACGTGCAGCGGGACCGCGCGGTCGGTGCCGCAGTCGATCTCACGCACGATGACGTCCTGGGCGACGTCCACCAGACGACGGGTCAGGTAACCCGAGTCGGCGGTACGCAGGGCGGTGTCGGCCAGACCCTTTCGCTGACCGTGGGTGGAGATGAAGTACTCCAGCACCGACAGGCCCTCGCGGAAGGAGGCCTTGATCGGCCGCGGGATCGTCTCACCCTTGGTGTTGGACACCAGGCCACGGATACCGGCGATCTGCCGGACCTGCATCTTGTTACCACGGGCGCCCGAGTTGACCATCATCCAGACCGGGTTGGTCGCCGGGAAGGCGTTGACCATGTCGGTCTCGACGTCGGCCGTGGCGTGGGTCCAGATCTCGATGAGCTCCTGGCGGCGCTCCTCGTCGGTGATCAGACCACGCTCGTACTCGCGCTGGACCTTGTCGGCCCGGCGCTCGTAGTTCTCCATGATGTCGGTCTTGTTCGGCGGCGCGACGACGTCCTCGATCGAGATCGTGACGCCGGAGCGGGTCGCCCAGCGGAAGCCCGCGTCCTTGAGCGCGTCGAGCGAGTTGGCGACCTCGACCTTGGGGTAGGTGTCGGCCAGCTCGTTCACGATCGTGGACAGCTGCTTCTTGCCCACCTGGAAGTTGACGAACGGGTAGCTCTCGGGGAGCGTCTGGTTGAACAGGCACCGCCCGAACGTCGTCTCCAGCCGGATCGGGTCACCCTGCTCCCAGCCCTCCGGAGCGACCCAGTCGCGCGGCGGCAGGACGTCCTTGACCCGGATCTGGATCTTCGCCTGGATCTCCAGCTCGCGGCGGTCGAAGGCCATCTGCGCCTCGGCGATCGAGCCGAACACGCGGCCCTCGCCGGTCGCGCCTTCCTTGTGGGTGGTCAGCCAGTAGAGGCCGATGACCATGTCCTGGGTGGGCATCGTCACGGGCTTGCCGTCGGCCGGCTTGAGGATGTTGTTGGTCGAGAGCATCAGGATGCGTGCCTCGGCCTGGGCCTCAGCCGACAGCGGCAGGTGCACGGCCATCTGGTCGCCGTCGAAGTCCGCGTTGAAGGCGGTGCAGACGAGCGGGTGGATCTGGATGGCCTTGCCCTCGACCAGCTGCGGCTCGAACGCCTGGATGCCCAGACGGTGAAGCGTCGGAGCACGGTTGAGCAGCACCGGGTGCTCGGTGATGACCTCTTCGAGCACGTCCCACACGACGGGGCGGGCGCGCTCGACCATCCGCTTGGCCGACTTGATGTTCTGCGCGTGGTTGAGGTCCACGAGCCTCTTCATCACGAACGGCTTGAACAGCTCCAGCGCCATCTGCTTGGGCAGACCGCACTGGTGCAGCTTGAGCTGCGGGCCGACGACGATGACCGAACGGCCGGAGTAGTCGACTCGCTTGCCCAGCAGGTTCTGGCGGAAACGCCCCTGCTTGCCCTTCAGCATGTCGCTGAGGGACTTCAGCGGCCGGTTGCCGGGGCCGGTCACCGGGCGACCGCGACGGCCGTTGTCGAACAGCGCGTCGACGGCCTCCTGGAGCATCCGCTTCTCGTTGTTCACGATGATCTCGGGGGCGCCGAGGTCGAGCAGACGCTTGAGGCGGTTGTTCCGGTTGATGACCCGGCGGTACAGGTCGTTGAGGTCGGAGGTCGCGAACCGGCCACCGTCGAGCTGCACCATCGGGCGCAGGTCCGGCGGGATGACCGGGATGCAGTCGAGCACCATGCCGCGCGGCGAGTTGGTCGTGTTCAGGAACGCCGACACGACCTTGAGCCGCTTGAGGGCGCGGGCCTTCTTCTGGCCCTTGCCGCTGCGGATGGTCTCGCGCAGGTTCTCGGCCTCGGCGTCGAGGTCGAAGCTGATCAGGCGGTCCTGGATCGCCTGCGCGCCCATGCCGCCCTTGAAGTAGCGGCCGAAGCGGTCGCGCATCTCGCGGTAGAGCAGCTCGTCGCCCTCGAGGTCCTGGACCTTGAGGTTCTTGAAGCGGCTCCAGACCTCGTCGAGCCGGTCCAGCTCGCGCTGGGCACGGTCGCGGAGCTGACGCATCTCGCGCTCGGCGCCCTCGCGGACCTTGCGCCGCTGGTCGCCCTTGGCGCCGGCGGCCTCCAGCTCGGCCAGGTCGGACTCGAGCTTCTTCTGCCTGGACTCGACGTCGGCGTCACGGCGCTGCTCGATGTGCTGCCGCTCGACGGAGATCTTCGCCTCCAGCGAGGGCAGGTCACGCTCACGCATGTCGGTGTCGACGTGCGTGATCATGTAGGCCGCGAAGTAGATGACCTTCTCCAGGTCCTTCGGGGCCAGGTCGAGCAGGTAGCCGAGGCGCGACGGCACGCCCTTGAAGTACCAGATGTGCGTGACGGGCGCGGCCAGCTCGATGTGGCCCATCCGCTCACGACGCACCTTGGCCCGGGTCACCTCGACGCCGCAGCGCTCACAGATGATGCCCTTGAACCGGACGCGCTTGTACTTGCCGCAGTAGCACTCCCAGTCGCGGGTCGGACCGAAGATCTTCTCGCAGAAGAGTCCGTCCTTTTCCGGCTTGAGAGTCCGGTAGTTGATGGTCTCGGGCTTCTTGACCTCGCCGTGCGACCACTGACGGATGTCGTCGGCGGTCGCAAGACCGATCCTGAGCTCGTCGAAGAAGTTGACGTCTAGCATTGTGTGCGATCTCCCCCTCAGACTTCTTCCACGCTGCTCGGCTCACGCCGGGACAGATCGATACCGAGTTCCTCCGCCGCGCGGAAGACGTCCTCGTCGGTGTCGCGCATCTCGATGGA